>NZ_FOWB01000014.1:0-71642 GCF_900115355.1 Pseudobutyrivibrio sp. JW11 | reverse complement strand
ATTACTATTTGCTTTGGAGTGAACTTAGAAAAATAAAAAGAGATATTTGATATGAATTGGCAGCTGCCGCTAGGACGGCGGCAGCAGTGGTCACTTGAAACAGGACGTTGAATGTGCCACGGTGCCAATACATACAAATATCTCTTTTTTAATTTTTCTTAGTAAACGGAGTAGCAAAAGTAATAATACAAAGACTAGTTAAGACTAGATGATTAAATAAACTACGTTGTCCGTCCCACCCATACATTTCCTTCGAATAGTAAAAGCTTCGTAAGTACACCTACATATGGGCGACTTTACACATTAAGGTAATCCAAAAATCTGCTCCAATGATACTTGCAGGTGGTAGCAGGCGGGTGTGCCGGGGCCGGGGTAGGGTGGCCTTTATACGTTAGAGGCCGGGAGGGCATGGCGGCCTTAGCACGTTGGTTGGCTGGAGGGCGTGACGGTGTTTTGACAAGTGTCTTGTCAGTAGACTATACATGTGGTATACTTGCTGTCAACTGAGATTGGCATGTAAAAGGAGAATTGTTATGTCTACTCTGGCAGAAGAGATTAAGGAGTTAAAGAAGGAAAAGAATGCTGTTATTTTGGCCCATTATTATGTTAATGATGATGTGCAGGCTATAGCGGATTATGTGGGGGATAGCTACTATTTGGCAAAGGTAGCTGTGGATTTGAAGGAGAGTACCATTGTTTTTGCAGGTGTTAAGTTTATGGGGGAATCGGCTAAGATTCTGAATCCTGAGAAGACGGTGCTGATGCCTGATGAGAAAGCGGATTGCCCTATGGCACATATGGCAGAGGTGGAAAAGATTAATCAGGTAAGGGCTGAGTATGATGATGTGGCAGTTGTTTGCTATATCAATTCTACAGCGGAATTGAAGATGCATTCAGATGTTTGCGTTACTTCTTCAAATGCTATGAAGATTGTAAAGTCATTGCCTAATAAGAATATTTATTTTATTCCGGATGAGAATCTGGGCAGATATATTGCTAGTAAGGTTCCGGAGAAGAATTTTATCTTTAACGATGGTTATTGCCATGTGCATAAGGCTGTTACTGTGGATTCAGTGAAGAGGGCGAAGGAGGCTCATCCGGATGCGGATGTTCTTATTCATCCAGAGTGTACATTGGATGTTTTGGAGTATGCGGACTATATTGGAAGCACATCAGGGATTATTGATTATGCTACTGCATCTGATAAAAAAGAATTCATCATATCTACGGAGCTTGGAGTGCTTTATCAGCTCAAGAAGAATAATCCGGAGAAGACATTTTATTCAGCAGGTTCTGTTCAGATTTGTCCAAACATGAAGAAGGTTACTTTGGAGAAGGTAAGGGATTGTTTGAGAGATGGAACAGGGGTAGTTGAAGTAAGTGATGAGAAGAGGGAAAAATCACTTATTCCACTTAAGCGAATGCTGGAGTTGGCAAAGTAATTTGCGGGAAAGAGTATGAATCATGGAAAAGAAATATGATGTAGTAATCGTAGGCACTGGTGTTGCAGGTTTGTTTTGTGCACTGAGCCTGCCACAGGATAAAAAAATATTATGTATTTCAAAGGATGCCTTGGATGGATGCGATAGCTTTTTGGCGCAGGGTGGCATATGTATGCTTAGGGATGAAGCAGACTATGAGGCATATTTTGAAGATACGATGAGAGCGGGGCATTATGAAAATCGCCGTGAGTCGGTTGAAATCATGATAAAGAGCTCTCAGAGTATAATCAATGATTTGGTTAACTATGGGGTAGAATTTGATAAAAAGGATGGTGAGTTCCTCTTTACAAAGGAGGGTGCTCACTCCAACAATCGTATCCTGTTTCATGCAGATATAACAGGTCGTGAGATTACGAGCAAGCTTTTGGCGAGAGTGCAGGAGCGAGATAATATCACATTGATGGCACACACAACTATGGTTGATTGGGTTTGTCATGAAAATGTATGTTATGGAATTGTTGTTGCAGATATGGATGGTAAAACAACTGCAATTGAAGCGGATGTAACAGTGCTGGCCTGTGGAGGCTTAGGCGGTGTTTATCCTCATTCGACAAACTTCAGGCATATCTCTGGCGATGCTTTGGCACTTGCTATGTATCACAATGTTAAGCTGGAGAACTGTGATTATGTACAGATTCATCCTACAACTCTGTTTACAAAGCAGGGTGGACGAAGCTTCTTGATTTCAGAGTCTGTTCGTGGAGAGGGAGCAGTCCTCAGAGATAAGAACGGTGAAAGATTTACAGATGAATTACAGCCAAGAGATGTGGTTAGTCATGCAATCTTTGACAAGATGAAGGAGCAGGGAACTGAGCATGTATGGCTGGATTTTTCACCAATTCCAAAGGATGAAATTTTAAATCATTTTCCAAATATCTACAACAAGTGCAAGGAAGCTGGATATGATCCGCTTACTGATTGGGTTCCAGTGGTGCCTGCACAGCACTATTTCATGGGCGGTATTTATGTAGATAAAGACAGCAAAACCACAATGGAGCAGCTGTACGCAGTTGGCGAAACCAGCTGTAATGGAGTACATGGAAGAAATCGTCTTGCTAGCAATTCATTGCTTGAAAGCCTAGTATTTGCAAAGCGTGCAGCACTGGATATTGCAGCAAGAAATGACTATAAATCAGCAGAGGATTTTGATAACCTTGTAAACATGGATGGTTATGAGGATCTTCCAAGCATTATGGAAAACTACCATGCAATGGTAGTTGGCGAAATTAAAAAAGAAGCAGACATGAGAGCCGAAAAGGAGGCCATATAAATGAACAATATTACAATGAAGCTCAATGCAGACGAGCTTATCAAAATGGCATTGCGCGAGGATATTTCAAGTGAAGATGTTACTACAAACTCTGTTATGCCAGGTCCACAGGCAGGTGAGGTGGAGCTTATCTGCAAGCAGGATGGTGTAATTTGTGGAATGGACGTATATGAGCGTGTATTCAAGATACTTGATGAAGATACAATTGTGGAAAAGTATGTAAAAGATGGAGATAAGGTCACAAAGGGACAGCTTATGGCAAAGGTAAAGGGAGACATTCGTGTGCTTCTTTCAGGAGAGCGTGTGGCACTTAACTACCTTCAGCGTATGAGCGGAATTGCAACATACACAAATCAAGTTGCTAAGCTTTTAGAGGGCAGCAAGACCGTTCTTCTTGATACAAGAAAGACAACACCTAACATGCGTATTTTTGAGAAATATGCAGTAAAGTGTGGCGGTGGACAAAACCACAGATACAATCTTTCTGATGGTATTCTTTTAAAGGACAATCACATCGGAGCGGCAGGGTCTATTACAAAGGCTGTTCAGATGGCTAAGGAATATGCACCATTCGTTAGAAAGATTGAAATCGAAACAGAAACTCTTGAGCAGGTTAAGGAAGCAGTAGAGGCTGGTGCGGATATTATCATGCTTGATAATATGGACGTGGCAACTATGAAAGAAGCAGTTGCGTTAATTAATGGCCGCGCTAAAACAGAATGCTCTGGAAACGTGACAAAAGAGAATATAAAAAATATAATAGACAGCGGAGTTGATTATGTTTCAAGTGGAGCATTAACTCATTCAGCTCCAATTCTTGATATTTCAATGAAAAACTTACATGCAGTTTAATCTGTATAAAGGGAGGAACTATGGACGGACAGGCAAGAAGAAAAAGACTTATAGAGATAATTCGACAATCGGATAAGCCTGTATCGGGCACAACACTGGCAAACGAGCTTGATGTAAGCCGCCAGGTTGTGGTTACAGATATTGCATTAATTAGAGCTAATGGCATAGAAATTACTTCAACAAACAGAGGATATGTATTAGCATCTGAGAATAAATGCAAAAGAATTATAAAGAGTCATCACAATGATGATCAGATATTAGATGAGCTTTTTGCAATAGTTGATAATGGTGGTTGTGCAGAGAATATCATTATCAACCATCGCTTTTACAACCGTCTTGAAGCTCCACTTAATGTTAGCTCAAGGCGTCAGGCAAAGGAATTTATGGAGGCGATAGCTTCAGGAAAATCAAAATCCCTAAGCTCTGCTACAAGTGGATATCATTATCACATCATTAGTGCAGATAATGAGGAAACACTTGATATTATTGAGCAGGAGCTTAAGGATTTGGGCTTCTGGTTACCTCTTGATGATTGGATATTGCAATAATATTAATCCAAATGGATCTTGACCTGATTGCGGCCATTTTCCTTGGCTTCATATACTGCGTCATCCGCTCTTTTAACAAAGGATGCAAGGGTGTCATTTGGTTTTGCCAATGTGACACCTAAGCTTATTGTTATATGATTTACAGTTACAAAGCATATATCGTCGATTTTCTTTCGTATAGATTCGGCAAATTCTACTGCAGTCTTTTCATCCGCATCTGGGATAATATAAACAAATTCTTCACCACCCCATCTGCCAAATATATGGCCTTCTTTCAGACTTTCCTTGATAACATTTACAACTGATAAAAGAACTGAATCACCAACATCATGGCCATAGGTATCATTTACATGTTTGAAATGGTCAATATCGATAAAGAACAGGCCATAGGACATGCCTTGATTTGTGAGTTCCAGCGCCTCTTCTATTTTTCTTTCTAATTCCCAACGGTTATAGATTTTAGTAAGTTGATCCGTATAGGCTACCTTGCCAAGTTCCTTGTTTAGGTTGTCCAGTTCCTTAGAAGTGCTTTCAAGGAAAGTTAAGATACGTTCTAAAAATGGAATTTCTTGATCAACATTTGTATCCTGAGGGTCAGATTCTTCCACAATATACTCTCTACATGGAATTATACAGTCTGTAGAATTGTCAGATTCTTTTAATCCTACTGCTACTAAAGCACTATTTAAGTCTCCACCAAATCCATCATCAGTATAGAATAGTTCGGCATAGCCGGTAGTTACTGATAATTCGGGATAGAATTGGGAGTACTGTTTGATTTCTTCTAAATATTTATCCTTCAAAAACTTTACTCGATTGCCACATTCAAAGATGAAAAGCGCTTCTGGTTCAAAATTGTGTACATCATTTACGGATTGAGCTGTGAGAGCAAAGAGATTATCAGGATTTGCATAAGATAATCTAAAATGGTCTCCTTTTTGCACATCTGACGTGAAGGAAATGCTGCCATCTTGCAAATATCCGGAAGGAACTCTTGCAATTTTGAAATTATTTCGCTCAATTATCAATGGAAATTCGCAAACATTCTGAACAAAGTAACTATTGGGCGAAACTTTCAAATATTTAGAAAATATATCAACCGCAGGCTTTTTATCCACTTCAACGACAGTGCTATTGCCAGAGGTTTTTGTGATTGCCATTTCCAAACCGATAGGTTGCCAACCGAGATTGTTGTCCATATATATTTTTAATGAAGTACTTACAAAGGCAACTACAATAAATCCGGTGGAGTATACACCTTTGCCATATATATGAGCAGGATTTAACACTTGAATGTTTCTTCCAGCCTTTGCGCCGAATGTTGGTATGTGGTGATGGTTAAACTCATGGACAAAACTGTTTATTGAAATACTGTTTGCATAATAAAGAATTTGAAGACATTTAACATTCTGTAAATCCTCCAAGGCTTTACTCATGACACGGCCAGCCACGAAAGCTGTTGTGTTTTCCATATCGAATTCAAATTGAACAAGCTGTGTTTCTTTAAAATATGTAACAGATAGCTGTAGCGGAAAGCTGCTTATATCGTATTCTTCTGTGGCAATATTTGCAGCAGTCATACCAGTGAGACATGCCTTAGGACATTGGCTTATAATTTTATTAATCATAGACTGTTCATCCACGTCAGTCTTTGAGTTATATAATTGCATCAAAATACCAGAAGCAGAATTGTATGCTTCCGAATTTGAGATTGTATTTAATATATCATCGAGCTCATCTATGCTTTGAAAATAATAGGTTTTTTGAAACATATGACCTCCAAATTAATAGTTCAAAATTATATTTTGTAATCATATTAACATGATGTTGTGATTATTTTAAGACTAACCTATTAATTTGATAGTCAAATAGAATGGTTTTAATGAAAACAAGGATAAGATATAATAAAAGGCAAGAAATATATGACTCATAGAAGGGAAGAATAATGTCAGCAATTACAAATGATTGGCTTGAACCGCTTACTCCAGAGTTTAAAAAGCCATACTATAAAGACTTATATGAAACAGTGAAGAAGGAATATCACGAGCATCCTGTGTATCCACCGGCAGATGATATTTTTAACGCTTTCGATTTCACACCATTATCAGAGGTAAAGGTAGTTATTATTGGTCAGGATCCATATCACGAGCCTGGTCAAGCCCATGGCCTTTGCTTCTCGGTAAAGCCTGGAGTAAAAACACCACCTTCGCTTGTAAATATATATAAAGAGTTAAATGATGACTTGGGATGCTATATTCCAAACAATGGATATTTGGAAAAATGGGCAAGACAGGGTGTTCTTATGCTTAACAATGTACTTACAGTTCGTGCACATCAGGCTGCAAGCCATGCAGGTATCGGTTGGGAAAAGTTCACCGATGCGGTTATCGACATTTTAAACCAGCAGGATCGTCCAATAGTATTTTTACTATGGGGCTCACCAGCTGCAAAAAAGTGTGCAAAGCTTAATAATCCAAACCATTTAATACTTAAAGCGCCACACCCATCACCTCTTTCTGCATATAGAGGTTTTTTCGGTTGTAAGCACTTTTCAAAGACTAACGAATTTTTGAAATCTAAGGGATTAAGCACCATTGATTGGCAAATTGAGAATATATAGTTGATAGATGTGATGTTTTCACAGTTTTTTCACGAATTATTCTTGGGTCCGGTATTGTACAATTTTATTTATTCCTTTATATTTATTTTAGGGTATTTTCGGTGAAAATACAGATTTTATAAGGGATAATGGGGACGTTGTTTTGAACAAACTAAGGGCATTTCAGAAAAAGTATTTTAGTCCAGACCTACCTATAGATTTGGTGTTATTCAATATCATTACAATTGTTGGATTGATTGGTGGAATTATCACTATTCCATTCAACATTATTAATGGTATGTCAGGAATTTTGACTGCAGTTATTTTCGTTTCTGTGATAATAGATGCAGTCTGCATATATATGGCCAACTATATGAATAGGCTGAAAAACAGCACTATCGCAGTATGTTTTGTGGTGGGAATAGCTCTGTTTCCAGTTATGTTCTTTGTTACCGGAGGAATCAACAGCGGTATGGTTTGCTGGTTCTCCATGGGACTTATTTTTATATTCATGCTTTTAGATGGCATGGATTTCTTATTTATGTTATTAACTGATGTGGCAATCATTATTGGTTGCTACGTCATTTCTTATTATCATCCAGAATATGTAGTGAGCTTACAGACAAAGCGAAGCGTATTTTTTGACGTGGTACAATCAATGATGATTAGTGCCATCGCAATCGGCTCAATTATTAAATTCCAGAGATCTATTTATGAAAAATTATATAGACAAGCTGCTATCAATAACGATGATTTGCTAGAAAAGACACTGCAGGCTAAAAAAGCCGAGAAGCAGGCACAGACAGCGACAGAAGCAAAGAGTAATTTCCTTGCAAATATGTCTCATGAAATCAGAACTCCAATCAATACCATCATGGGTATGGACGAGATGATTTTGAGAGAAACCTCAGAAAAGGTCGTTGAAGAATATGCTTTGGATATCAAGACGGCTTCACAAAACCTGCTTTCATTAATAAATGATATTTTGGATATCACCAAAATCGAGTCAGGTAAGATGGGCATCGTTAAAGGTGAATATGATTTCATGAGCCTTATGCATGATGTTTTAAATAATATCGTGCTAAGGGCAAAGGAAAAGAATCTGGAATTAAAGCTTAACATTGCAAGCAATATCCCTTGCAATATGTTAGGTGATGATATTCGAATCAAGCAGGTGCTTACAAACATCATCACAAATGCAGTAAAGTATACCCAGGAAGGCTACATTGAAATAACAGCCACATGTAAAAAAAGCTTCGGAGAATATGTTGAGCTTACCTTTTCTGTAAAAGATACAGGTATAGGAATAAAGCCAGAGGATATCAAAAGGATGTTTGAATCCTTTGAGCGATTGGAAGTAAATAGAAATAGAAATATCGAAGGTGCTGGTCTTGGAATGACCATTACTCAAAATCTTCTTAAGATGATGGGCAGCACATTAAATGTAGATAGTACTTATGGTGAAGGCTCTACCTTCTCATTTACGATTAGTCAAGAGGTAGTAAATCCTGAACCAATTGGTGACTTTGAGCAGAAGCTAAAGCAGCTTACTTCAAATTATGAGTACAGCACAAGTTTTGAAGCACCAAATGCTACTTTCCTCGTAGTTGACGACAATGCTATGAACCGTAAGGTGTTTGTTGCATTACTTAGAGATTCTAGGGTAAAAGTAGTGGAAGCTGAAAATGGATATGATTGCTTGCAGCTTATCAAGAATCAGCATTTTGATATGATTTTCCTGGATCATATGATGCCTGGTATGGATGGTGTCGAAACCTTCAAAGCTATGGCAAGGCTTGAAGGTAATAAGTGCTTGGGCACACCAGTAATAGCACTTACTGCAAATGCTATTGCAGGAGCAAAAGAAAGATATTTAACACTTGGTTTCCATGGCTTCCTTTCAAAGCCGGTAGTGCCTGCACAGCTTGAAAAAACAATCCGTGATTTTCTTCCAGAGTCGTTGCTGGAGTATCATGAGCCTGATGCAAAAGATGAAGCAAGAATGAATCGTGTTAAGAAAATTGAGCTTCCTGATATTGAAGGAATTGATTGGGATTATGCATTGTTGCATTTCCCTGATACAAACATGGTATTTCAGACGGCGGTGGATTTTTATGATTCGATAATGTTTGAAAGGGATGAGATACTTAGGTATTATAAAGATATAGACAGTGGAAACACTCTTGAAGATTATCGTATAAAAGTTCACGCAGTTAAAAGCATGGCCAATACAATTGGCGCTACAGCCTTAGGCGGACTTGCAAAGACTTGTGAGTTTGCAGCGAAGGACAATAATATCGATAGAATTAAAGCTATTACACCAATTCTTATTGAAGAGTTGGAAATAATGCATGACAGGCTGAAGGTGCTTTCATCGGATGTTGAAAAGCCTAAGCTGGAGGATATTGATGAGCTGTTTGCTTTGCTTGAAATGTTGAAGATGTCAATTATGACACATGACTCAGAGCAGGCCGACAATATTATGAAACAGATTATGTCATATTCTTATGACGATGATAAACAAGTTAAACTAGAGCAATTAAATCTTCGTATTATGAATTTGGAAGACGATGAGGCACTTGCAGATATTGAAGAGCTACAAAGCTAGTTAAGGAGAATACAAAATGCGTAAAATACTTATAGTGGGAGATTTTAGTACCGAATCTCCATCAGATGTAAATTCATTCCTTGCACAACATTTCCATACACAGTTATGTACTAGTAGTGCAAAAATAGTTAAGAGCATGTTGAAGTTGTACGCTCCTGATTTAGTTTTGATGGACATTGATGACTTCGAGATGCATCAAGAAGATATTTTTGAAGCGATTAGAGAGTACAATGAACAGCTTCCTGTCATAACATTTGGGCGCGAGCTTAAGAAACAAATGTTTATTTCATACTATTATTCAGGACAGTGCAAGCATATTCCGCAGCCAGGCCGTGAAGAGATTATAAAAGAAATCTGCAAGGCTTTTAGCATGAATGCAGATGCTATTTTGAATGCTGTAGTAGAAACTGAGAAGCGTCACATCATTGTTGTAGATGACAACCCAGTACTTCTTAGAAATATGAGAAATATGCTTCAGGATAAGTATCGAGTTACTCTTGCAACATCTGCGGCTCAGTGTATGAAAGCTATGGGACAGGATAGACCGGACTTAATCATTCTTGATTATGAAATGCCAGTTGTAGATGGTAAGCAGACTCTTGAAATGATTAGAGCAGAGGATGATTACAAAAATGTTCCAGTAATATTCCTTACAGGAATTGCAGATAAGGAGCATGTAGATGCTGTACTTGATCTGAAGCCAGCAGGCTATTTTGTAAAGCCTCCAATGCAAACAAAGATTATAAATGCGATAGAGAATATTTTCTTAAAGCAAGCAGAATCATAAAGCAAGCGCCCTTCGGGGCGCTTTTTTATGCACAAAATGTTCACTTGATGACGTTGAATTTTCAACATTTGTACACAAATATAGATTAAAATATAGACAATTATCAGACAATACGGAGGGGATAATATGAGTTTTAAGAAAATCGGAACCAAGATGCTGGTAATGATTTTACCAATACTTGTTATTGCTCAGATAGTATTGACTATTATGTCGGCAACATCAAGTGATGCTCTTGTAGATACAAAAACACAAGAGTCAATGAGTGCAGAGTTACGTGCAAATATTTCTGAGGTAAGTGGATATTTGCAGGATGTTGAAACTCTAGCAGATTCCATCGCTATCAGTGTTGCTTCATCATATACATTCACAGCATGGGATGCATATGAGAAGATGCTTCAGGATATGATAGCAACAAACGATATCGTACTAGGATCCGGACTATGGTTCGAGCCATATGCCTACGACCCAGAGCAACAATACTATGGTCCATATGTATATAAGGATGGTGACAAATCAGTTACTACATGGGAATATAGCAATTCCGCATATGATTATTTCGCTCAGGAATACTATACAAATGCAATGGCAAGCGATGGCCCTGTAATAACAGATCCATATTATGATCCAACATCTGGAACAGTAATGTCCTCATGTTCTACCCCTATTGTTGTAAATGGAACAAAGATTGGTTGCGTTACAGTAGATATTGAACTATCTGCAATCACTGAAATTATTAGTAATGTAACAGTAGGAAAAACAGGTGTAGGTATCCTTACAGCTGCAGATGGTCTTCTTATTGCAGGATATGACGACGAAAAAGTTCAAACAGGAGCATATTTAACAGAAGATGAAAATGCATCTGTTGTTTCCATGATGAGTACAGTGCTTGCTGAAGATGAAGGAACATCTGGATATACTTCAGGAAAGACTGATTACAAAGTATACTTTGATACTATTGATTTGACAGGATGGAAGCTTATGGTTTCCATTGATTCATATGAATTAAAACAGCCAATATACCTGTTAATCAATCGTTTAGTAATCGTATGTATTGTGGCATTGGTAGTAGCAATAGTAATTATTGTTATTGGTATCGGCGGTGTAGCAAAGACAATCAGAAGGGTTCAAAACTTTGCTACAGAGCTTGCGGAAGGTGATTTTACAATTGAGAAGCTTTCTGTAAAAGGTAAGGATGAGCTTGCTGTAATGTCAACGTCATTGAATGATATGTACGGAAATAACAAGGGTGTTATTCAAAGCATTTCAGACTATTCAGTGGATATTAACGAGGCAAGTAATAATCTTAAATCTTCTGCAAATGAGCTGAAGATTGAGTTCGATAAGATTGTAGATATTATGACAGCAGTAAACGAGGATATGATGAATTCCTCAGCTGCAACACAGCAGCTTTCAGCATCTGTTGAGCAGGTTGCAATGTCTACAGACAGCTTAAATGATGAGACTAAAGGTAGCTTGGATCTTGCTATTGATATTCAGAAGAGAGCTACAGAAATCGGTAAGAACAGCCAGGAGGCATTTGATAAATCTCAAACCTTGCAGTCTAGCTTCGAGACTAAGCTGGAGGACAGTATTGCACAGTCTAAGGTTGTTGAAAACATTGGTGAGATGGCAAGTGTAATTGCAGACATTGCAGATCAGATTACATTGCTTTCTCTTAATGCATCAATCGAGGCAGCACGTGCAGGCGAGCAAGGAAAGGGCTTCGCAGTTGTAGCAACAGAAATTGGAAAGCTTGCAGGTCAGACAACAGATTCTGTAGAAAAGATTCAGGAAACTATTTCTGGTATACAGGATGCCTTTGAAGGCCTTGCTACTAACGCTAAATCCCTTCTTGACTATGTTTCAAATACAGTAACACCAGATTATAAAAACTTTGTAGGTGTTGCTGAAAGATATGGACAGGATGCAGAATCAATTAAAGAAACATCTGAGAAGCTGTCGAACATGACAGAGTCAATTCAGGAGATTATGAACGAAGTAAAATCTGCAATTCAAAATATTGCAGAGGCTACTCAGAATACAGCTGCAAACAGTGGCGAAGTAATGGATTCTGTTTCTGAGCTATCTGAGACAGTAACTGAGATTAACGGAATGTCAGATAAGCAGAATGGCATTGCACAGGATTTAACAAGAGTTGTAAGCCAGTTCAGATTAGATACAGAGACTGCGGAATAATCCGAATAATACAAAATTTTGATAAGGGGTGGGGCCATTTATGTAATCATAGGTGACCTCACTTTTTTATGCATATTTTAGAAAATAATAGTCTAGACAGATAATTTTAATTATGGAATAATCGAATTAATTACGACGAGGTCTAGATATTATGAGTAAGAAAGTTATATTTTTTGATATTGATGGCACACTCATCAATTTTGGCGGGGAATTTCCAGAATCCGCCAAAGAAGCTTTAAGATTGGCTAAGGCAAATGGCCACAAGATTATTTTATGTACTGGCAGAAGCATCTGCCAAATTGAAGAAAGACTATTAGAATTCGGATTCGACGGATTCGTATCTGCAGCTGGAGCGAATGTTACATACGGTGGAAAAGAAATTTTTGCAAACCATATGACGGAGGCACAGCTATCTAAACTTCTTGATTTTATGAAATCTCAAGAAATGATTTACATGCTTCAATGCACTGACAAGGTGGTTGGTACATCTGAGTGCTTTGAGGCGATGCATGAGAATTTCAAGGAACGTCTAAAGGGGCAGGTCCCAAAGAATATTTCACAGATTTTCGAGCATGAATATGTAGATGACAATTTAATAAATAATGCAGGAAAGTATAAAAACGCAGAAAAAATATGCTATTACAAAGCAGGATTGTCGCTTGGGCAGATAAAAGAGATGCTTGGGGATGATTACTACATTACTGCCATGAGCTTTAAAAATGAAAACGAGTCCTCTGGTGAAATAGCAGTTGGTGGAATCACAAAGGCTGTGGGAATGGAAAAGCTTGTTGAATACTTAGGTATCACAAGAGAAGACACAGTTGCGTTTGGTGACGGGCCAAACGATTTTGAAATGATTGAATATGCTGGCATTGGGGTTGCCATGGGAAACGCTTCAGATGATTTAAAGGCGATAGCGGATTTCGTCACAACTAATATCACTGAAGACGGAATATATAATGGGATGAAGGAATTAAATTTAATCTAGGTGGGGTATGAAGAAAAATCGCGACATTGTCTATGAATATCTTTGGAAAGAAACCATAGCTACAGGGAAGAATAATTGGAAAACTGATGAGGTTGCAGAAGCTTTAAATATGCAAAGAACAAATGTAAGCACACTTTTAAATGAGCTTACATCGGAAGGATTGCTAATAAAGTCAAAAACAAGGCCAGTTTTATACAAGGTGGCATCACGCACACAAGAATCCATTGAGAAAAAGCCTTTCGAGGAATTGGTTGGATTTGATGGCAGCCTGAAAAAGGCGGTTGATGATGTAAAAAAGGCTTTGATGTATCCAGCTGACTCATTGAATATTCAGGTGGTTACTGATGCAGGCAGTGGCTCAACTGCATTTTGCAATGATATTTATTACTACGGTTTGATGATGGGAAAGTTTGGCAAAAACAGTCCATTTATTTATGTTAATTGTAGACATTTCAAAAAGAATCGTAGTGCATTAAATGATGTGATTTTTGGAGATGAAAGTGGAATAGAAAAATCAGCATTTTATCAAGCAATGGGTGGAGTGCTGTTTATCGACCATATTGAGCTTTTAGAACCAGAGCAGTACAGTCGAATATCTGGTTTTCTTGAAACAGGAAGAATCGACAGTGCGGTTGATAAAAGAACGGAATATATAAAGAATCTTGTATTTGTATTTACCATGACATCCTGGGATGATGAACAGGTTGACTGGAGAAATACTGTTTCTATACCTTTACCACGGCTTAATGACAGACCAATGAAGGAGATTTTTAAGCTTATTAAAAACTTCTTTGAAAAGGAAGCTGAAAACTCAGGATGCCAGATTAAGGTAGACGTGGATGCCGTGAGGATATTGATGAATGTGGAATACCCTCATGGAATAAAAACGATGGTAAATGGAATAAAAGGTGCCTGTGCTAATGCATACATAAAGCTTTTGGATGAAGAAGGAAAGACTATGTATGTAACAGGACAGGATTTACCAGAAGAAGTCCAGGCTAATTTCAGACCAATTGGAGCCATTGGTGCACAGATAGACAGTATTATTGGTACTGCAAACTATTTTTCTTTTGGAGATAAGTCTAGCGATGAAGGTGAAATAGAGGCCACTGAAGTTTACGGTCAGTTAAAGAATCAGTATCAGGGAATGATAGACAAGGGAATATCAGCTGATGCAATCAAAAAGGTTATTGGCTCATATCTGGATAATATTTGCTTTGATATGCCTAAAAATCTGATTTCAGGCTCAAACATAAATATAGGCCAGCTGGCTCAGATTGTTGATACAAATGTAATAAACTATGTCAGTCTATTTGCTGAAAGATACAAGCATGACTATGGAAAAGAGCTGTCTGATAGCATGTTTTGCGGTCTTTGCTTGCATATTAATAGCATTCTGAAAAAGGATAAAATCAGTCCAAAGAGAATTGATGATGATCAGGTTAGAGCAATTATCACTCATTATCCTAAAGAATATGCCACTATGTTGGATTTTACTCATGTTTTGTATGAGCGATTCTTCTTAAAGTTTTCAATAGAGGAAGTGGCTATCCTTACAATGTATCTGATAGATACCAAGGAATCTGATGATAGTCCGGTATTGCTTTATGCTATGCACGGAAAAGGGGTGGCTTCTGGCTTGGCGGAGGTTGCCAACACAACCACAAAGGAAAACAATGCATATGCCTTGGAACTTGATGTCAATGAAGATTCCTCTGCAACTAACCTAGCTTTGGAACAGAGGATTAAAGAAGTGAATCAAGGTGGTGGAGTGGTTGTAATATACGACTCGTCTTCCATGGAGGTAATGTTAGATAGCATAGCAGAGCGTTGTAATATAAAAATACGTGGTATGAATATACCGATTACAACCATCGGAGTGGTGGCCTCACGAAATTGCAAAAAAGAAAATGATATTGATAAGGCATATCATGGAATCAGAAAATCCATGAATCATATGTACTACGAATATAAACGTCCAATGGCAATTGTAACCTTATGTCATACATCTGAAGGTGGGGCTGAGCAGCTAAAGAATTACATCAGCAGATATTCAAAGCTTGAAATGCCGATATTTGCCCTTTCAATGGGAAATAAAGATAAGCTTATAAAAGAGGTTATCGAAATCAAGAAAAGCTACAGAATACATGCCTTTGTAGGTACATTTGATCCTGAGATTTTTGGTATTCCATTTATTTCTATTGCAGATGTGTTTGAGTGCAGCAAGGAAGATTTGGACCATGTGTTGATGTTTGAAACAGTTCAAAGAAAATATATGGGCTATGAAAAAGTAATTGATAATTATGGCAGAGAAGCAAAATATCTTACTGCTGAAAAGCTTCGTAAATACGTACCGGATACAGTTGAAAAGCTGGCTGTGGCTTATGATTTGGATGCTGATGAGCGAGTAGGATTGTGTGCTCACATTGTCTATATGCTGGATGTTCTTAGCTCGCCAAACTATAAAATCAAGGGAATAAACAATTCAAAGTATTTTGCAGATAACCCTACGGACTATAAGGTAATATCTAATTATCTAAAAGCGCTGGAAAAGAACTTCCATGTGATAATTAGCGATGAAGAGGTGGCGACCTTAATGCGCATTCTGAAAAAAGAAAGATAAAACTAAAAAAGAGTGGAACCGGTGTCCACTCTTTTTCAGTGCGAAAAATTAGTTTGCTCTAGCTTTCAATACGGCTCTTTCAACATCGTAAAGAGAGTTAGACATGCGAGAGAGATATAAGGCTTCACCGAGCTTGGCAAAGAACCCTTTGCTTTCGGCTTGGAAATTGTTTAAATTAACTTGCTCATAATCTACAAGGATATTATCGTCTTTCGGAGTAATCAGATAACTCATCCTATATGAATCAGTCAATGAAGAAGCAGTCGCTTCGTAAAATTCCCCTTTTTTGTACTTGTTGATAAGTAATTCGACCTTATTGATATCGGTATCACGATTCTGAATAATGCGAAAACCTTCCTGAATATCTGAATTGGTATAGGCCTCCTGCTCCTCATCCAAATTATCGTTAGCGATTTTCAGTAGCTGGTTTTCCAGGTAGTCAAAGAACTCATCTGTTGTAATAGTAAGTGTTCTTGATATCTTCATAGGGGCATATTAGCACAGTAATTTTATACAAACAAGGTCACTAAAATCCGGATTTTTTAGACAGAATTTATACAAAAACGGAATAAGTACAGAAGAATTTATACACAAATAAAATAAGGCAAAAAACCTATACACAAACCATAGAATACAGCTAGTGTATAAAAAATAAAGTGTGTCCAAAATGTGAATTTATACACTAAGGAAAGAAAGATTGTGCATTATGCACTAAATAAATATAACGAAAATATTGATATATTGACACTATTGCACAAAGAATGTAAAGTAGTCACATAACAACTAGCAAGGAGGTATTAGCTATGGCAGAGGTGCAAGAGCCAATTGATGGCGAGATGATTGCAATGGGGATAATTGCCAGTGCAGGTGATGCTCGTTCATATGCTTTCGCAGCACTCGAGGAAGCAAAGAAAGGGAATTACGAGGAAGCAGATAAGCTGTTAGAAAAATGCAAGGAAGCTGGTGTTGGGGCACACCAGAGTCAGATGGATTTACTTACAGCTCAGGCAAATGGCAATGCTCCTGAAATGGATGTGCTTTTAGTACATGCTCAGGATCATTTCATGACAAGCATGTTAGCAGAAGAGTTAATCAGGGAAATAATCCAGCTCTATAAAAGACTGGACGAAAAATAAAACTTAAGGGTTTAAGAAAAGGAGAGGTAAAACTATGAAAATCTTATTAGTATGTGCAGGTGGAATGTCAACAGGTCTTCTTATGAAGAAGATGAAAGAGTATTGGGAGCAGCAGGGCGAGGAACTTACAATCGACGCTGTTGGTTTGGCTGAATATAAGGATGTATTCCAGGATTATGAATGCGTTCTTGTAGGACCACAGGTTAGATATAAGTTAGAGGATATCAAGAAAGATACAGGTCTTCCAGCAGACGTTGTAAATTCACTTGATTATGCAGTTGCTAACTGTCCAAATATTATGAAGCAAGTAAAGGGTATGCTGGCTTCTTAATATAAAACTATTTACATATCTAGAAGGAGAAAAATTTTATGGAAGGTATTTTTAACTCAAAGGGCATGATTGCCTTGCAGGAATTTGGGCAGAAATTGGGACAGAACAAATTCCTCAGCTCTTTACAGGCAGCAATGATGGGTTCAATGTCACTCATCATGACTGGTTCGGTATTTCAGATTATATGTGCAGTATTGTCGATGCTTGGGGTATCATCGGATTCAACAATCTACACAATACTCTATCAGCCATATAATTTTACAATGGGTTTGGTAGCTCTTTGGATTACAGGTATGATCGCATTCAATTATGCAAAAACAAGAGGTGTTAAATCTCCACTTCTTTCAACAATTGAAGCATCAGCAGTATTTGCAATGGTAGCTTGCTTTGATCTTACACAGGGCTCTTCAATTGCAAATCTTTCAGTTACATATCTTGGTTCACAGGGAATGTTCCTTGGATTTGTAGTTGCATTCTGCTGTGTAAATGTTGATTACTTCTGCCAGAAGAATCACGTACAGATCAAGATGCCAGATGTTTGCCCACCATCACTTGTAAACGCTATGGCAGCAATCATCCCATCATTCTTCAATGCAACAATTTGGCTTGGCATTTCAGCAATTGTTATCTCTGCAACAGGCGGAGCATACAACCTTGCATCAGGATTTATGGCTGTTCTTTCAGCTCCTCTTGCAGCACTTACATCAACAGCTGGTATCTTTGTACTTTGTGCATTTGCTTGCTTTATGTGGTGCTTCGGTATTCACGGAACAATGCTTATGATTTCAGTTCTTATGGCTCCAATCATTATGGCAACATCTGAGAATGCAGCTGCTTATGAGGCAGTAATTGCAGCAGGCGGAACAGTAGCAGAGGCACAGGCAGCTCTTACATTCTATCCAGTTGCACTCTTTGCTTGCATCGCAATTTGTGGTGGTACTGGTAACACTCTTCCACTTTGCTTGTTCGGACTTAAGGCAAAGTCAGAGCAGATTCGTGCCGTATCAAAGGTTGGTGTTGTTCCTGGATGGTTCGGAATTAACGAGCCTGTAACATTCGGTATGCCAGTAATGTACAATCCAATCCTTTGCATTCCATACATCTTAAACTGCTTAGTAATCATGGTGCTTACATACTTTGCATATAAGTTTGGATTCTTAAGACCAGCACATGTATACATCGGTGCATTGATGCCTATGGGCTTTGCACAGTTCCTTGGAACATTCCGTTGGCAGAATGCTCTTTGGGATTATCTTATGATTATCCCAGCTGGCCTTGTTTGGTATCCATTCTTCAAGGTATATGACAACCAGCTTGCAGTTAAGGAAGCAGAAGCTAAGGCAGCAGAAAATCAGTAAAGCTATTGAACTGCCGTTGAATAAATATCAATGGCAGTTCTCTTTTTAGGAGGAGACATGAGTAAATTTCCAAAAGGTTTTTTATGGGGAGGCGCTACAGCAGCCAATCAGTATGAAGGAGGCTACCTTGAGGGGGGCAAGGGCCTTAATACATCTGATGTTATGACAGCCGGAAGTCACACTGTTCCACGTAGAATTACATGGAAAAATGAAAAGACAGGTGAGACAGGTTACACAGGAATGGGTTTTGGAAGTGATATGACATTTCCAGAGGGAGCTGTTCCAGCAGTACTAGAAAACACATATTATCCTAGTCATGTTGCGACAGATTTCTACCATCATTTTAAAGAAGATATTGCATACATGGGGGAGATGGGATTTAAAACATTTCGTCTTTCTATGAACTGGGCTCGAATCTTTCCAAATGGAGATGATGATCAGGCAAATGAAGAAGGTCTCAAGTTTTATGATGAGGTTTTCGACGAGTGTAAAAAATATGGTATCGAGCCACTAGTTACACTTTCACATTATGAAACCCCACTTCAGCTTCTTATCAACTACGGGGGCTGGAAAAATAGAAAGCTTATAGGCTTTTTTGAAAAATACGCAAGAACAGTATTTGAAAGATACAAAGGAAAAGTTAAATATTACCTTACATTTAATGAAATTAACATTATGGACATGGCTCCATACATGGGCGGCGGAATGATGGATAATTCTGACCAGGCAAAAGCCCAAGGTGCACACAATCAATTTGTTGCCAGTGCTCTTGCTGTAAAAGCAGCTCATGAAATTGATCCAGAAATTAAGGTGGGACAGATGCTTGCATATGCACCACTTTATCCATACACATGTGATCCTGCTGATCAGATTCTTCAGCTTGAAATGTCACAGCACACATTATTCTATTCTGATGTACAGACTGGAGGATTTTATCCAGAGTACAGACTGAAGGAATATGAAAGAAAAGGAATAGTATTAGATGACACTCCAGAGGATTATGAGTTAATCAAAAACTATTCATCAGATTTCCTTAGCTTCTCTTGCTATGGGGGACACACACTCACAACTCATGAAGATGTGGAAGGCTCAGGTGGCAACTTCTTTATGGGAGTTAAGAATCCATACATGGAGACAAATGCATGGGGATGGGCAACTGATCCAGCTTGCTTAAGACTTGCATGTAATACACTTTATTACCGCTATCGCAAACCAATTTGGATTGTAGAAAATGGTATAGGCTGGAGTGATGTTAAGGAAGCTGATGGAAGTGTTCACGATGATTATCGTATAGATTACTTGAGAAAGAACATTAAATCTATGTCAGATGCAATCAATCTAGATGGTGTAGATTTGATGGGCTACACAATGTGGGGTTGCATTGATTTAGTATCTGCAGGTACAGGCGAGATGAAGAAACGCTATGGTTTTGTATATGTAGATATGGACGATGAAGGAAATGGTACACTAGAGCGTTCTAAGAAGGACAGCTTTGAGTGGTACAAAAAAGTAATTGCCTCAGATGGCGAAGATTTAGATTAAAGGGGAAAGAGAAAATGGTAAGTTTCAATTATACAATCACAGATGAAGTAGGAATTCATGCAAGACCAGCTAGCCTTTTGGTTACAGAGGCAAAGAGCCATGCAGATAAAATCACAATAGTTAAAGGCGAAAAGAGCGCCGACGCAAAGAAATTAATGGGATTATTGTCACTTGGTGCAAAGCAAGGGGAGGAAGTTACTGTACAGGTTGAGGGAGAGACAGAGGCTGACACCTTGGTTAAGCTTGAAGAATATTTCAAAAACAATTTGTAGGAAGTAATGATTATGAAAAAACTCACTGGAAAGAAAGTCTTCAATGGTGTTGCCATTGGAAAGATATATTTTTACGCAAAAAAAGAAAATATAGTAACAAGAACAAAAATCACAGATACAGATGCAGAGTGGCAAAGATATTTGGATGCAAGGGAAGAGGCAATTTCCCAGCTTACTGCTTTGTACGAGAAAACAAAAAAGATTGCATCAGAGGAAGAAGCTGAAATTTTCAATGTTCATATCATGATGCTTGAGGACGAGTTTAGCGATTCAATTGAGAACATGATAAAAACTCAAAACGTAAATGCGGAGTATGCAACAGCTCAGACTGGTGATAACTTTGCGGATATGTTTGCAAATATGGATGATGATTATTTCAAGGCGAGAGCTGCAGATGTAAAAGATATTGCAGAGCGAGTAATCTCAATTCTGCTTGGAAATCAATCAGGTGAGACAAACTTTGATGAGCCTGTAATTGTTGTTGCAGAGGATTTATCTCCAAGTGAAACTGTTCAGATGGATAAGGACAAAATTCTAGCTTTTGTAACAAAGCTTGGATCTGAAAATTCTCATACAGCTATTCTCGCAAGAACAATGGGAATACCTGCATTGGTTGGCGCAGCAGATGTATCTGAAGATATAAATGGCAAAGAGGCAATAGTTGATGGTACTGAAGGCTTAATGATTGTTGAACCTGATAAGGAGACATTGGAAAACTACGAAAAGGTTCGCGAGCAGAACAGACGTCAGAAGGAATTGCTTAAAGAGCTGAGGAATAAAGACACTGTTACTAAGAGTGGCAGAAAAGTAAATCTTTATGCAAACATTGGAAGCATTGGAGATTTGAATTCTGTTCTTGTAAATGGCGCAGAAGGTATTGGTCTTTTCAGAAGTGAGTTTATTTATTTGAAATCAGATAGCTATCCTACAGAGGAAGAGCAGTTTAAAATCTATCGTCAAGTAGCAGAAACAATGGCCGGTAAAAAGGTTATAATCCGAACGCTAGACATTGGTGCTGACAAGCAGGTAGATTATTTTGATTTAGGTCATGAGGATAATCCTGCTCTTGGCTTTAGAGCTATAAGAATTTGTTTAGAGCGACCAGATGTTTTCAAGACTCAGCTTAGAGCTTTGTACAGAGCAAGCTACTATGGAAATATCTCGATTATGTTTCCAATGATTATCTCTGTTGATGAAGTTAAGCGAATAAAGGAAATAGTAGCAGAGGTAAAGTGTGAGCTGGATGAAGATGGCATTCAGTACAAGGATGTAGAGCTTGGTGTAATGATTGAAACACCAGCAGCTGTAATGATGAGTGAGGAAATTGGAAAAGAGGTTGATTTCTTCTCTATAGGAACCAATGACTTAACTCAGTATACACTTGCCATTGACAGACAGAATCAGCGCTTGGAAAACTTCTATGATCCACATCATCCAGCAATTTTGAAGATGTTGAAAATGATTGTGGATAATGGGCATAAGAGTGATTGTTGGGTTGGCATTTGTGGAGAACTAGGTGCCGACTTGGAACTTACAAAAACTTTTGTTGAAATGGGGTTTGACGAATTATCAGTCAGCCCTGCAATGGTACTTCCAGTTAGGGAAGCAATTAGAAACATGGATTAAAACGTGGAGGATTTATTATGTCATTTCCAAAAGACTTTTTATGGGGCGGTGCTGTAGCAGCAAACCAGTGGGAAGGTGCCTGGGATGTAGATGGAAGAGGCCCAGCAAAAACAGACGTGACCACAGGCGGTACAGTAAACACACCTAGATATATCACATACATAGACAAGGATGGCAATCCTGGAAAGGTAATGCAATTTGGCAAGATTCCAGAAGGTGCAAAATTTGCAGTTCTTGAGGACTATCACTATCCAAATCATAACGCAGTTGATGGATACCATCACTACAAAGAGGATGTTGCACTTATGGCAGAAATGGGATTTAAGCAGTTTAGAACTTCCATTTCATGGTCAAGACTTTATCCTACAGGTTTGGAAAAAGAGCCAAATAAAGAAGGAGTGGAATTCTACAGAAATCTCTTTACAGAACTGAAGAATCACGGTATTGAACCGCTGGTTACATTATGGCATTTTGATACACCTTTATATATAGAGCAAAACCTAGGTGACTGGAAGAATCGTGATACAATCGAGCTTTTTGTTCGCTATGTAACAACCTGTTTCACAGAATTCAAAGGCTTAGTTCACAACTGGCTTACATTCAACGAAATCAACAATACAATCCAGTTCCTTGATATGATGGGCAACCCATCGGACAAGGACTTCCAGGATTCATATCAGCACTTACACTATCAGTTTGTTGCATCTGCAAAAGCAGTTCAGATAGGACACGCCATCGATCCAACAAACAGAATCGGCTGCATGATTTGTGGTATCACATGGTATCCTGCAACATGCGACCCAAACGACATACTTGCAAATCGTCATGCATGGGAGAGAAATATATTCTACTGTGGAGATGTTCAATGCAAAGGCGAATACGGCACATATGCAAAACGTCTTTGGAAAGAGCACAATGTAAACCTCGATATCACAGAAGAAGATTTGGCTGACCTCAAGAGAGGCACTGTTGATATGTACACATTCTCTTACTACATGTCACAGCTTGTAACTACACATGAGGTAAAGGAAAAGGTAGGCGGTAACTTCTCAGCTGGTGCAAAAAATGAGTACCTTCAGTACAGCGACTGGGGCTGGGCTACCGACGCTACAGGCTTACAGTACTACCTTGAAACAATCTACGACAGATATCAGATTCCACTCATGGTTGTAGAGAACGGACTAGGAGCATTCGATACAGTAGAAGCTGACGGAAGCATCCACGATGACTACCGAATCGACTACTATCGTCCACACATCCAGGCAATGTCAAACGCCATCGACAACGGCGTAGACCTAATCGGCTACACAACCTGGGGCTGCATCGACGTAGTATCTGCCGGCACAGGTGAAATGCGCAAGCGCTACGGATTCATCTACGTAGACATGGACGACGAAGGCAACGGAACCATGGCCCGCAGCCGCAAAGACTCCTTCTTCTGGTACAAGAAAGTCATCGAAAGTAACGGCACCCACTTAGACTAGTAAAATGGCCGTCTGTATAGGCTAGGACGGACACTTTATATTATTAATATGGATTTCCAAAGCTATGGTACCTTGGGTTCATATTACATTCGCTAAGTAGAACTAAAAAAGAGATATTTGTATGTATGAGCACCGTGGCACATTCAACGTCGTGTTTCAAGTGACCACTGCTGCCGCCGTCCTAGCGGCAGCTGCTCATCCATATCAAATATCTCTTTTTGTTCTACTATGCTCATTCCAAAATCACTCAAAGGTATCCATAGTTTTTGAAATCCATATCCTAATCAAGAACTGTGTGTCCGTCCATAGACATACAGATTCAGAAAATGTACAGACCTGCAAAAGACACCACAAATTAGTGTGTTCTCCTTGTACCTTAGAAAAACATAATATTCATGCAATGTCACTCCCTTGCAGTGCCAGCGCCCGTACCACGGTGGGGGAGCCCGGCCCTATGAAAAAGTGAATAGTGGGTGCCGTTACTTTTTGGTGAAAAAAGAAGATGTTACGGGGGCGGGAGATGTGCTAGAATTATAGGCAAGAATAAGGGAGAAATTGTTAGGGAGATTGTATGCGAATTATTCATTGTGCAGACCTGCACTTAGACTCCAAGATGGAAAGCAATCTTGATAAAGACCAGGCGCTTCTTAGACGTTCAGAGTTGATTGAGACATTTGAACGTATGGTAGAGTACGCTCTTGATAATCAGGTGCGTGCTATTCTTATTGCCGGAGATTTATTCGATAAAATCCACATTAGAAAAGAAGTTAAAAGAAGAGTTGTTGAGCAGATAGTAAATAATCCTCAGATTGAGTTTTATTATCTGAAGGGCAACCATGATAGATGCGATTTTATGGAAGAGGGTATAGATGAGATACCTTCTAATTTCCATATGTTTACAGATGATGGATGGACCAGCTATGAGCTTGATGATGTTGTGATTACTGGTATGGAAATTAATTCCACAAACGTTGCAACTATGGCTCAGCGTTTGGTGCTTGATTCTGCTAATACTAATATCGTTATGTTGCACGGGCAGCAGTCTGATTATGATGGCAGGGATGGTGCTGAAATTATCAATACCACTGCGTTAAAGGGCAAGTTTATTGATTATCTTGCTCTTGGTCATGTGCATAAATACATTTACGAGCAGTTGGATGATAGAGGAGTGTATTGTTATCCAGGATGTCTGGAGGGCCGTGGCTTCGATGAGACAGGAGATAAGGGTTTTGTTTTGATGGAGATAAACGATGGTCAAATCACATCAGAGTTTATTCCTTTTGCTCTTAGAAGACTTCATGAGATTCAGGTAGAGGTTACAGCTGATATGTCATTGCAGGATACTGTGGCAAAGGCAAAAGAGCTGTTGGTCGATGTGGATGATCAGGACCTTATCAAGTTTGTTATTATTGGTGAGCGTGAGCTGGATGATGAGCTTGATATTGTGCGCTTCGTTCGCCTCTTTGAGAATAAATACTTCTTCGTAAAATGCTACGACAGAACAAAGACATTAGTTGATTACGACAGCTTCAAATATGACAAGAGCTTGAAGGGGGAATTCGTTCGACTTGTTCAGGCACAGGATATGGATGAAGAGGAGAAAGCCAAGATTATCGAACTAGGAATTAGAGCCATTATGGGGGAGGATATTGAATGAAATTAGTATCATGCTATATTGCCCACTTTGGCAAGATTACAGAATTTAAATACGATTTTAATGAAGGTTTCAATCCAATACTTCAGGAAAATGGATGGGGCAAAACCACATTTTCAGTTTTCATCAAGGCTATGTTTTATGGATTGGAATATTCTCCAAATACTAAGAAAAAGCTTCTGGAAAGAAACCATTATCTTCCATGGGATGGTAGTCTTTGTGGAGGTAATATTATCTTTACTGCAAAAGACCGTAGATACCGAATTGAGCGTACCTTTGGCAAGACAGACAAGGATGACACATTTGCTCTTTACGATGATGTGACAGGGCTTTTATCAAATGACTACACTGAGGATATTGGTGAAGAACTGTTTCGAGTAGATAGGGATTCATTCGAGAAGAGTGTATATATTCCACAGCTATCTTTGGGCACAGGAATGACCGATTCTCTCAATGCAAAAATGGGAAATCTCACTGCTGCTAGAGACGACATCAGCAACTTTGATGTAGCTCTAAAGAGCGTAAAGGATGCAAGAGTTGAATACACTAGAAATAGTAAAATCAACCCGGGCAAGCTTTACGGTGTAAAAAACGAAATAAACAAATGTAAGGAAGAATACGAAAAACTTCCAGCTATAGAGGAAAGCGTTGAGGCTATGAGCTGCCTGGTAGAAGAAAAGCAGGGCAACCTTAATCAGCTCAATGCAGAGAAAGTAAAGCTAGCTGAGACAATCCAGCTTCAAAGTAAAAAAGAGCAGGAGCTTGGCGCATACAAGATTCATAAAGAAAACCTTGATAGCGAGCTTGGAAAGCTGTCTGAGCTAGAAGAATTCTTTAAATCAGGGATTCCAAGTGATGACGAAATAGTCATGCTGGAGCAGACAGAGCGAGATTTGGCTGTTCATGAGCGTGCCCTTAGAGGATTGTCAGAGGATAGAAGCCGAGAGACTCCAGTTTTTGATAAGCCATTTACAGAGCGAATACCAGATGATTCTGAGTTTGCTATGTGGAATAAAATGGCATCTAATCTTTCTGAGCTTCGTGCAAAGGCAGAGCATTCAAAGCTTTCAGAGGAATCAAATAAGCAGCTTACAGAGCTTAAATTCTTCTTCGATAAAATGGAGCCTACTGACGAGCAGCTTTCTCATATAGAACGCCAGACTACTTTGATTACTGGCCTTGAGGCAAGGGTGAGCCAAAGCAACGAGAGACTTATCACCCTTAGAGCAGAGCAGGAAGCAAATGAAAAGCTCAACAAGAAAAATACAGTTAGTGTTTGGCATATTATCGGTACAATCTTCTTAGCTATTTTTATTATGACAGGGGTTGTGTTCAGCAATTATCTGACAGATGTAGTTGGAAGAATTGTAGAAATAGTGAGCTTTGTAGCTATCATTGTGGATGTGGTTATTCTTTCAATCAGCGGAAGACGTACTCACAAGAATAAAATGAAACAGGCTGCAGAATACGAGGAGCGTGTATCGGAAGAAGAGGATGCTCTTGAACTCAGCACATTAGAGCTTAGAGAATTACAGGAAGAGTGCTCAGAATTTCTGTCTCACTTCCTTCTTACCAGAGCTGATACCATGCAGGAAAATGTATACGAAATTCGTAGAAAGCTGGATCAGTATCGACATCTTCTTGAAGAAGAAAAATCAAGACATCAGGAAGCAGAAGGTACACTTGATGAGCTTGCAGATTTGCAGCTGGAGCTATACACAAAGATTCAGCCTTTTGCCACATGGTATGGAATCAATCTCTACGAAATGGGTGGTGAGTACGAATTCCTTGCTCAGCTCAAAAAGGATGCTGAAAAGTATGCAAAATATCTTGAGGAGCAGGAAGAGATAGACAGTCATGAAAGCTCTATCAAAACCATGACTGAGGATATCAACAATATTCTTTCAAGATATCCGATTGATAAATCACTTGAGCGCCTTGAACAGATTCAAAGCATCAGCATTAAAAAACGTGCATACACTGCAATAAAAGAGCGTGTAGACAACCTCAAAGAAGAAATAGCCAAATTTGAGGAAATGTACGATGTGAATGAGCAGGTTCAGTCAGTGGATGATCTTCAGCAAAAGCAGAATATTTTGGATGAGCAGATTATGGAGCTCAATAGACAGATTATGCAGGAGAAAGATAATCTTGCGCAGGCACTAGAGGATGTTGAAAGATTAAGTGATATTTCTGAGCAAATAGAACGTCTTGAGATAAAGGAAAAGGAGTTCAAAAAGAACGCAGAGTTACTTACAAAGACAGAGGATTTCCTTCAAAGAGCCAGGGAGAGCTTCCAGTCAAAGTATATGCAACCACTTCAAAATGGACTTCATAAATATCTTAGCTTGATTAATGGTCCAGAGGCTACAAAGTCAGGCTATGCCATTGAAGACTTCGAGCTTGATATGGATTTAAATATAAAGCTGGCATACTCGGGAAGCACCAAAAGCGCGGAATACCTATCTCAAGGATACCAGGATTTGGTAGCGCTTTGTTCCAGACTTGCTCTTGTTGACGTGCTTTATCCAGATGAGAAGCCGATTCTTATTTTGGATGATCCATTTACAAATCTTGATGACAAAAAAATAAAGGAGTCGTTAAAACTCCTTCATAAAATTGCCGACGAACGACAAACAGTATATTTCACATGCCACGACAGTAGAATATAAATTCTACAGTTGTGGACGTGTTTTATATTCCAAGTGACCATCGCGGACCCACTCATGGATGATACTTCGGTCGATACCAAACTCTTGAGCAACAATCATTTCGTTGACATCATAGTTTTCATTAATGAACTCTTTCACCTTTGGAAAGAGTTCTTTTTTCATGCATTCTTTGCACTGGTCATAAGGCGAGCTAAGTGGTATACGTCTACCACATTTAGAACAGTGTTTTACTGCAGGACCTTCATCATTCAAAAAAGAATATCGTGTATTACTCATACTTTATCCTCATAGTCCAATATGTTCTTTAAAGAAATCGCCTCTCTGCTCAAAATTCTTGAAGTGACCATAGCTTGCCGAAGCTGGAGAAAGAATAACAGCACTACCCTTAGATGCGTTTTCTTTAACATAGGTACAAGCATCTGCAAGTTCTTCTATGTAGTGTACATGAGTCATGAACTCATCGTTTGTAGCTGCTTTAAGCTTTTCTAAAATAACTTTTCCGCTATCATACATTAAAATAATATGCTCTAAGCTGCGTGTCTGTAAGAAATCAACCAAAGGATCGTAGTCGATACCTCTGTCCATTCCTCCGAGAAGAATTGTGCCAGCATTTGGAATGGCTTTAATTGCACTAATAGCAGATTCTACTGTTGTAGAGATTGAATCATCGTAGTAATCAACTCCATCTAAAGAACCGAGGAACTGTAAACGATGAGCCAAAGTCTTGAAAGAAGCTAATGCCTTCTTGAACTCATCATCAGTGATGTCATATCTTCTGCAGATATCGTAAACAAAGGCGGTATTGAAAAGATTGTGTGTACCGCGGAGTGTTACGCCTTCAATCTCGTCAAATGAATTGAATGGTAAATCAGCAGATTTAACCTTGATAACAGTAGCTTTGCATTCACCAGGAGCTGGTAAAAACTCTGGATTGCAGAAAAGGAAATCGCAATAACCTTGATTTCTATAAATGTTTTTCTTTGCATTCCAGTATTTTTCGACTGTTCCGTAATGATCCAGGTGGTCCTCATAAAGATTTAAGAGGATTGCCTTCGATGGTGAATAGTGAGCATATTCAAGCTGGTGGCAAGAAAGCTCAAATACGATAATGGTACGAGGATGAATCTGATCAGTGATATCGAAAATTGGTAATCCGATATTTCCTCCGAAGAGAACATCCTTACCGCACTCCTTAAGTATATGATATAAAAGTGAAGATGTTGTGGATTTTCCCTTAGTTCCGGTAATTCCTATTGTCTGAGCACCATAAACCTGTAAAAACAGGTCAGCCTGACAGGTAATATGGCAGTTGTATTCCTTAATATCCTTAGGAAGAACAATTCCTGGACTTTTGAAAACAACATCATATTCATCTAAGCAGTCAAGATAATTAGCACCTGTAATAACCTTGTGGCTTGATGTTAAATCGGAACTAACAGCGTTTGCATCGGCAATATCAAGCACCTGATATCCGCCTACAGAGCTAATCATGCGAAAACTTGATTGTCCTTCTCGTCCATATCCTAGAATTAAAACTTTTTTGTCTTTGATTAAATTTCTAATTGTTTCTTTCATTATTAAGAGCGTCCTTGATTATTTTTTCAAAGTATTCATTTAAAGCATGTTCTGTTGAATATTGCTTTATATATTTTGCAAATGGAATAGCTGGAACAACAGCTTCATCCTGATAGTGCTTAAGTAGTACAGGAAGAGGCATTTGACGAGCCGCGTATTTGCTGATTGCTTCAGTAACAGATGCATTTACCTCGTCACGACTTCCGACACATTCAAATGGCTTTTCTGGAAGAATGCCGCAAAGCTTATCAAAATCTTCCATTAAGGTTTCATCCTCAAATAAGCGCTTTCCAAATATTGCATCCAATTCCTCAACTGAAAGATAAGGAGAAAGGATGATATAAACAAATAAGCACTTAGGGCAATGTCCGCACCAGATATCCTGCTTACTTCCTACATTACAGCTCTTGAAAATGCCATGGTATTTTTTGAAACGAGAAAACAGCATGGCAATCTGAAGCTCTGAAAGTGGACGAAGGAAGCTGAAATAAAATACACCAGAACCGATATAATTTTTTTCGTAGCTTCTGAAATCAGCTTCAAACTCGAAGCTTTTAGAATACTGATGGTTTACATAGCTGTTCAATACTGTGGACTCATTGGCACTTCCCTCATTTGAAAGAGCAACAAAGCTCAATCCGTTAAGGTATCCTGCGATGATGCTTGAAAAAGCAACTAAGGCAGAAAATGGTGTGTGACCGTTTAAGAATCCCTGCTTGTTTAAATCAAGCATGTTTTTATCTAAAGTACGCTTTGCGTAGATTGTCTTATCTGTAAGATTTGCAACTTCAACAGTGGCGTCAGTGGCGCCTCGTGAATTAATAACATAGCAATTGATATCGGCATGTCCTTTGAGTAATTCAATAGAAACAACACTGTCCTTGCCGCCGCCTACAGGTATAAGAACCTTTGGCTTTTTATTAGCAGAAGCTGTAGGTATATCTACTGGGGCAAACTGGCGAGTAGTCTTGTCGCTTTCGCATTTAACTGTCATGAAGGCGTCAAAATCTTCATCAATTCCGTTTGTGTAGTAGAATTCACCAAGTCCATTAAAATAGAGCTTCTTCCACCAGCTAATCTGCTGGTCTGTAAGCTTTCTATCTTTAATAATAACGGTAGGAGGGCAAGCTATTTTCCAATAGCTAACAAGCTCAACCATACCAAGGGAGAATACCATATCATCAATAAGTGATTCGTCAATAGAATCTACAGCGTTGATGCGAGGTATGAACCAGGTTGGATGAAACTCTGATAAGCCATCAATTGAAAAATCAAAGGTCATGCTAATGCCTTCGTCATTTAAATCGTACGAATATCCCTGATAAGTAAAGGTAGGATAATCTAATCTGCATTTTTTATAAAAATCTGTTCTACTCATATAATTCCTTTGAAACATTCTATAAATCTTTTATAATCAAATATATAATATATCATAATACTTTAATAAAAAATAGTTAAGGAGACGTTATGCCACACGTTGGAGGACAGAAGTATAAAATTCTAAACGAATACCAAATCCTCATGAATGAAAGTGATGAGCAACACCAGATTAACGCTATCGAAATGACAAGACGTCTTGAGGCGAGAGGAATTTCGGCAGAGCGAAAAACGGTCTATAAAGACATGGCTACGCTTATGGAAGCCGGTGTTGATGTGGTAAAAGGGGACAAGGGCTATTACATAGGCTCACGAGTATTTGAGCTTGCGGAACTCAAACTACTTGTGGATGCGGTAGGTGCATCAAAGTTCATATCTCAAAAGAAAACAAAGGAACTTGTGGAAAAGATAACCACGCTGGCCAGTATGGATGAAGCTACTCAGTTGACTCGTCAGGTTGTTGTGCCAGAGAAAAGGTCCACAGGAAATGAAAAGATTTTTTATTCTATTGATGTGATTTACCAGTGCCTTGATAACAATAAAAAAATGTCTTTTAAATATCAGGACTGGACACTCACGAAGGAGATGAAGCCTAGGCACGGTGGCAAAATTTATGTTGTAAGTCCTGCATTTCTTCTTAGAAATGATGAAAACTACTATCTTGTAGCATACGATGATGATAGCCAGCAGATAAGGCACTATCGCGTAGATAAAATAATATCTGCCGAGATGCTTGAAGAGGAAAGAAGTGGTGATAAACAGCGCGGTGCTCTTAATCCTCACGAATACGCAAAGCAACACATCAGTATGTTTGCAGGTGATGAAAGAGTGGTAACCATCAGATTTGATAAAAGATTGATCGGCGTTGTGCTGGATAAATTTGGTGCGGATATTGATATTCGAGCAGAAGGAGAAGATTTGGTTAGAGCTCGTATATCAGTTGCAGTTTCACCTCAATTGTACGGTTGGCTTACAGGAATAGGGGCAACGATATGCTTTCCAGAGGAGGAAGAAAGGAAGTTTAAGGATTATATAAAAGCAATAATAGATAAGTAGGGGTAGAATAATGGGAAGTATAACTGAAGGGAGTCTTCCATCAGAATTAAAGGGACTGTCGGAAGTAGAAGGACTATCAATCGAAAGTGGATTGAAGTTCTGCGGTAGTGTTAGAGAATTTGATAAGTTTTTGGAGGCATTCTATTACGATATAGACGGGAAGCAGGCGGAGCTTCTTGATGCATTTCAAAATGGTGATATCGAGTATTTTACAATCAAGGCACATGCATTAAAAACATCTGCCAGAATGATTGGAGCTAAGCAATTATCAGAGATGGCGCTTGGATTGGAAATGGCTGGAAAGGCCAATGACAAAGGATATATAAGGGCCAATCTAGATGATTTTATAAAGCTTTACGTTAGCTACAAAACACGTTTGTTTCCATATATGTCCTGGAAACAGCAGCAAAAAGCAAACAAGAAACCTATATCTGATGAGGAATTAAAGGAAGCTTTTGCAGCATTAAAAGAAGTGAGTCCATTGATGGATTACGATGCTGTTGAGATGATCTTAGAGGAATTGGATAAATATAAACTCCCAATCCAGGCTCAAAAGAGGGTTGCAGAAATTACCAAGCAACTTCGAAGAATGGATTGGGATAAAATTGAAATATTATTGGCGGAATAATTAAATATATCCGCCGTCCACACCAATAATTTGCCCTGTCATATATGATGGGGCTTTTATTATGCCAAGAACTGTTTCGGCTATTTCATCTGGTTGACAGAATCGACCAATAGGAATTTCTTCTGCAAGTTCAGCTTTTTCATTTTCTGAAAGCATGTCGTTCATATCTGTATCCACCACACCGCATGTGATGGCATTAACGGCGATATTGTTTGGCGCAAGCTCCTTGGCCAAAGCTTTTGTAAAGGAATTGACGCCGCCCTTTGTGGCAGAATATGCAACTTCACAACTGGCTCCAACGGTGCCCCACATAGAGCTGATATTAATAATGTTGCCAGATTTTTTGTTTACCATGGAAGGAACTACGACTTTGGCAGTGTAGAACAGAGGGGAAAGGTTGGTGTTAACCATTGTGTTCCACTGGTCTACGGACATATCTGTTAATAATCCTATATGAGCAATCCCTGCATTGTTGACAAGTACATCTACCTGGCCAAGCTTAGCCAAAGCATCATTGCAGGAATCTATTACAAAACTACTATCAGAAATATCACCTTGATAGGTATAAACTTCCACTTTATATTGGTCTTTTAAATCAGAAGCTAATTGATTCAGCATTTCTATATTGTTATGACAAAACAATGCCAGATGATATCCTTCTGCAGCAAGGGCTACAGCAATGGCTTTTCCGATTCCTCGGCTGGCACCTGTGATAATTGCAGTTTTCTTCATAAATATACGCCTTTCCAATGTAATATCTGTGCTTAGTATAACACAATACGCTAGAGACTGTTGTATACACAATTAATAATTATTTAAGAAAGATTTCAGATAAAAGCCTTGAGAAAATGAAATACTATTGGTATAATTTTTACATGAAAAACTTCCTAGCAAATATAAAATTAGTGAATGTCACTAATCTGTTTTATAGTTTTTCAAATACGTCGCAAAGGTGGTAGACATCATGAAAACAACAATTACTGGAAAGAACATTGAGTTAACACAGGGATTAAAGGACGCAGTGGAGGAGCGTTTTAAGAAATTAGACAAATACTTCAATAAGGACACAGAAGCTATCGTTACTTTAGACGTAGAGAAAGGACGTCAGAAAATAGAGGTTACTATTCCAATGAAAGGCTCTTATCTTAGAGCAGAGGAAGTTACTTCAGATATGTATGCTTCAATCGAAGCAGTTACAAACACATTAGAAGCTCAGTTAAAGAAACACAGAAATAAAATTATAGATAGGAAACAATCAGATTCTAGAACAATATTTGCACAGGATTTCATCGAGGAGAAGGATTCAGACGAAGAGACAATCCAGATTATCCGTAAGAAAACATTCGATATGAAACCAATGTATGCTGAGGATGCATGCCTTGAAATGGAAATGTTAGGACATGACTTCTTTATGTTCCGCAATGCAGATACTGATGAAATCAACGTTGTTTATAAGAGAAAAAATGGAGCTTACGGTTTAATTGAACCAGAGTTCTAAATTCGCAATTTTATAATAAAATTTTCAAGGAATTTTAACCTCCTGATTATATAATCTCCGCTTTGCGAGAAATATATATCAGGAGGTTATTTTTATGCTATTGAAGAATTTAGGAAGAAATATGCACAGCTACAGAAAGTCTAATGGTTGGAGCCAAGAGACTATGGCGTGGAAACTGAAATGTGCACCTTCAACCCTTTCTGGAATAGAAACAGGTAAAACTTGTCCCAGTGTAAAGACATTTGACAAAATTTGCGTTGAGTTCGAGGTAAATGGTGTTGATTATCATGAACTGACAATGGATGAGAACCTGGAATTCCAAAAAGTTAAGGAGGAACTGATTTTGGCCTTAAATTCTAAGGGGAAAAAGACAATAGAGAAGAAATTAGAGAAGTTTAAGAAGTATATGGATCACGAAAACGAGGAGCATCAGAAATATGTGTTGCTTAGTGATTTGGTTTATATGCTGAAAAGCGGAATGGATAAGGAGGAATTTATTGAACGAATAGAGGAACTGTTTCCTACAAATAATGGGACGGAGAAATCCGATATGCTGACAGGTCAGCATTTTACTAAACTAGAACATTTTGGTATTTATCTGAAAGCTAACGCACTTCTGGAGACGGGCTATTTGGAAAAAGCCCAGGAGCTGTATGAGTTATTGTTAAATAATGGTTTTAACGACAACACTGATTACTATAGAAAAAGATGTAATTCTGTTTCCGCTGGTTTAGCTAAACTGCTTATAGCAAAGCATGAATATAGGAAGGCGGAAAAGTGTATTGGATATATCTTTTCAAAAGCTATAAAAAACATAGATGGAAGAGTGTTCTTCCAGGTTATGTGTCTGCAACAAGAATTGTTTAAAGAAATGGGAAATACTGAGGGTGAGAAAATAATAAATGACTTCTTTGAAGCGGCGGCAGCTATGATAAATTATTTTAATAAGTATTACACCATAACAGACTAATAAAGTAGATAAATAAAAAAGTGACTTTATATATTGAAAGAAAAAACGTATAATGTGGTTCGGAAAAAACATTTTTAAAGAGGATATATTATGGATATAGTAGTTTTAGCAGGCGGACTTAGCTCTGAGCGTGACGTATCTTTTAAATCTGGTTCAATGGTAGCAGAAGCACTTAGAGCCAGAGGACATAGAGCATTAGTACTTGATGTTTTCATGGGATATTCTGATGCAGAGTGTGATATCACAGATATTTTCGAGGACAGCATCAACAATTCAGTTAAGGTTGAAACTATCCCATCAGAGGCACCAGATATCGATGCAATCATCAAAAGCAGAGCAGATCAAAGCCCAAGCTTTTTCGGACCAAACGTTATAAAGATTTGTCAGAAGGCTGATATTGTATTTATGGCGCTTCATGGCGGAGATGGCGAAAGTGGTAAGGTTCAGGCTGCCTTTGATTTATATGGAATTAAATACACAGGAAATGATTACATTTCAAGTGCCATAGCTATGGATAAGCAGATGACAAAGGAATTCTTCAACAGAGCAGGAGTTCCAACACCAGTTGGTACATCTCTTAAAAAGGCAAACAGAAAGGGATTCAAGTTTGATAAATTCCCTTGCATCGTTAAGCCAAACTGCGGTGGTTCTTCCATTGGAGTTACAATCGTAGAAAAGTCAGAGGATTTAGATGCAGCTTTAGATGCAGCATTTGAATGGGAAGATGAAGTTGTAATTGAGCAGTTCATTAAGGGACGTGAGTTCTCTGATGGTGTTATGGAAGGCAAGGCACTTCCTGTTATCGAAATCGCACCAAAGCAGGGATTCTACGATTACAAGAATAAATATGCAGCTGGTTCTGCAGTAGAGACATGCCCAGCAGATATTAGCGAGAAAGCTACTCAGGCCATGAAGAAATACGCCGAGATGGCATTCAAGGCACTTGGACTTACAACATATGCACGTATGGACTTTATGATGGATGAAGACGAAAACATCTACTGTCTTGAGGCAAACACACTTCCAGGAATGACACCAACAAGCTTACTTCCACAGGAAGCAAAGGTTATTGGAATGGATTTCGAAGATTTATGCGAGCATTTGATTAAGGTGTCTTTAAAGAAATACTAAGATATAGAAGTAAGAGTGATATTTATGAAGAATATGACATTGGCAAGGATTGCCGAAGTTACAAATGGAAAATTGGTTTTAGTACCAGGTTGTGAAGCAGCAAAAAATCAAGAAATTGCAGGAGCTGTAAATGATAATCGTAAGGTTGAAAAGGATTTCCTTTTCATTCCTATGGTTGGTGCTCGTGTAGATGGACATGATTTCATAGAGGATGCATTTTCAAAGGGTGCGTTAGCTTCATTGTCAGAAAAAGAGCTTGATAATCCTAGCGGACCATATATTCAGGTTCAGGACACAAAGCTTGCACTTAAGCAAATTGCAACAGCGTACAGAATGGAGCTTTCTATTCCAGTAGTTGGTGTTATTGGTAGTGTAGGAAAGACTAGTACAAAAGAAATGATTACATCAGTTCTTGAAACAAAGTTTTCTGTTTTAAAGACTGAGGGCAACTTCAATAACGAAATCGGTCTTCCGCTTACAATCTGCAGAATAAGAGATAATCATCAGGTCGCAGTTGTTGAAATGGGAATATCTGATTTTGGAGAAATGCATCGACTTGGCGATATTGCAAAGCCAGACATTGTTGTTATGACAAATATTGGCCAGTGTCATTTGGAGTTTTTAAAGTCTAGAGACGGTATTCTTCAGGCAAAGACAGAGGTATTTGAACACATGCCAAAGAATGGTCTTGTTATCCTTAATGGTGATGATGACAAGCTAATTAATGCCGACACACTTGGGCTTAGAAAGATTTTCTATGGTCTAAACGGTCAGCAAATCAATGCCACTGACGTAAAGCCAAATGGTCTTACTGGAACAGATGCTACTCTCAATATGGATGATGAACATATCGATGTTACAATTCCATTGCCAGGCAGCCATAACGTTATGAATGGTCTTGCAGCAGCTGCTGTTGGAAAAGAGCTTGGTCTTACAATTCAGGAGATTGCAAAAGGCTTATCAAAGGCTGAAACAATTGCCGGTAGAAATAACATTATCACTATTCGTGATATCAATATCATCGATGATTGTTACAATGCAAACCCTGTATCAATGAAGGCTTCTATTGAGGTCCTTGGAAAGGCTACAGGCAGAACAATTGCAGTCCTTGGTGATATGGGAGAGCTTGGACAGGATGAGCGCGAGCTTCATTATGAAATTGGACAGGCTTTAGAGGATAATCATATTGGCTATGTATTCACTGTAGGAGATTTATCAGAAGAGATTAATAAATCATTATCTCAGAAGAATAGCTCTTGCATGGCTCATCATTATACTGATGTGGATGTTATGCTTGAGGATTTACTTCCTATCATCCGCGGTGGAGATACCATTTTAGTAAAGGCATCACACTTTATGAACTTTACAAAAGTAGTTGAAGCGTTAAAAGAAAGATTGGCATAAATATTAAAGGCACCTCATATGAGGTGCCTTTTGTTTTAGATTAATGTTGCGTCCTTTTTTAATTGTTCCTCAAGAATTCCTCTTACGTATGCGCCAGGTTTCTTTTTGTTGTCGCCCTCAAGTGCTGTAGTGTCAATTGCAGGGCAGAAAGTAACGATAACGTGAGTTTTCTTTAAACGAGGAAGATGTGTCTCAAAAACTTCTCTTGTGTTTGTGAAAGCTACTGGTATGATAGGACAACCAGTTTTTGTAGCAATCTTAAAGCTTGCTTCGTGGAATTCAGCCATCTCGCCAGTCTTTGAACGAGTACCCTCAGGGAAAACAAACATTGAAATGCCAGATTTAATGTATTCCTGAGCTTTTATAATAAGCTTTAAATCTTGTCTAGGATCTGTTCGTGTAAGGAATAGGCAATAATTCATGTACATCCAAACATTTAAAAGTGGTACCTTTTCAAAAGTTTTCTTTGAAAGGAAACCAGTGACTGCTGGGCAAAGGTGATAACCAAGTACTACATCGAAAAAGCTTTGATGGTTACCAATGAAAAGTACTGCTTTGTCCTTTGGAATATTCTCAAGTCCTTTTACTTCGTATTTTACTCCGGCTAAGAATGCAACTACGCCAAATGCCCAAGCTACAATGTTGTAAGCAATTTTATCCTTGGCTGGTTTATTGAACAAACCTAAGATAAGAAGAATTAGCCAGATTGGAATACTGCAAATTAGGAATATAACAACGAAAGCTACAGTTATTATGGTTCTAATCATAGAGTCCTCCATATTTTGATGTATTATTCAGATATTTTCTCCGAATATATATATTATAGAATAGCTACTATTAATTATCAATGTAGCGAAAATGAATAATTACTCACAAAAAGTGAATGGTATTAATAAACTATCAGTTATATCTAAATTTAATTTGGCATAAAATGGTGATGATAGTAAGTGGTTCAGGAGTTTTTTATAATAATTATTCAAAATAGCGGCCGTACTTTTTGACAAAATTCACAAAAAGTGATAAAATGGCCCCAACGACATAAGAGTATATCATTAAATACTCAAATGCTAGAAAAGGGGGAGGACATCATGGAACGCGAGGACTTTGACAAAGTACGTGAATCGGTTAGATCGCAGTGCGGTAGTAGAGTTGTAATTCAGTTAGACAGAGGACGTAATAAGGTAGACATCCAGCAGGGTGTTATACAGGAGGCTTATCCTAGTGTATTCACTATCTTAGTTGACGACACAGAAACAAGCCCATCACAGTTACTTTCTTTCAGTTATACAGATATTATTACTAAAGAGATTCGCATGAAACTTTGCTAAGCTTGGCTTGCTAGTTACAACTAAATATGGATTTGGTAGGACCGTCGGATTATTCCGGCGGTTCTTTTTTGTTTTTTTGTGAAGGATATCTGAATAGTTGTGTAAAATTATTGAAAACTGGGCTTGTAACTTGTATCATAATGTAGAGAGATTATGAGAATTTGCACTAGATATTGGGCCTAAGGCTCAGGTTTTTGGAGATAGTGTTTATGAAATACAAAAAAATATTTAAGTCTGTTTTGGGAGTAGCCCTTATAGGCTGTCTTCTTGCATCAGATTCAATTATTTCTAAAGCGGTACGTTCTGTTTCGGAAATCGAGGCGGAGCAGGATGCTTTACAGGATGAAATCGACACATTGGATTCTGATTTATACGAATTAGTTAGTCAGATAACAGAAATAGAAACAGCCATTTCAGATACAGAAGCAGAAATAGAAGAAACAGCAGCAGCCTTGCAGGAAGCGCAGGATGCAAGGGATGAGCAGTACGAAGCTATGAAGCTCAGAATCAAATACATGTATGAGACTGAGGATCCTAGCGTTTTTGAAATGTTACTTGAGTCTGGTTCCATAAGCCAGTTTTTAAATAGACTAGAATACGCAAGCAGCGTTTACGACTATGATAGAGAAAAGCTTGAACAGTTCGAAGCTACACAAGCCGAAATCGAGGAATTGGCAACTGCCCTTGATGAGGAAAAGGCAGGTTTGGAAGCTTCCAAATCAGAATTAGCAACTCAGGAATCAGCCCTTGAAACTATGATTAGTGAAAAGCAGGGTGAGATGGATGATTTGGATGAAGAGCTGAAGGAAGCAAAGGAAATAGCAGCAAGAGAAGCGGCACTTGCAGCAGCAAGAGCAGCAGCTGCAGCGGCAGCAAATGGCAACACATCCGGTGGTGCCAACACTTCAGCAAGTTCAAGTTACAATGTTAATGGAGACTTGAATCCTGGTTACGCTACTGGCATTAGCGGTTCCAGTGTTGTCTCATATGCAAACCAATTCGTTGGAAATGCCTATGTATGGGGAGGTAATTCCCTTACAAATGGATGTGACTGTTCAGGTTTTGTTCAGCAGGTATTAGCCAACTTTGGCGTTACTTATGGTTCGCGAATGACTTCTGGTTCATTTAGGAGTGTGGGTCAAGAAGTTAGTTATAATTATATGCAACCCGGTGATATAGTTTGCTACCCAGGACACGTAGCAATATACCAAGGTGGAGGTACAATTGTGGAAGCACAAAGTACTGCTACAGGTATTACTAATTACCGATCAGTTAATTGCCATTCAATAATTACTATACGAAGGGTACTATGAGAATCAATAAACTCGTAAAACCTATAGTGTTAATTCTGTGCGTAGCTGTAATGGTCTACGCACTTCTTACTATGGGAAACAACAGAGCAAAGCTTGACTATCAGGAGCATCTTGAGGATACAGCGGTTACCGTTGATTCAGAGGAAATCACATTCCAAGATTTGGCTTTTTATATCCTCTACGAAGAAGGTAAGATAGAAGAGCAGGCTAGAATCTATAATCCTGATTACACCAAGGATTACTGGAATCTTCACACAAACGATACCTTTATCCAATTGGAAGCGAAGGAGGTTGTGCTGGGGATGGCTGTGCATGACCATCTTTTTTATCAGATGGCAGTGGCAGAGGGCATGGATACCCTTACAGACGAGGAAGAGCAGGAACTGGAATATCGAATTACAGATTTTTGGGAAGACCTGCTTGATATTCAATGGGAAAAGCTTCCATGTTCAGAAGAAACTATCAACGAACAAATCAGACTTGCAGCCATAGCTGAAAAATATCAGAACTATTTGGCAGAGGAGCTTGGCCCTAGTCAGGCTGCCTACAAGTATGATGGATACTATTATCAACAGATAATGGAGCAACACCAGGTCAAAACAAATGACAAACTTTGGGACAGACTGGTACTTGGTGATATTACACTATCCCACGGTAAACTTAATTATATTAATGGATTAACTGATGAGGACAAGAAAAAGAAATAAAAGAAGAAAGGCAATAGAAATGGTTAAATTAAACAGAAACGACCCTTGCTGGTGTGGCAGTGGCCGTAAATACAAGCAGTGCCATGAGGCAATGGATAGAAAAATAGAAAGCTTTGCAGTTAAGGGCCACAAGGTTCCAAGACATGATATGCTCAAAACACCAGAGCAGGTTGCTAAGATTAAAGAATCTGCAGTTATTAATATGGCATGTCTTGATGCAGTTGCAGAGGCTATCTGCGAAGGTATGCCAACATCTGAAATCGATAGAATCGTACACGATACAACAATTAAAATGGGAGGTATTCCAGCACCACTTAACTACGAGGGCTTCCCATATAGCGTATGTACATCTGTAAATGATCAGGTATGTCATGGATATCCATCTAAGGATGTTATTCTTAAAAGTGGAGATATCGTAAATGTAGACTGTTCTACAATTCTTGATGGTTATTTCTCCGATTCATCAAGAATGTTTATGATTGGCGATGTAGATCCAGAGACAAAGAAGCTGGTTGAAGTAACAAAGGAATGCTGCGATTTAGGCTTGGCACAGGTTAAGCCATGGGGATTCCTTGGCGATGTAGGTGCTGCTATTTGCGAGCATGCTCATGCAAATGGATACCAGGTTGTACGTGAAATCGGTGGCCATGGTGTAGGCTTGGAGTTCCATGAGGATCCATGGGTTGGATACAACACGCTTCCTGGCACAGAACTACTATTAGTTCCAGGATTCATGTTTACAATTGAGCCAATGATTAACATGGGCACACAAAAAATCAAAACTGACCCTAACAACGGTTGGGAGGTTTCTACTTTAGACGGTAAGCCTTCTGCTCAGTGGGAATATCAGGTACTTGTAACAGAAACAGGCTATGAGGTAATTTCATATTGATGCGATTAGATAAATTACTGGTTGAATTAAATATCGGAACCAGGTCTGAAGTAAAGGCTCTTCTAAAGAAGGGCCTTATTTTAGTTGACGGAGAAAAAATAAATAAACCTGAAACAAAGGTAGATGAAAATAGTGTAACTATTTCTTATGGCGGCAAAGACTATGCTTATGCCCAGTTCCACTACTATATGATGAATAAACCAAAAGGAGTGATTACAGCCACTGAGGACAAAAAAGAAGCTACAGTAATGGATTTGTTTTACCGCGAATGTCCTGATGCACCAAAAGGCTTAGCCCCTGTTGGTAGATTAGATAAAGATACTACTGGTTTGCTCCTTATCACAAATGATGGAGCCTTGGCTCATGAATTATTATCCCCCAAAAAACATGTAGATAAAACGTATTTTGTTACTTTGGATGGCCCTCTTACATCTGAGGATATAAATGCACTTGAAAATGGCGTTCATATTGGTGAAGGAGACTTAACAGCACCTTCTACCATCAAATATGAAGGTGGAAATACATGTTATATAACAATTCATGAAGGAAAATTTCATCAAGTAAAAAGAATGTTTTTTGCAGTTGGAAGACAGGTGCTAGAGCTGAAAAGAACGGCGTTTGGACCACTTTTGTTGGACGAGGAATTACTACCCGAAAGTCACATCATCGAACTAAAGCGTGAAAGTTTTTATTGACGATTTAATTTACAAAGTTTAATATAATTTCAACGAGGGGTTTTAGCCTTTAAAGTGATGAAGTAAGAAAGTGGAATATGCTTTTTGGGGAAAGCCTATTTCATGTCATAGGAGGGATTAGTATGAAGAAAAGAATGTTAAGCCTTGCTCTTTGCGGTGCAATGGTAGCAACGATGTTTGCAGGATGTGGGGACAATAGTGCATCAACAGGTTCGTCTGAGAATGTTGACACATCAGGAGAGCTTACTTGGAAGATTGGTGGTATTGGACCAACTACAGGAGGAGCTGCTCAGTACGGACAGGGTGTTATGAATGCAATACAGATTGCTGTAGATGAAGTTAATGCAGCAGGCGGTATCAACGGATATCAGGTAGCATTTAATTTCCAGGATGATGAGGCAGATCCTCAGAAGGCAGTTAATGCTTACAACACATTAAAGGATTGGGGAATGCAGATTCTTGAAGGTACTGTAACATCAGGCGCATGCGCAGCAGTATCTGCAGAGACTTACAATGATAGAATCTTCCAGATTACACCATCTGCATCATCAACAAGTGTTACTGAGGGACATGATAATACATTCCAGATTTGTTTCTCAGATCCTAACCAGGGTACAGTTTCAGCTGATTACATTGCAGAAAATGGTCTTGGAAGCAAAATTGGTATTATCTATGATAGCTCAGATCCATATTCAACAGGTGTATATCAGAACTTCGCTACAGAGGCAGCAAATGTAGGACTTGAAATCGTAGCAACAGAAGCTTTTACAGCTGATTCAAAGACAGATTTTACAACACAGCTTCAGAAATGTAAGGATGCAGAAGCAGATCTTCTTTTCCTTCCATTCTATTACACAGAAGGCTCAATCGTACTTACACAGGCTAACAAGATGGGCTATGAGCCAACAATGTTTGGTGTAGACGGATTCGACGGATTACTTGGTGTTGAAAACTTCGATGTAAGCCTTGCAGAAGGTGTATATCTTCTTACACCATTCGCAGCTGATGCTGAGGATGAGGCAACACAGTCATTCGTTTCTAAGTATGAAGAGCAGTACGGCGGAACACCAAACCAGTTCGCAGCTGATGCTTACGATGGAATCTACATCCTTAAGGAAGCACTTGAGTCAGCAAATCTTACTCCAGAGGCTTCAAATGAGGAAATCTGCGAAGCACTTATCGCAGCAATCCAGGAAGTAAACTACGATGGACTTACAGGAGAAGGCATGACATGGAATGCAGCTGGTGAAGTTTCTAAATCACCAAAGGCTGTCATCATCCAGGATGGTGGATACGTATCTGTACAGTAATCCACATCCTCATCTAAATAATGTACATCAATGACGATGCGATAACCTCCCCATTACCGCGGGGAGGCCGCATCGTGTTTAAATTATACGGGAAAGAGAGTAGTAATTATGGGTTTTTTAACTTATTTAGTTAATGGGTTAAGCCTTGGTAGCGTTTATGCCCTTATAGCACTTGGTTATACCATGGTTTATGGTATTGCAAAGATGCTTAATTTTGCCCACGGAGATGTAATCATGATTGGTGCATACGTGGTGTTTATGTGCATGTCCAATTCCGGCATGCCTGCTGTTGTTTCTATTGTTATTTCAATAGTATGCTGCACAGCCTTAGGAATGATAATAGAAAAGATAGCATACAAACCACTTAGAAAGGCAACAAACCTAGCGGTCTTGATTACAGCTATCGGTGTCAGCTACTTCTTGCAGAATATGGCACTTATGATATTTGGCTCAAATCCAGTATCCTTTACATCTGTTATTAATTGGGAAGGCCTTTCATTTGCAGACGGCGCACTAAAGATTACAGGAAATGCCATTGTTACAATCATCACTTGCGTTGTTATCATGATTGTATTGATGTGGTTTGTAAAGAACACTAAGCCAGGTCAGGCAATGAGAGCTGTATCAGAAGATAAGGATGCTGCAGTGCTGATGGGAATTAACGTAAATGCAACTATTTCTCTTACATTTGCAATCGGCTCTGGACTTGCAGCAATCGCAGGTGCATTGCTTTGCTCGTCATATCCATCACTTACTCCATACACAGGCTCAATGCCAGGTATCAAGGCATTTACAGCTGCTGTATTTGGTGGTATTGGTTCTATTCCAGGAGCACTTGTTGGTGGATTACTACTTGGAATAATCGAGATATTAGCTAGAGCTTATATTTCAAGTCAGCTTGCAGATGCTATCGTATTTGCAGTGTTAATCATCGTATTGCTTGTTAAGCCAACTGGTATTTTAGGCAAGCAGATTAAAGAGAAAGTGTAGGTGACAGAAATGAAGAAACTAAACAAATCTACACAAAAATTAATAACAACCGTAGCGGTAATAGTTGTTCTTTACATCATAATGTCAATAATGGATGGAACTGGAAATCTAAGCTCTTTAATGAGCGGATTATTGGTTCCAGTATGTGCATATTCTTTGGTGGCTGTTGGACTTAACCTTTGTGTTGGATATTTGGGTGAGCTTTCACTTGGACATGCAGGATTTATGTGCGTCGGCGCATTCACATCTGCGTTTTTCTCAAAGTTATTCCAGGATTCCATCCCAGATGTACCACGTTTCATCCTTGCTCTTATCATCGGAACTATAATGGCTGCATTATTTGGATTCTTGATTGCCATTCCAGTACTTAGATTAAGCGGTGATTACCTTGCAATCGTTACACTTGCATTTGGCGAGATTATCAAAAACGTAATCAATGTTTTGTACGTAGGTGTTGATTCAAATGGACTTCATTTTTCAATCAAGGACCAGATGTCACTTGGTATGGAGCCTACCGGCAAAATGCTTGTAAATGGTGCCCAGGGAATCACAGGAACACCTAGACAATCAACATTTACTATAGCAGTACTTCTTTTGATAATTGCGCTTATCGTAACACACAATTTTGTAAACTCAAGAACTGGTAGAGCAGTAAAGGCAATCAGAGACAATCAGATTGCAGCAGAGACAGTAGGTCTTCCAGTTACAAAGTATAAGCTTGTTGCATTTACAATTTCTGCAGCAATAGCAGGTGTAGGTGGAGTTTTATATGCTCACAATATCAACTCCCTTACAGCTACAACAAACAACTTCGGCTACAACATGTCTATCATGATTCTTGTATACGTAGTTCTTGGTGGAATTGGAAATTTCTCTGGTTCTGTAATTGCAGCAGTTGTTCTTACAATGTTGCCAGAAATGCTTAGAGGACTTTCAACATACAGAATGCTTATTTACTCAATTGTCTTGATTGTGCTTATGTTATTTAACTGGGCTCCAGCAATTCTTAAGTGGCGTGAGGAACACGGCATTACTACAGCGGCAATTGTTGGCAAGTTTAAAAAGACAAAGGAGGTGCGCTAATGAGCTTACTTGAAGTTACTAATCTTGGCATTTCCTTTGGTGGACTTAGAGCCGTAGATGAATTCAATTTGAAAATTGAGCAGGGAGAGCTGTATGGATTAATTGGTCCTAATGGTGCTGGTAAGACTACAGTTTTCAACATGCTTACAGGTATTTACCAGCCAACAGATGGAAAAATCTTCCTTGATGGAAAAGATATTACAGGAAAGAAAACTGCAGAAATCAATAAAGCTGGTATAGCTAGAACATTCCAAAACATCCGTCTTTTTGGAGATCAATCAGTACTTGATAATGTAAAAATCGGATTACACAATTCCTTTGACTATGGAACGGCCACTGGAATCTTCAGATTGCCTAAATATTTCAATGTGGAAAAGGCAATGGATGAAAAGGCGCTTGAAATTTTGTCGGTGTTTGGACTTGATAAGGAAGCAGATGTACTAGCATCAAATCTTCCTTATGGAAAGCAAAGAGAGCTTGAAATAGCCAGAGCACTTGCTACAAATCCAAAGCTTCTTTTATTGGATGAGCCAGCAGCTGGTATGAATCCAAACGAGACAAAGGACTTGATGAACACAATCGCGCTGATTAGAAAAGAATTCGGCGTAACAATTCTCCTGATTGAGCATGATATGAAGCTGGTTTCAGGTATCTGCGAGAAGCTTACAGTTTTAAACTTTGGTCGTGTGCTTTCACAGGGGCAGACAACTGATGTACTAAACGACCCAGAAGTAATTAAGGCATATTTAGGAGAATAATTAAGAATAAAATCTAGAGGTTTACATATGTTAAAGGTTGAAGATTTAGTTGTTAATTACGGTGTTATTCAAGCACTCAAGGGCATTAGCTTTGAAGTAAATGAAGGCGAGGTAATTGCCCTTATCGGAGCTAATGGCGCTGGTAAGACAACAACATTACAAACAATTTCAGGAATGCTTACTCCTACCTCAGGAAAAGTACTGTTGGAAGGCACAGATATTACTAAGGTTCCAGGGCATAAAATCGTGTCCATGGGAATGGCTCACGTGCCTGAAGGACGTAGAGTTTTTGCGGGATTAACAGTACTTGAAAACTTGAAAATGGGAGCATATACTAGAAGTAACAAGAGTGAGATTGCAGATGCATTTGAGCGAGTTTACGAGAGCTTCCCAAGACTTAAGGAACGTCAAAATCAGCTGGCAGGAACACTATCAGGCGGAGAGCAGCAGATGCTTGCTATGGGACGCGCCTTGATGAGCCAGCCACGTATAGTTTTGATGGATGAGCCTTCAATGGGACTTTCACCAATCTATGTAGAAGAAATATTCAATATCATAGAATCTATCTCAAAGGCAGGCACCACAGTACTTTTAGTAGAGCAGAATGCTAAAAAAGCTCTTGCTATTGCGGATAGGGCTTATGTCCTTGAAACAGGCAATATAGTACTTTCTGGTGATGCAACAACTCTTCTAAATGACAACTCCATAAAGAAAGCTTATTTAGGTGAGTAGGGGGTACATCACATGGATGACAAAAAACTAGTTATCACAATCGCCAGAAGCTATGGCTCAGGAGGCTTGACTCTGGCAAAGAAGCTGGGAAAGGAATTGGGGATTCCTGTATACGACAGAGAAATTCTTCGTATGGCTTCAGATCAAAGTGGTATCAACGAGGAGATGTTCGGACAGGTTGATGAGCATGTTAGAAAGATATTCATGTCCGCAAAGGGCAAATACAAAGGCATGCCATTGACACCTGAGTATGCAGCATTTACTTCCGACGACAATCTTTTCGAACTGACGGCGGATGTTATCAAACGTATAGCTAACACAAGCAGTTGTATTTTCGTTGGTAGATGCGCAGATTATATTTTAAAGGATCGACCATATGTATTATCGCTTTTCTTCTATGCATCAGAGGATGATTGCTTGGAGCGACTCCACAAACAGGTTAGTGGAACAGATGAGGAGCTGATAAAACGTATGCACGATATCGACAAACATCGTGCCGACTACTATCGTTATTACACAGGTCATGATTGGAATGATGCTAGGAACTATGATTTCTGTTTAGATACAGGAGTTATGGATTATGACAAATTAATCGAAGTAGTAAAGTCATACATCGATATTAAAAACAGATAAGATTAACTATTAAAGAGAGTTACTTTGGCAATCAAAGCAACTCTCTTTTAATGTGCTTTAAACCCGGTAATTCTTGCTTTTGCAGGTAGGCAGTGTTAAAGTCTTTTTGTTAAGATTATAGGATGAAGGATTCTTGTATGGAGAAAAAAATAAAGGCAGTTCTATTTGATTTAGATGGAACCCTTACAGATACAGAAAAATACTATCAATCAGCATGGCCAGAGGCACTTAAGCATTTTGGATATGAGATGTCACCAGAGAAGCCACTTGAGCTTCGCTCCCTAGGAAGGCCATTCGTATTCGAAAAGTTTAGGGAATGGTATGGCGAAGATGTAGACTATTGGGCAATTCGAGATTATCGAAAAGCTTTGGTAGAGGATATTTTAAAAGAAGAAGGAATCCCTTTAAAGCCAGGTGTTCATGAAACACTTTCATGGCTTAAGGAGCATAACATCTTTATTTCTCTTGTGACAGCAAATGATAAAGAGCGTGCCCATAGATATCTTAAAAAAATTGGTCTCTTCGACTATTTCAACGCTATTATATGCGCAGATATGGTAGAGCAGGGGAAACCTGCGCCGGATATATACGCCTATGCGTGTAAAGAGTTGCAGGTGAATCCAGCAGACACTTTTGCAGTTGAGGATTCTCCAAACGGTTGCATGAGTGCCTATAGAGCAGGATGTAATGTAATAATGATTCCGGATTTATCGGAGCCAGACGAAGAACTGCAAAAGATTTTATATGCACGACTAGATAGTTTAATGGATATGAAAAGCTTATTTGAAGCCTAACCCAATCAGGAGTGATTAAATGAATTTAAAAGTATTAAAGACACTTGAATATGACAAAATAATAAATAGACTTGCAGAATTGGCAACATGCGAGGCGGGAAAGAAAAGATGCCTTGAGCTATTGCCAATAAACGATATAGAAGAAATCAAAATAATGCAGCAGGAGACAGCTTGCGCTTTTAATCGTCTTGTAAAGTTTTCAGATGTCAGCGCTAGCGGCACCACAGACTTGCGTCCATCCCTTGCCAGATTGGAGCTTGGCTCAAGCCTTACCATAGAAGAGATTCTTGCAGTGGCTTCAGTTCTTGAGGTTACAAAAAGAGTTGCAACCTATGGCAAGCAGATGGAAGAGGAAGATGCATTAACATTTTATTTTAATGGCCTTTCACCAGAGGTGGCCATCTTAAATGAAATCAGAAGATGTATTATTGATGAAGAGACAATTGCCGACGATGCCAGCACAGCTTTGTATGACATTCGTATGGGAATGAAAAGAACAAACGACAAGATTAAGTCAGTTATGAATTCACTTCTCAACAATACAACTACTCGTGGCTATTTACAGGAGCCAGTTGTTACAGTACGTGGCGGCAGATTTTGCTTACCAGTGCGCTCAGATTTTAAATCAAGAGTTCCTGGAATGGTACACGACCAGTCATCTACAGGTTCCACATTCTTTATTGAGCCAATGCAGGCTGTTGATTTAAATAATGAGTTGAGAGAGTTGCAGGTTCGTGAACAGGATGAAATTGCCCGCATTCTTGCAAATATCTCAAACAGAATTGCAGAATCATCAGAAGGTATCATCAGAAACTTTGAGCTTCTTACAGAAATCGATTTCATTCTTGCTAAGGGTCGTTATGCAATCGAGCTTAACGCCAGCAATCCAGAGTTTAACGAGGATGGAATCATTAATCTTAGAGGTGCAAGACATCCACTATTGGACCCTAAAAAGGTTGTAGCTACAGATATCAAGCTTGGTGAAGATTACAATCTCTTGCTTGTTACAGGTCCAAACACAGGTGGAAAGACAGTTTCGCTAAAGACATGTGGTCTTCTTACTTTGATGGCACAGGCTGGTCTTCACATTCCAGCAAAGGATAGAAGCCAGATTGCTGTTTTTGATGATGTATACGCAGACATTGGAGATGAGCAGTCAATTGAACAGTCCTTATCAACATTCTCATCTCATATGGTAAACATTGTCCACATTCTTGAGGCAATAAACAGTGGAAGCTATTCCCATGAGACAGAGGAAATGCTTGCAAAGACTCAAAAAGATTTGCATCTCTCAAAGGTAATATATGGAACTAATCAGGAAGCTAAGGTTCCGCAGTTCTTGATTCTTATTGATGAGCTTTGCGCTGGTACAGATCCAAAGGAAGGTGCAGCATTAGCCCAGTCTATTCTTGATAGATTACACACCTTGGATGTACGTACAATGGCAACTACTCACTACAGTGAGCTTAAGGTTTATGCTCTTTCGACAGAAGGAGTAGAGAACGCTTCATGCGAATTCTCACTTGAAACACTTAGCCCTACATATCATTTGATAATTGGTGTGCCGGGAAAATCCAACGCTTTTGCAATTTCATCAAAGCTTGGAATTCCTCAGGATTTAATAGATGACGCCCAGGGCCGTCTTTCAGAGGATGATAGATCATTCGAAGATTTGATGGTTGACTTAGAGCAGAAGCGTCACCAGGTGGAGGAAGATGCGGCAAAGGCAGCTGCAGACTTAAAGGAAGCAGAAGCAAAGCTTGCTAATGCCACAGCAAAAGAAGAAAAAATTAAATCACAGCGCGAAGAGCTTATTCGTCAGGCTCACGAGGATGCAGCAGCAATCCTTCAGGAAGCAAAGGATATTGCGGATGAAACTATTCGTGACTTTAATAAATTTGGTAAGGGCGGCGGCAACATTTCCGCAATGGAAGCAAAACGTGCAGCCCTTGGTAAAGGTATTAATAAATCAAAGAGCAAAGCAAAAGAAAAGGTTGAGGTTCAAGAGAATCATAATGTACCAACAAATCTTCATGTGGGAGATAAGGTAAAGGTATTGTCTATGAATCTAACTGGTAATGTATGCACTGCGCCTAATGCCAAAGGGGATGTTACTGTTCAGATGGGTATTATGAAATCTACAGTAAATATCAAAGATTTGGTACTTATCGAAGAGGAAGATAAATTCGTTCCAAAGAAGGGAACCAGAGTCAAGAATATGACTTACGGTGGTTTCAACAAAGCAGCATCTATTTCACCGGAAATCAATCTTCTTGGTTGTACAGTGGATGAAGGTATAGCGAAGCTTGAAAAATATCTTGATGATGCATATATCAGTCATCTTACATCTGTACGTGTTGTTCACGGTAAAGGAACAGGAGCTCTTAGAGCAGGTGTGCAGCAGTATCTTCGCAAGTGTAAAAATGTAGCAGAATTCCATCTTGGAGAGTTTGGCGAAGGTGATGCAGGTGTCACAATTGTAACGTTTAAGTAGTTCAAAAGATTTACTATATAATGTTAATCCTTGCAATTTTTCAACAATAGAAGTATATTATATAAAGTTGTCGAGAAATAAAGGGGAGCATTATGGAGACTAATAGAAAAGAATTATTAACAGATGATCATTTAAATAGCCTTTTAAATCAGGCTGTATTTAAGAAATACCCACTTTTAATATTGGGTAATCTGACACAAAACACATACTACATGCTTACTAGTGAGAATTTCACATCCACTAAGTGCAGCGTTGCTGGCACCTTCGATGAACTAATCGAATCAGGTTGTTCTACTATTCATGATATGGATAAGGATTTATTTAAGAAAACATTTTCTAGAGAGAACCTTCTGAAGGAGCACGAGAAAGGTGCAGATAAGGTAGAAATCAGAGTTATTCAGGAAGGCGACGATGGACAGCTTCGTAGAGTTGAAATTACAGATTTCTTTGTAGAGGATAAAGAAACTGATGATGTGTTAGTAGTGTCATTTAATCGAAATATGTAAAAATTAGGACTGGCCACATGGGCCAGTCCATTTTTTAATTTTTTATTACAGCTACGCCATATTTGTCTAGGTGTAGTTTTCCATCAACTGATGTACAAGAAATCAGTTCAAATCCATTTATCTTTGATATACATACTGGTTTATCAGTGCAGTTAAGATAGAAGTCATATCTAATATCATTAGCGAATCTAGTGTGTTTTTCGATTCCTGCTGGAAGCTTGCTATAAGGAATTTCAGCTCTATCAAGCATTTCGCGATATAGGAATTCGATGTCATCTTGATTAGTACGGCATGCTACATAGTATGCATATCCCTTTTCAAATTGATTTCTTGTAATGGCAGGAGTGCCAGCCATATAGTCGTTGTCATATCTTGCCAAAACATCTGCAGTTACATCTCTAAGTAATTCCTGGTAATCACGAACTGCAGCAGAGTGATATGTAAATCCTGTTTTATGTCTTATTCTAATATTTACAACATCTTCTGGATAAAGTGTATCGATTTCTTCAGAGCGAAGACCAAAAATATTGTGAAGCCCATCACCTGGAAATCCTCCAAGCCAGTTCAAACAACTTTTATCCACATAGCCGGTAAAGTAGGTTGCCATGAATTGTCCACCCTCACCGATGAAATCAGCTATCTTATCCCCAATTCCATCATGAAGAAGATAAAGCATTGGTGCACAAATAATTTTGTAATTTGACCAGTCCATATCAGAAGATATAATGTCTGGCTCAATTCCAAAGCTCATAAATTCATTGTAGATTTCCATACAGGTCTTGTCGTAGTTCTTTGTATCTTTTGCAAGAGCCCAAGCATCATCTATGGCCCACCTGTTGTCCCAGTCGAAAAGAATAGCTACTTTATTGTCTGAAACAGATCCTGTTATCTCTGATATGTGATTTAAATCATCACCAAGTGAAGCTACTTCCTTAAAAATTCTTGTGTCATTGGTACCAATATGGTCTATAACAGCACCGTGATATTGTTCGGAAGAACCTCTACCTTTTCGAATCTGGAAGTATTGAACGGTATCAGAACCTGTTGCAACAGCCTGCATTGATATAAGCTTATGTACCCCAGGACGGCGATATTTGTTATAAGGTCTCCAGTTAACCACTCCAGGAGCTGACTCCATCATCATGAAAGGTTGACCTGGCTTCATACTTCTAAATAAAGCATGATTGAAGCTACGCTCAAGCATAGTATCTGCATCAGACTGCCAGTTATTGTGGAGCTCAGGATAGTTGTCCCAGCTGATTACATCTATGAATTTACTCATATAGTGATAGTCGTAATCCATAAACATTTCCATAAAGTTTGTGGTGGTAGGTTCGGTTGCACCGTTTTCTCTTAAAGTGTCTATTTCAAACTTCATGAAATCTGTAGCGGACCAGGTGTTAAATCTTTTCCAGTCAAGATTGAGACCGAGCACGCAATTTTCGCCATTTGAGTAAGGTGGGTCAATCTGATCAAAGCTATTGAATTTGTGAGACCAAAAAGTGGTCCACCAGGCCTTATTCAATTTTTCAATGTCGTTATCATATCTATCTGCAAGCCATTCCTGGAACTTCTTGCGGCAAGTATCACAGTAGCAGTATCCACCTAACTCATTAGAGATGTGCCACATGAGAATGGCAGGATTTCCAGCAAAACGCTTTGCAAGGGCAGTGTCGATAATACGGACCTTCTCGCGGTATTCTGGAGACTGCATACAATGATTATGGCGAAGTCCATGATGATTTCTTACACCCATTTCATCGCAACGCATAGCAGATGGATATTTTTCATCAAGCCATGCAGGGCGAGCCCCGGATGGAGTTGCAAGTACAGTATAGATATTGTTGCTGTATAGTTTCTCAATGATAGCTGCAAGCCAATCTAAATTGATGTTTCCTTCTGTAGGTTCGTGTACAGCCCAAGAGAAAACACCTAAAGTGACAGTATTAATATGGGCATCTCGCATGTAGGCAATATCTTTATCCAGAATATCTGGTCTATCAAGCCATTGTTCTGGATTGTAATCACCCCCGTGTAAAATCCCAGAAATCTTTGTAAAAAGCCTGTTTCGTTCCATATTTTCTTCTCCTTATACTTAAAAGAATAATATCATACGAAAAGTGCAAAAATGAATAAAAAAAAGAGAAATAATTTATATTTTCGACCATCCCATTCGCATTGATTATCGATGGGCTATCACTTATAATTAAATACATCTTTTGTGGCAATTTATTTGCCTTAGAATGGAGTAATAAATGAAATATATTAACACCCTCAAAGAGGGAGACAGAGGTACAGAGACATACTTATGTAAGAAGAAAACACTTGGTGTATCTAAGACTGGAAAGGCATTTGAATCACTTACTCTTTGTGATAAGACAGGCACTATCGATGCCAAGATTTGGGACGTAGATTCCGAAGGCATCAGCGATTATGATGAGCTTGATTTCATTACAGTTACTGGTGATATCACAAGCTGGAACGGTGCTTTACAGTTTAATATTAAAAGACTTCGCAAGGCTAATCCTGGCGAATTCGAAATATCTGATTATATCCCTTCTAGCAAGAAGGATATCGGTGAAATGTGGAGTGCTTTAATCAAGCTTATCAATTCCGTAAAATCACCATATATGAAAGCATTACTTAACAAATACTTCGTTGAGGATAAAGAATTCATCGAGACATTTAAGGGACACTCAGCTGCAAAATCTGTTCATCACGGTTTCACAGGGGGCCTTTTAGAGCACACTCTTTCAGTTGCTACAAACTGTGATTACTTCAGCAATCAGTATCCATTTTTAGATAGAGATTTGCTCATCACAGCAGCTATTTTCCATGATATAGGAAAGGTGAGAGAGCTCTCAGAATTCCCTAGAAATGACTACACTGACGAAGGCCAGCTCCTTGGTCACATTTTTGTTGGTGCCAGCATGGTAGACAGAGCTATCGACGACATCCCAAATTTCCCAGAGGTTAAGCGTAAAGAGCTTATCCACTGTATTCTTTCTCACCACGGCGAGCTGGAGTTTGGCTCACCAAAGAAGCCAGCTATTGCAGAGGCTATCGCCCTTTCATTTGCTGACAATATCGATGCCAAGATGGAAACAATCTTTGAAGCTCTCGAAAATGTTGAAGAAAACAACCTCACATGGCAGGGATTCAATCGTTTATTGGATTCAAACATCCGTAGAACAGGAAAGAATTAATGAATAAGAATGATATTGTAAGACTTACAATTGAAGATATGTCCTTGGAGGGAGCAGGAATTGGTCACACTGATGGTGTGACCATTTTTGTGAAGGACGCCGTGGTTGGGGATGTATGTGACGTCATCATCACAAAGGTTAAAAAGACCTATTGTTTTGCTGCTCTTAAGGAAGTTGTGGAGGCCAGCCCATATCGAGTGCAGCCTGCCTGCCCAAATGCAAAGCAGTGCGGTGGGTGTCAGATTATGCAGGTATCCTATGATAAGCAGCTTGAGATTAAGGATAATATTGTAGCAAACAACCTTGTCAAAATCGGCGGATACGATAGAGCATTTGTGGACTCTATACGTGAGCCTATTATTGGCATGACCGAGCCACTTCGCTATCGCAATAAGGCCCAGGTTCCAATCGGACTTGATAAAGATGGCAATATTATTGCAGGCTTTTACGGAGCCAGAAGCCATAGAATTGTTCCATCAGATGATTGTAAGATTTGCTCGAAGAAGAGCATGGATATCGTATATGCGGTAATCGATTATATGAATGAATGTAGCATCAAGCCATATGACGAGGCTACTGGAAAAGGCCAGATTCGTCACGTCCTGGTCCGCGAGGGTAAGGCCACAGGTGAGACAATGGTATGTGTAGTAGTTAATGGAGATTCACTACCTAAGGTTGATTCACTGGTGGCTCATATCAAAACAGTAGAGTCAGAGCTTGCATCACTTGTGCTTAATGTAAACACTCGCCGTGACAATGTCATCATGGGATATGAGACAAAAGCTTTATATGGCAAAGAAGCAATTCGCGATACAATCACCCTCACTAGCGGTGATACAATAGCCTTTGATATCAGTGCCAATTCCTTCTATCAGGTGAACCATGACCAGATGGAGAGACTTTATAGTAAGGCACTTGAATATGCAGATTTGCACGGCACAGAGGAGGTCTGGGATCTTTACTGCGGCATCGGTACCATTTCGCTTTCTATGGCAAAGCGAGCAGGCCGTGTAATCGGTATCGAGGTAGTACCTCAGGCCATCGAAAATGCCAAGGCCAATGCAAAGCTAAATGGACTCGATAATGCAGAGTTCTATTGCGGGGAGGCAGAAGTGGTCCTTCCAGAGATTTATGAGAAGATGTCCCATCCGGATGTCATCATGGTAGACCCACCTCGCAAAGGCTGCGATGTAGTTGCTCTTGATACCATGATAAAAATGCAGCCATCCCGTATCGTATACGTCAGCTGCGACAGCGCCACACTGGCCCGCGACCTGAAGCACTTAGAAGAAAATGGATATTATTTGCAGAAGTACACTGTCTGCGATCAGTTTGGCCACACCATGCACACAGAAACGGTTGCGTTATTGTCCAAGAATTGGTCACAAGCTGAGCATTATATAGATGTAAAAGTAGATTTGGCAGAGATGGACATATAGGTATTCGAGCCTATCTCTTTTTTGAATCAAATGCTAAATTTGAATGAAAAAATAAAGAAATTATATATATGACCGATATAATATATGAAGTATTATATTGAAGCCATGAAGGCGTCTGAATCAAGGGATTGATATACCCTGGGTTCAGATGCCTTTTTTGTATTGGAGGTGGAATATGGATATTAGCAGTTTGAGCGGAGTGGCAAGTGCGTACAGTTACGTAAATCAGATTATGAATAAGTCGGTCTCATCATCCAGTTTTGTGAATACATTGAAAGAGACCTATTCCTTGGATAATGCCGTATCTATAGAACTGAGTTTTGAAGACTCATTGAAAGCTAAATATCCCGGAGCTAAATACCATGTAATGGATGCTTCTAAAATCTCCCAGGGAATATGGGAGCGTAATGATTTTCCTTTTGAAAAATTTTTTGAGGACGACATTGATGAATCTGTTCTGAACTGGACACCAACGGGAAAAAATCCAGATATGGTAGATTCTTGTGTTCAGGCTAGATTAGATTCTACATTAGGTGGAAAGGCGATAGTTGTTCCGCAAGAGTTGGAAGAGAAAATGAAGAATAATCCTGAACTGGCTCAAAAGGTCATGGATAAAGTTGATAGTTTTATTGCAAACCATCCTACAAGACCGGGACGGGTATTATCATACTTGATTGCATTGGACGAAAATGGAGACATTGCACATTTTCGAGTAACAGGTGGCGGAGGTCACATATCTGGTCCTTCAGAAGAAGAATTAAGACAGTTCGAAGAAGAGCAGAAAGCAAAGAGGGAGAAAAAAGCAAAGCAAGAGCGTGAGAATATAGAACAGAGCCAAGAGGCTGCAGATGAACGTAGACGTATTCAGGAAGAGATTTATCACAGGAGAAGTATAGAAGCTGTTCTTAATGAGCAGATGCTTGGATTGGGGACATTTGCTTTTGGAGATACCCCAGAAAGTGTGTTAACAGCTTATGGAGCTGGAGTATCACTCCCTAATAGTTTGTATTTATAGAAAAAGGTCGGTGATGATATGAACAATACTATTGATGTAAATGGAATGACGAGTTATTATAGCAGCTTTATCAAATCTGTTACAGCTAAGACATCGGTGAATAATGGTTCGAAGATTAATAGTGGAACTGTGAACGGTGAAAAGGATTCTTTCATTTCTACGCTAAGTTCAAAAGTGGAAACAGCTGGTGCATTAGAGGAAACAGCAGCTGTTTCCACAAAGGATATGACATTGGAAGAATATAAGCAATATATTAATGACACGATTTCTAAATATAACATACATTCATCCCATTCTTGCGACAGCTATGCTATTTCAATTTCTGATGAGGGCTTCAAGGCAATGCAGGCAGATCCTGAGTATGAGAAATGGGTTATGGATAGCATTAAGGGGATGCTTGGCAATGAGTATTCAAGTGGCAACCGAGCATTAACAGGTCCTCTCTGTTGTGTTTGTAGTTTTGGGGCATCTAAAGCGGAATGTCGGTGTTTAAGTTGGTCGAATGGTTATCAGAATGGAAACGGCGAAAAGGTATGGGAAGAAAAGTCGAGGGACAGCTTTTGGACAAAACGTGCAGAACAGAAAAAGATTCAAAACAGGATAGACAAAGAGGCTTCTGAAAAGAAGCAGCTGGAAGAAAAATGGCTACAGGAAGCGGCTGAGAAGAGACAGGCATACATTGATTTTCTGAGTGGTAAGACGTCGTTTAAGACAAATAACATTTCAGAATCCAACGATTTCTTCCAGATGCCAATAAATCCAAAGATGGCTAGTATAGTATCAGCTTATGAAGTGGGAACTTTAGTGGACAAATGAAGAGTTATATAAATGTTATAGCAAATTATTTTCTCTTTCCTCTACCCTTATGAGGGTTCTTAAAAATAGGATGCTTACAGCCCTTTTTAATTAAATAAACCAAGGTATTAAGCTCTTCATCAGTATATACCTTAAGATTAACACCACAAGTTGAGCCTTTGAATTTTTTTCTGTAAACATGGAACTTCTATGATAACTTAGATTTATGATGGATGTAGTCAGATTGGCTACATCTTTTTTATATACATATAGCATGAACTTTCGTCAATAATTTTTAATTTGATTATGATAAAAAAATAAAGTACAATTTTACACAATACAGCAAAAAAGAGGCTTGTTTAAGGGAGGAACAACATGAATATTGAGCAAGAAATGTATGACAGAGTGACCGAATTCGTTGCAAAGCGTTTCCCTGAGGATTGGGGTGGTGCAGCTATCATTCATACGGAAGAAGGTAATTTTTATACTAGCGTGGCTGTTGAAAGTGCTAATGGTTCTGTTTTATTATGCATTGAAACTGGAGCGATTTGCGAAGCACACAAATTCAATGAAAAAGTTACCCATTGTTTGTGTGTAGTACGAGATGATGAAAACTCGCCATTTAAAGTACTTTCGCCTTGTGGCGTTTGCCAAGAACGTTTGCGTTATTGGGGAACTGATGTAAAAGTTGGTGTAACAACTGATGATGGCACTCTTAAATTTATTACATTACATGAATTACAGCCCTATCATTGGACAAATGCTTATCCAGCTGATGAATTAGAACATTTTATAAAATTAGATTTAGAATTTTAATTGGTGGCATAAAATACTACTACCTTAATTTAAGGTAGTAGTTATTTTAATTCTTGATTGAATTCAACATATAAAGAAAAAGTGTTAAGTAAATTAGAAGGAGTTCTAATTATAAGATTTTCAGTCATTTATTTTAGAATTTGAGAGGCATAAGTAATGATTCTACGGATAGTTTTATTGTCATAGCCTGAGAGTTTTTGAACAAGAGAAAAAATTTCAGGATTATCATTTTTATCTATTACTATTCTATCTGGAGAAATATCATCAGTTTTACCTGTGAGATAATCAACTGATGTGTTAAAACACTGTGCAATTACTTCTAATGTCTGCATAGAAGGGGTTCTATCCCCATATTCATATCTACAATATCCAATTTTGGACAAATTTAATCTGCGAGATGCTTCAGCCTTGGTTATGCCAAGGTTTTCTCTTGCTGCAGTTATTCTTTTTGCAATTATCTCGTCCGCCATATTAATACCTCCGAAGTTGACAAGTAACCAATGGATAATATATGATAATCTGTATCCAATGGTTACTATACTATATTATGATAAAAAAAGAAAATATGGCTAATCTAATAGAAAGGATTAATGGTAAAGATTAGGTAGTCAGATATAAATATACTTGCTATATACCTGCGCTGCGTGTATAATTTGCTTATAGAGATTTATGATATTAGAATTTAAAAATATAGCCACAAAAAGAGTGTATGAGCAACATTTTGTTAAATCGATACCAAATGACGTGGCGAGAATAGCATTGCGAAAGCTTATAATGATAGATAATGCTAATTGTATTAATGATTTGAGAGTTCCTCCTGGAAATAGATTGGAAAAACTTTCGGGAGATAGAGAAGGACAATATAGCATTAGGATTAATGATCAATATAGAATCTGCTTCAAGGAACAGGATGGAGATTTTTATGATGTTGAGATAACAGATTATCATTAGGATTTTCTGTTGCTAGGAGGAAAAGAAAATGGCAGTAATTATTCAGACACCAACAATGGGTGAGATTCTAAAAGAAGAATTCATGGACCCATTAGGTATTTCTGCATACAGGTTGGCACACGAAATATTTGTGCCTGTTTCTAGAATACAGGATATAATTCATGACCGTAGACAGATAACAGTTGATACCTCACTGAGACTTGGAAAGTTCTTTGGAGTAAGTGACGATTATTTTTTGAAAATGCAAAATGATATAAACCTTAGAAACGCGAGAATAGAGTTGGAAGAGGAATTATCTAAGATTAGATTGTATAAATAAAAAAAGAAACGAGTAACCTTTTAGAACCTATCACATTCCATAAACATCTCACAGAAAGTTTACATAAATTTACTTATTACACAACAATATAATGGTAAATTATTATTAGATATGTGTACGAATGATTCCGTGGGCTAAACTATAAATGGAAGTCAAGCTGAGACGGTTGTAAAATTAGTTATAAAACGATAAATATTTCACGAAACCTCTTGATACATAACATAAAAGCGCTTATAATTCTCGTATATTTATGGTGAATGCTAGAAGTCACTATATTAAAGGGAGAAGCGTAATGGCTTTATATATGTATGTTTGCTCGAAATGCAAAAAGAAGGTTTATTTGAATTTTAATGATGTGAAGTTATATATTGCTGATGGCAGAAAGCATATCTGTCCAGAATGTAAGAAAAGCATGTAAAAAGGGAGGTTTGAACCTCCCTTTTAGTATATTAGAAATTGATTGTCTTTGGAGCTGCTGTGAATGATGAGATAGTAGCTACTGCGTTCTTGAAGTAGAGAACCTCGGTGTTGTCATCTTCTGCAGAGTACTGAGCTTTTAAGTCAGGATAGTTATCAAGCATATGAGCCTTAGCTTCTACACGGTCATCTCTTACAAGCTCTCCACAGATACGAATCCACTGTCCATCCTTGAATGCACAGATTTCAACCTTTGGATTAGCCTGAATCTGCTTTGAAACATCTTTAGACTTTCCTGTCTGGATGTAAAGCTTATCTTCGAAAATTTCAATTGTGCCGAATGGGCGAACTCTTGGCTGGTCACCTTCTACTGTTGCAAGGTAGTAAATACCAGCATCTTTTAAAAACTGACAAACTTCTTTCATGAAAATATCCTCCTTATGAAATAAATTGTACGCAATCTATTATAGGCAAATGCTTGTATATTTTCAATTAAAAAGAAAAGGTTATTTTTTGCAGCTGTAAAGTAAATAACAACTGACCAAGAATAATATGAACCAGCATGCAAACCCAAAGGTTTTTAGTACGACGATAAATATAATTCATAAATAAAACAAATAGAATTGTCAGCGCTATCATTGGAAAACCGTAGGTGTAATGCATGGCTCCAAAGAAGAGTGCTACAACAGAAACCGATTTATGTTTTCTGTGATTACCGACTAACAGTGTACGCATTCCGTCATAACCCATGACATTCATACAATATTCCTGCCAAAATGCAGTGAATGGATATAACATTGTGTTGGTTGTGATTTTTCCTGGAGTCAATCTATCAAGATAAAAGAATGGCTGGCAGCGCTTAAGCATAATTGGATTCAGCTGAAGTATTGCAAACTTCAATAGAATCATTAATCCACCGAAAAAGGCACAAACCAAGAAACCTCTAGTGATAGCATTCCATATTTTTGCTTTATTAACTTTTAGTGGTTCGATTAGGAAGTCTGTAGGCACTTTTCGTACCAGCGGCACCAGCGTGCCAATCGCTAGAATCAGACCAACATAGTTTCCAATTCGATAGATGGAAGTTGATTCATAAAAATAATCGATGGCTGAATTAAAAATGATGTACAGCGACATGTAAGTCAGATAAGCAATAATTAGATATTCAGAATATTGCTTTTTTGGATCGATTCCAGATTTTGAAATTACCTTATTGTCCATAACGTGAGCCCCTTTAATACATTATAGAAATATTTTATCACATTTTTTAGCATTGGAGCTATAAATTGTCAGTTTTTTATCCGATATAAAATACGAAGACTAGGCACATGGATGTGCAACAGTTTTCGGCGTTTGGCACTTTTATATTCTTTATTTGTGGAAAGGAGTCCGCTATGAAGATTGAAAACAGCCATGTAAACATGGCATCTCAACACAATTCTTATTCTTACACCCATATTGAAACCGTTACAATTGAACAGAGAGCGAATGTGGATACGCTTGGTGCGATTGTTGAGTTATCAAAGGATGGGGAAAAATCATTAAAAGAATCACTAGAAGAGTATCAGAAAACTGAAAAGGAACAGGAAAAGGAAAGACAACAAAAGAATCTTCAAAGCATGATTAACCAAATGGCTGAGCATGATAAGCAGATTCGAGAGGCTAATGCTCAGATGTCCCAGTGGGATTTAGAAGATTTGCAAATTAGTCTTGTGAAGAAGATTCTTGATCTTCTCAATGGAAAAACAAGCCCTAACGACAAAAAGTTGTCTGATCAAGTGCGAGCCTTTAATGATTGGCAACGAAATGTATTTTCAAAATGCGAAGTGGATGGAGTTAAGTTTAGTGTAAATGGCGCGCAGCAGAATACACTGGATTTATCGTCAGGTGGTAGAACTTCCACCCAGGTATGGCAGCGCATTACTGCAACATCCGGTTCTCATTTGGAGTATGAAAATACAGGATTTAAGAGCACAGGAACGGTGCAAACCTCCGATGGCCGTAGCATAAACTTTAATGTGGAAGTTCAGCTAGGCCGCAGCTTGTCTCAAAAGATTGATTCCATATCAGAAGAGACGTACACAAGAATTCTAACAGACCCTCTTGTAATAAATATGGATACAAATGCTACATCAATATCAGACCAAAAGTTTAAGTTTGATATTGATTCAGATGGAAAGGAAGATGACATTTCTTTTGTTGGACAGGGAAGCGGCTTTCTGGCGTTGGATAAAAATGAGGATGGCAAGATTAACGACGGTTCAGAATTGTTTGGAACTAAGTCAGGTGATGGTTTCAGAGATTTGTCAGAATATGATGAAGACAAAAATGGCTGGATTGACGAAAATGATTCTATCTTCAACAAACTTAAAGTTTGGACCAAGGATGCAGAGGGAGATGACAAACTTCTGAATCTGAAGCAGGCTGATGTGGGAGCCATTTACCTTGGTAATATAGATACTGAATTTTCATATAAGAATGTGGCTGGTCAGACCGATGCAGTTCTTAGAAAATCAGGAATATATCTAAAAGAAAGCACAGGAGCTGCGGGAACTGTAGCCCATGTTGATTTGTCGTTGTAGTATTAGTATTTAGAAGTGCCATAATATGATTTTCAACTAGGAGTCTTAGGTAAAGGCTCCTAGTTTTTTATTTTAATCCTATTTCTTAAACAAATCTTAATAATTTACCCCATTGGAACTTAAGATAATATACAATAATATATATTTGTGATTAATCATAGGAGACCGAAAGGTCCCAAAAATATGGGAGATAAAATGAACAAAATTCTAATATGTGACGACGAACCAGATATCATTTCAGCGTTAAAAATCTATCTTGTAAGTGAAGGTTTTGAAGTGATTAGTGCTTCAAATGGAAAAGAGGCAGTTGATATTCTTAAAACTCAGACTGATATTAAGTTGATTCTTATGGATGTGATGATGCCTGTAATGGATGGTATTGCGGCCATGGCTGAAATAAGAACATTTTCAAATGTGCCAATCATCATGCTTACTGCCAAAAGCGAAGATGCTGATAAGGTTATGGGGCTAACAATAGGCGCTGACGATTATGTAACAAAGCCTTTTAATCCAGTAGAGCTGATGGCTAGAGTTAAATCTCAGATTAGAAGATACACGCTACTTGGTGCATCAACAGAGGAAGCTTCTGACAATGACAGTATTCTTCAAATTGGTGGCATCGAGCTAAATGATAAATCTAAAGAGGTTACACTTGATGGCAATCTGGTAAATCTCACTCCGCTTGAATATGACATATTAAAACTTCTTATGACACATAAGGGGGAAGTTCTCTCACCACGCGACATTTATGAGAAGGTTTGGAATGATACAGTACTTGGTGCAGAAAGCACTGTGGCTGTTCATATCCGCCATCTCAGGGAAAAATTAGAATATGACAGTGCCAATCCAAGATACCTAAAGGCTGTCTGGGGGCACGGATATAAGATTGATGACTAGCTCATCAGGAGGATGATTATGAAACGACTATACAGTAATGCAAGTAAGATACTTCTTGCAGTGGGATGCACTATTTTTGCATTTATTTGCGTTTTATCGTTGGTGATATGCGCGTTCTTCCAAAGCTGGAAGTTATATTCGAATGATAAAGATGCATTTTCAGATTTTGCTTATAGATACGCGGGCACTAGTTATGCTACTTTAGCTCTTTCTGATAATCAGGATGATTTTCATAAAGACAAGCTAGATAAAATGAACTGCTATTATGGCATTATCAAAGGGACAAATGCTGAAAACATTGATCTTGATGATGAATCTTTGTATTTATATAAAAATTTCACCACAACTGTTCCAGATAATGCTTATGTAGGAGATTACAGTATTAATCCAGATACAGAATTTGTGCTTAGTGATAATTTCCTGGACATATGGGGTGGCAATCAGATTATTGATGTAAATACTACTGAATGGAAAACTTATGATATCAATGGTATTGGTTATGATCCTATAAGTCAGAACATGTACGTATATAGTAACGGTGAGTTTTACAAGCTTAGTGAGTCATGTTATGACATTTGTACAGTCACATATGCTGATGAAGAGTCAAAAGAAGATGCTTATTGGAACTCATCTGCAAATATTATTTACAGAAAAATTTGGGAAGCCAATAAACCGGATGCGGTAGATTATTATACTCCTTTAGAAGAGGGAGATAGTGATGAGACAACATATACAATAGAAGATGAGGATTCGGATGAATCTACAGAAGAAGAAACAACAGATGAAACAACAGAAGAATATGAAGTTGATTATTTGCCGGCAGAACGTGCTCTGCCTAATGCTCCTGTAGAAAATACAGATGGTTTGTATATTGAAGATACCCAGTTTTCTCCAATCACAGATAGTATAGAAGATTTTGCTATTAATATTTATGTGGACGGGTACGGAGAGGAAGCACCAATGGGTGAATATATTGCTGACTTTTCTACTATACATAACACACTTTCAGAAATAAATTATGAAGCATATTTAGAAACTGCTTCTACAGTTGAGGTTGCAACTTTAAATCCTGAAACAGAAAATTATGTTTTTGTATGCTTCCCTAAAGATACATTTAATGGAGTAAATGATTTTTATGCACAGGCTAAATGGTTCATCGGATTTGCCGAGGATACAAAATACGTATTTCCGATAGCAGCGGTACTTTCATTTATACTTTCAATCCTATGTTATGTTCTGTTTATGTGCGCAATTGGTCATAAAAAAGATTCCGATGAAATTAGCGTTAATTGGATTGGTAAAGTTTGGACTGATGTATTTTTCTGGTGTGCCGTTATTGTAGAATACATCATTTTTGCAATATTTTGCTGGATTGTAAGAACAATGAGAGATAGCAATTTGTCTCTAGGCATGTCTATATTTATATTTGGAATAGTTACAGCAGCTATGATGGCAGTAGGTCTTATGTGGTCTGCAAACTTAGCGGTAAATGTAAAACTACATCGATTCTTTAAGCATACATGTGCCTACAAAATCATCGTCTGGGGGAAGGGTCGGCTTGCTATCCTTCATCAGCAGTCAATAAAGATTCGTAAAAATATTAAATGGACTAGAAGAATTTGGTTTATCTTTATCGTAATTACGATAATTGAATATTTTGTAATTATGATGTCGTACGATACTAGAGGAATTGCTCCATTCTGGGTACTTGAAAAAATAGCTTATGTCGTTGTGCTTCGCAAATTGTTATATAGCTATGCCAGAATAAAGGAGACAGCCATAGCCCTTGCGGCAGGAGATTTATCAGCAAAGGTTGATTTAAAGGGGATGCCACTGTTTTTAGAGGAGCATGCCGTTGCTATGAATCAAATTGGTGATGGTATCAATGTAGCTCTTGATGAACGAACCAAAAGCGAGAGAATGAAGACTGAACTTATAACTAATGTCTCTCACGACATTAAGACTCCGCTTACATCAATCATCAACTACGTGGATTTGCTTGACAAAGAAAAGATTGATAATGAAAAGGCAAAGGAATATTTAGGAGTCCTTAGTCGCCAGTCAGCACGTCTGAAAAAGCTAATAGAAGATTTAATAGAAGCATCAAAAGCATCTACGGGAAATATTAAATTTACCATGGAAATAATAAATGCTGTTGTTCTTTTAAATCAATCAATAGGTGAATTTAGCGAAAGACTAGAAACTGGCAAGATTACAGTGGTAACAGATTTTCCAGCAGATGACATCTTCCTTATGGCGGACAATCGATATCTTTGGAGAATTTTTGATAACCTTATGTCAAATATCGTAAAATATGCGCAACCGGATACAAGAGCGTATATTGATTTGAAGAGAGTAGACGGCAAAGTCAGATTTAACTTTAGAAACACATCAAAAAATGAGTTAAACATTTCGGCAGATGAGCTTATGGAGCGTTTTGTTCGTGGCGACAAGTCTCGTTTCACAGACGGAAATGGCTTAGGTCTTTCCATAGCAAAGAGCTTAACAGAATCAATGGGAGGCTCATTGACTCTTGAGATTGATGGAGATTTGTTTAAAGCAATAGTTGAATTTGACGAGCTTAAAACAGAAGAATAAAAATAATAAACTTAACCTGTTAATTTGTGGCAAAACCTGTCCGATATAAAACATGGAGAATGAAAAAGGAGGGTTTTGATGAGTACGATTAATAATTCTTATGAGTATTATCAGAGTAGTCAAGGTCTGCTTTCAATGTTAAATAGCAAAAAAAGTGGAAATGCGCTTATCGACCAAATCATCTCAAACAATGATTTGAAATATCAGCAGAAGATGGAATCCATGGGACTATCATCTAGTAGCTCCAACAGCAAATACAAAAATGTTGATAAGGCTGCTACAAATCTTTTGGATGCTCTTTCAAAGCTTGATGATAAGTCTTTATATGAGGCAGAGTCAGGAAAAGAATATGATAATGCTGACTTGTTAAAGGGAGTTACTAATTTTGTAACTGCTTACAACAGCACTATTACAAATCTGACTTCATGTGGAGGCACATTATACAACACATTCCAATCAGAGTTCTTGGAGGCTTACAAAGCGAAGGCTGAGGATTTTGCAAATATCGGAATTTCAATGGGCAGCGATAACAAGCTTGTAATTGATCAGGAAAAGCTTGCAGCTGCAAATCCAGAGGATATCAAAGCTCTACTTGGTAGTACCTCTTCATATTACAAAAACATTGCCAGCACAGTTGATTCTATTGACACAATAGTCAATAAGGCTATGGCGCTAAGCTCAGGAACTTATAGTTCGAGTGGCTTGATGCTTTAAACGATATTAAGGATATCAAAAGGTTCATGGATGAAATAACAATCATTCATGAACCTTTTTATTTGTAAGGTATAGGAGAAGACTATGCAGATATCATTTGATTTAGGAAACATGAGTTTTCAAAATAATAGTATAGATGGCCAAACGGTATCAGCTCATTTGACGAATGTGGTTAGAAAACTACAGGAGGAAGCCTCTGATTCAAATAGCAAGGAAGATCCTAAGCTGATGGAAAAAATACAGGCAAAAATAAAAAGCGGGAAGAGGCTAACTAAAAAGGAAGAGTCATATTTAAAAGAGCACAATCCAGAACTCTATCTACAATATCTCAGAATCAGAAGAATGGCTGAAAATCTGGAGCATCAGCTGAAGACTGCTCAGTCTAAAGAAGAGGTTAATGACATTATTTTCTTTGCTTACAACAGTATTTCAGATAAAGATGAATATAAAACAGCTATAATTGCAGCCTTGGATGAAGTAGTAAGGGAATTCAAAAAGACAGATGCATATGCTAGTTTGCCCAGCAATAATGATGAAATAGAAGAGGCAAGAAAAACTAATAGAAACAAAGGCGAGGGCTTGGAGGACGAGGATGAAAATGCTAGTATAGGAGAAGATGATTTTGATGTTATGGCATGGTCTCCTTTACAAGAAGTAATAGATTCTATGCCTACTCTGGATTTACAGTCTTAGCGGAGGATAATAATGACTAAAATACTTTTTGTTTGCCATGGTTCAATTTGTCGCTCGCCTATGGCCAAATATGTGATGCAGGATATGGTAGACAAGCGGGGAATTGCGGCGGATTTCTATATTGATTGTGCAGCCATGACATACGAAGAGATTGGTAATCCGGTTTATCCTCCTGTTCGACAATTACTTAATGAAAAGGGGATAGATTGTAGTGGTTACGGTGCTCGTCATATTAGAAAGGACGAGTATAGAGATTTTGATTATATAATTGGAATGGATGCAGAAAACATGCGTGACTTACGCTATGAATTTGGTGAAGACCGGGATAATAAAATCTACAGGCTTCTTGATTTTACCGATAGACCACGTGATATTGATGATCCTTGGTACACTCGAAAGTTTGATGTTTGTTATAGGGATGTATTGGCTGGTTGCGAAGGCCTTTTAATGCATCTAAATTATTAATATTGATAACAAGAAAAGCTCTTAGTCATGGCTAAGAGCTTTTAGTATATTTCTTTATAAATTCATCCATTGGAATCGGAGGAGAATAGTACATTCCCTGTAGATAATCAAATCCAATAGATTTCATTGTATCTGCTATTTCTTTTGTTTCTATTCCTTCGGCAGTAAGGCTATACCCAGTTTCTTTGAATGCTTTTATCAGCATAGGTAAAAGTAAATTTGGATTATCACAGTAGTCCCATACAATACTCATATCGATTTTGACGTTGGAAAATGGTGAATGCTTAAGCCTACTAATGTTTGAATAGCCTGTTCCATAATCATCAAGAGAAAACAGGAACCCTTTTTGACGAAGACTTTGAATTTGATTATTCGTAATATCATCATCAACGATTACCGCCTCTGTTATTTCAAGATGAATGTCGGAAGGGCGAAGATTATATTTCTCAATGAGATTGCTGAAATCTGATGCTAAATCCTTTTTCATAAATTGTGCAGCAGATAGATTTACATTAATCCACTCTAATCCCAATGCACTCATGTCATTTTCGCTGATGAATTTACAGGTTTTCTCAAAAACCTGTTCTCCTAGTTGATTTATTCGACCATTGCTTTCAGCAATTGGAATAAACTTGTTAGGAGATATTATTTCGCCTTTATCATCTCTAATTCTACATAGACTTTCGGCACCTACCAAAGTATTTGTCTGGGCATCCATAATAGGCTGCAAAAATACTTCGATTTTATTGTTTTCGATTGCTTTTTCAAGGGCTCGCTTGATGGCAGTATTGTTTTGTACTGCATCAAACATGTCTCGGCCCACAAGTATATGAGATTTGTCAGTACTATTGTTGGCCTTACTCAGGGCGTTTACTAAAGTATTAATGACGATATCTGAATCATACATTTCATAGTCAGGGCTTACTTCAACAAATCTTGCCTCCAAATACAGTTCAACGTTGTCGGATAACCAAGGGGACTTGAAACGTTCTTCGATTTTTTTAATTACAGCTGAAACATCGACGCTGGATTTTGTCATAATGACAAATCTGCCTGATCGATAATAGAATAGCTTTTCTTTTGGGAGAATTCGTCTTAGGTATAAACCGATGAGACGGATACCAACATCCATCTGCTTTGCACCATAGATTTCTATAGCTTCCTGATAATGTCTAATCACAAATGCAAATATAGTGTTATATTTTTGCCTAGTTGTATCTTGAAGAATGATTCGTAGTCCTTCGCTATTGAATAAACGCGTCCTTCTTTCTATAAAATACTCTGGATTCATAAAAAGAAGATTTATAGAGATTATTGTCATTACGCAGAAAGTATCCATCAGTAGATATCTAGGAAACATGATTCTAAATATTAAGCCAACGATGAGGATTAATAAATAGAAAAGAATACCGAAAAAATCTCTCTTAGCTTTAAGCCTGCTTTTAAAAGTTACAGTAGCATGTGTGCTCAAGAATAGATATATAGCGAAATTTAAAACAATAATATTATATAAAGATCCACGCTGATAACCTGTACTTCCTATAAAAAATACAGCTTTTGTAAATGGGGAAGACAGCGTTACTACCTCTGTAATAATCATAGGTAAGCGGCATAAAAATGTTCTAAATTGATTCTCTGTTGGCTCCAACTCAAGAATGCTACAAGTGAACACAAAGAATGCGTATGCTCGTAAGATGAAGAAAATAAAGTAAAACATGTTGCTGGAAACAACTACGAATTTGGGCAAATCTTGATAGTTCTCACAGGCCCAGCTGGAGAATATATCAGATGTAATTACTGCAGTTTCAATTAATAAAAGGCTGACAAAGTTTTTGTTGACGCGGATAGGCAACCTTTGCAGCATAAAGTAATTGATTAGTAATATGGCCAGTATTAAGATGCTAGGTATAGCGAAACTATAATCCCACATAAGCCCCTCATTCAAATAAAATCTATACCTCTCCCTACAAATAATTGTATGCTATTATATCGTCTAATTCCAATGAACAATCTGTGACGGAATTAAGAATATGTTGCAATTAAGTAAATACCTTCTTATCATTTAAGTTAGACATGTTATCTACTAAAAGATGATTATTGTTATGTATATTAAATATAGGAGGAAATAAATATGAAGATTGCAATGGCTAACGATCATGCTGGCACTCAAATGAAGGAGGAAATTAAAGCTTATTTATTAAGCCAGGGATATGAAGTAGAAGATTTTGGAACATACGATGATAACAGCTGCGACTTATCAGACTTTGTGTATCCAGCTTCATTAGCAGTAGCAAAAGGTGAATGCGACAGAGGAATATTCTGCGATGGTGTAGGTTATGGTAGCGCACTTATTGCAAACAAGATAAACGGATGCTATGCAGCAGTATGCCAGGATCCATTATGTGCAACATTAGCTCGTCAGCATACAGATTCAAACATCCTTTGCCTTGGCGCAAAAATCATTGGTGGTTTGATGGCAATGGAAGTAGTTAAGACATGGCTTAATACTGAACCATTGATGGAAGAAAAGTATAGAAGAAGAGTACAGAAGGTTTGCGATATCAACGATAAGCATTGCGTGCCTGTAAAGTAAATTTGAGGTGCAAGTAAAGGGATTATAATTGGTATTGTGGGGTATTTACAAATATTGTACAAACAATTAGTGCAATTCAAACAAAAGGGTGCTTTTAGGGTGAATAGATTTACTTTAAAAAATCATCAAAAAAGGCTTTACAAGTGATGATACAGGTGATATTATAATCGAGCACTGAGGGACAGCAAGTCACACAGAGCAAAACAAATAAACGAAGATT
>NZ_FOWB01000026.1:0-15704 GCF_900115355.1 Pseudobutyrivibrio sp. JW11 | reverse complement strand
AAGCTGCATTATCTCTTGTAAGATGCGACAAGGAATACAACGACTTCTATCACCTCAAATACAAAGAGGTAAACAGATACCAACATAAACGTGCACTCGCATTAACTGCCCGTAAACTTGTGCGATTAGTCTTTCGACTGCTGAAAGACAATCGTCTATATCGTCCAGCATAGTAGTATCACCTACTTGCTGATGAGTACGCCCTGCTCATTTAAAAATATGGTCGACAGGGCTTAGGTGGTCGTTTTTTCTTTTCGTGAAATATATCAAAAAATAAAAGAATTTTTATTCTTCTTCACTTGACATCACACCGCTGGACTTAGTTTTTGCCGATTGGAATACCAAAAATCTTTGTCTGGAATCCATCTCGTAAGGTCTCATAATCTGTGTAGTTAATAGTAGATTTGAAATGATTATTCCAAGTATCCTTTAGCTTGTCACAGATTTCTTTGCCATTTTCTTCATTTGTAAGAATAGATGGGAACACATAATAAATCATGAAATAATTCAGATTCATTAAGTCAGCACCTCTTACCTTGCCAAACTTTTTAAATGCAGCTGTTACATCCTCGCAAAGCTCCTTTGCGCTAGCTTCCACATCATCAGCTTCCACCAAATCCTTTAGCAAATCATATCTCTGCTGATTAAACATATCCATCTGCTTTTCATAGTCCTTTTTGTTGTGGACCTTGCTAAGATATGCAACATCCTCAAACAATTTCCCAACATTAAATCCCATCAATAATACCTCCTAAATCTTTTATGTCATCCACCTTTGCTGCGTATCCATCTACTGAATCGCCATATCCATATGCTGCCCAGATGAAATCAACCCCCGCTGCATCGCAAGCATCCTTATCGCCTTGAATATCCCCTATGTATACCGGTTTCTTCAAACCATTTTTCTTGGCAATTTCCTTTATGTTATCAGCTTTTCCAAGGCCGTTGTCGCCGTAACAAATGAAGTCAGTGAAATACTTTCCGTAACCACTTCTCTCCAGGAATGATTCGATATATCCCTGCTGACAATTGCTTACTATAAAAAGCTTTGTCTTTTTGCAAAGTGTCTCAAGTGTTTCCTCCAAGCCTTCATATGTTGTATCACCCTTTGACTGCGCCAAATCCTGCATCTCATATTCTTCGCAGAGCTTTACTGTATCGTATCTGCGATTTGGATCTTCGTCAGGAATACAGGCATCAGCAATGTCTGTCATTGTCTTTCCAAAAAGCTGCTGAAGCTTGGCTGGAGTAAACTTAACATCATACCCTTTATCCTTGCAGGCTCTTTCCCAGCTTGCAGCGAACAATGGTGTGTTGTCCCAGATTGTTCCATCCATGTCAAAAATCAATCCGTCTGTATGTATCTTGCTCATTTAATTGCTCCATTTTCTTTCTATAACTAGGTGCTATTTTATAACATTTTCAGTATAATTGATAGATAAATTACCTAGAAAGGGAACGGTATGAACGACGACGATCAGCTTTTATATAAACGATTAATAGAGCTTTCCAACAGAGCCTATCAAAATAACATTTATACCTTCAGTGATTTTCTCAGCCTCTCCCAGCAGGATGTACTTTTTCAGGCTGCAAGAGACAAATCCTTTGCACCTATCAAATACGATTTGTTTGGTGGATATGAAAATTGTGAGCGCAAGATGGTTCGCTTTGGAAGTGAAGCAGATTTTGGATACGAAATTGATTTCCCAATTAAATGTATCAAGGTAGAGCCTCTTGCCAAGAAATTTGCAAAAGAATACACCCACAGAGACTACCTGGGCTCACTCATGAGCCTTGGCATGGATAGAAAAAAGTTTGGTGATATCTTTGTAGATGGAATGGATGCGTATATCTACGCCGATGAATCTACTGCCGATTATCTCCTGGAAAGTTTTGTTTCCGTAGGGCGTAATTCTGTTAAGTGTTCCATCTCAGAATTGCCTGAGTCATATAAAAAATCAGCCCTAAAGGAAACCACCATACAGGTAGCATCCCCTAGAGCTGATGCTGTTATTTCTAAAGTTTATAACCTAAGCCGCAAGGATACCATTCCATATTTCACCGAGAAAAAGGTATCGGTAAACGGGCACATCGTTGAAAACAACGACAAAATTCTCTCTGCTGGAGATTCGGTATCTGTCCGTGGCTTCGGTAAATTTAACCTTGTTGAAGAAGGTGGCCTGTCTAGAAAAGGCAAGCTCAACCTTGTGGTAGAAATCTTCGGCCGATAGCCGCTGTAATTAATGTCTCTTGTATGCAGGCATTAACTGAAGCTTGTGAAGATTTGCCACATGCTTTCTATCGATTGATTCTCTAACGTCGGCTGGAATGTCGGCGTTGGAATCTGAAATATATTCATCAAGCTGAGCATACTTAAATCCAAGCTTATCTTCATCAGACATTCCTGATAATCCATCAGAAGGTGTCTTGTGTACTAACTCATTTGGAAGTCCCAAATATTCTCCAATCTGAAGAACCTCTGTAACTGTGAAATCCTGAAGCAAAGAAACATCACCTGCTGCATCGCCGTACTTTGTTGAATATCCAACGTAATCCTCTGAAGCATTGCATGTGTTAACAACAAATGCGGTAACTGGCTGCCCCTGTGCAACTGCGTACAAAGTAGACATACGAAGACGTGGCGCCAAATTGATACGTAAATCCTTTGTTACTTCAAAAGCACTGGCCTTTTCAAAAGTAGCAATGGCTGCATTGTAGTAATCTGTAATAGGTACTACTTCGTTTGGTATTCCAAGGAAATCTACAAGCATTTTAGCATCTGCCAAATCTGACATCTCGCCATTTGGCATAATGATTCCAACTACTCTATCTGCTCCAAGTGCCTCTTTTAAAATAGCTGCTGTTACAGATGAATCCTTGCCACCAGAGATACCAATAACTGCTCTTGTGTTATCTCCGAATTTGTTGAACCATTCTCTTGTGTACTCAATCAGCTTCTTTGTTTGATCTTCAACATTAAACTCTCTCATCGTTATGCTCCTTATTTCAGTCGATATAATTCCGACATTCTACGTCCGACAATTGACTTTTCTTTTTTACCAACTGGCTCAATTCTATCAGCAACCATGATTCTAAAGTTGGCCTTGTAAAGGCTGTGACCTAAAAGTAATTCATAGATTACCTGCAAATCAGGAAGTGTAAACTCTTTGTTTGCCATGCTGAATGGAAGGTCAGTATATTCGATTTCTCGTCTGAGCTTAATCATAGACTCAACAATAATCTCGTCATGATCAAATGCCAACTGAGATTTGCTCTTTTGCGATGCTACAGTGTTTGCATATCTAACATTTCCGTTTTGGAATCTCTTTGTAGAAAGCTGATATACGATTTCCACTCCAATATCATCATTGAAAATGCGAAGCATGTTGTCTGTAAACTCGAAATCAAACCATGCTGCTTCCAATGCATCATCACCGCCTCTTACTGGTGGTGCAACTGGAGAAAGTGCCATGTATGCAACACTCATTACACGTGTACGAGGATCTCTGTTAGGCTTTGAGAATGTGTATACCTGCTCAAGGAATACATTCTTAAGACCTGTCTCCTCCTTAAGCTCGCGGGCTGCAGCCTCATAGCATGATTCATCCTCGTGTACGAATCCACCTGGAAGTGCCCAACAATTAATGAAAGGATGAGCCCCTCTTTTTATAAGTAATATCTTTAAGCCAGAATAATCTTTTTTAGGTCCTAATACCATCATATCAACTGTTACGGATGGTCTAGGATAATCTCCTGGGCTGTACTGTGCAAGAAATTCTTTTTCGGTTAAACCATTCTTGTCCTTATACTCCATCTTATCCTCCTATAATCCCTCATAATCAATAATTCCATAGTAGTAATGTACTACCTGTTTTATATTTTGTCAATCATTAATCAATATTTCTTACTATTCTTATTTATGATATACTTAATACTTGAAATCTAAATATTATGATGATTGGAGAATTATTTTGAGAAAAAAACTAATAGTAATCCTTTGGATATCATTGGTTGTTCTAGTGATTGCCTTTTGTTCTCTTGTAATTTATCAAAACAAATTGGCTGATGAAAAACTAAAAGAACAAGAACGCATAGAAGCTGAACAGGAGGCTGCAACCTTGGAGGAAGCAGAAGAAGCTGAAGAAGAAACCGATGAGGAGCTTCCAGCCGACGAATATACCTTTACAGATTTAGAGGCTACTTATTTTGCTCAATCTGACGCCACTGTTCGTGAAGAGCCATACGACACAGCCGAAATCATTGGTACTCTTTCCATCGATTCCCGAATCTCTGTGGTTGGCACTTGCAATGAAACTGATTACTACAAAATAAAGATTAATGGAGATTACGGCTATATTGCTTTTGATGATGTTTCAGAAGAATACATCGACATACCAGTTCCTTCTGCAACAAAGTCTGTACCTACAGCATCAAAGGACATCCTTTTTATCGGTAATTCCATCACCTTCTATCCAGCCACATCTGACTGGTGGGGTTCAGGATGGGGCTGCGGCGCATCAGCACCTGCCACTGATTATGTTCACTTGACAGTCGCTGCAAAGGGATACTCATCATACGATTGTATGTCGCTTAGAGCTTGGGAGTTCTCAAACACTAGAAATTACGAGCTTGATGACCTGGATCCATACATCACAAATTATCAATACAGCACTATCGTTATTGAATTAGGTGAAAATGTTAAGGGACACGAAACACACTTCAAAGAAGATTTAAAAGATATGATTACATATATCAAGTCCTACAATCCTAATGCTCGTATCGTAATGCTTGATAATTTCTGGAAATATAGCAGTATCATTAGTACAAAAAAAGAGGTTGCTTCAGAAATGGGCTGTACTTATGTAAGCCTTTCAGATATTCAGGGTGTTGCAGAATATCAGCTTCAAGAAGGCGACCAATATACAGCACCAGATGGCACTGTATATACAATCGGTTCCTTCCTTGCTGGTCATCCAAACGATGCTGGATATGCAGCAATCGCTCAGCATTTAATAAGCGCTTTGTAACATTATTTCAAAACATTTATCACACGTTGCATTGTTTTAAATGCTTCATAGTCGTATCTTTCTACGGCTTCAATAACAATTACATCAGAGTTTTTTATGTCCGAGTGTATTTCCGACATATAATCACGATGTGCAAATGTACACTCAGTAAAATCCTTTGAAATATAAGGCATCATGTTTACACGAAAGCTGTCGCCGATAAGGCACAGCTTTTTTTGATTTGCCCCATCACTTGTGGTATGGCAAACCATAGCCTCAGTGTCCAAGCCATTAACTGTAATCTCAGGGCGATAATCCACTGTGTATTCCACATCGTCATGGTAGATTTGATCATCTGGGATACCCATGTATGTGTATAACTCGTATTTTTCTGCATCCTGTGTGCCGGTAATCCACTGAGTTGGAGTAGTCTGCTCCACTCCCATGGCAGCGTAAAGTGCGTTTGTGCCATACAATGCGCCAATATGATTCCAGTGGCTGTCATATTTGTAGTAAGTCTGCAAAATACCTGCTGCATACAAAGACTCAGTCAGTGGATACAAATATGGTGTAGAGCAATTCTCTGAAATATAGCTGTGAAGCTGCTGCTCTCTTTTGTATGTGTTTGCTATATCAACTGTAGGCATGTACTGGGAATATACCTGGGATTTATTTGGAGCGATGTAAATATATAGCTCCTTTCCCTGGGCTGTGCACAGAGCCTGCAGCTCATTGAGTTTGGCTGCATAGCTAGCCATCTCACTTTCGCTAAGTATATTTGTGCCCTGATAGCACTCTATTTCATTTTCCCCGTATAGGAACAGCCAATTCTCCCTGGCAAGGATTACATCCTGATATACGTGAAGTGGGAAGTATGTGTCTGTTTCAGCCACCTCTTCTACTGGCTCGCTTACTTGAACCTCCTCGCCTGGCACGATTGGTTTATTCGTCTCACCTTTGTCAGCACTTTCAACAATATTTGTAGGAGTATAAAGCTTGTTTCCGATGGCAGTCTCCACTTTATCAAACTGCCCTTCCACAGTATCATTAAGGGATTTGTACCAGGTTATAAGAGTGTAACGAAATGGTATTCTATCGTCAATAAAGCTTGAAACAGTTTCGCCTGAGTTAAGCAAATCGCCCCAGTCTATTGTGGCCGCCTCTCGATTCTCCGTCTCTACATTTGAAATCTTGCCATAGAAATCCGGAGCAACTACTCTAAGCAATCCCCCTCCCACCCATGGAAATACAAGGATTGCTAAAAAGACTAATATGAAGATTTTGTTCTTTAGATTCGTAAAATTCATATTGCTCCTTAAAACTGATAATAAATGAATGGATTGTAGGTTCCATTTACAAGGAATAACAAACTAACTAGTAATATTGCAAGGCACACTGCCATGTTACCCTTTACTGCCTTGACGCTCATATGGGCCTGCACAAATCCTGCAAATATCGCTGCCGCAAAAATAGCGATTACGCCCATGCCTGATAAATATGTAAACAGGTTCAGTATTCTGATTCCCCCTGCAAACATTCTGGAAATATAGGTAAATGCAGATATTATGGAATCCGCTCTAAACACTACCCACAAAAGATTTACTACGAAAAATGTAAGTAATCTATTTAGGAATTTCACTGGATTCTTTTCCAATATCTTTCCAAACCATACTCTTTCGAATATAAGCAAAATGCCATACACAAGGCCCCAAGTAATAAAGGTCCAGTTGGCTCCATGCCATATTCCTGTTAAAAGGAATACGATAAATATATTTGCGCAAGTCTTCTTTAATGTGCATCTGCTTCCACCTAGAGGGATGTACACATAATCTCTAAACCAGGTAGAGAGTGAAATATGCCAGCGTCTCCAAAACTCTCTAACTGATTCCGCCCTGTAAGGATGATCAAAGTTTTCTTTGAAATCGAATCCAAACATTTTACCAAGGCCTATGGCCATGTCAGAATATCCGCTGAAATCATAGTAAATCTGGAATGTGTAGCAGATAGAGCCAAGCCATGCAACTGTTGCATCCAGCTGGGATATATCGGCAGCCCAGATTTTATCTGCAATAGACGCTAACGTATTTGCGATAATAACCTTTTTACCAAGGCCAAAGCAAAATCGTTTGATACCAGCTGCAAACTCGTAGCTTCCAACACTTCTTTCTGTAAGCTGTCCTGATATATCTTTATAGTGAACAATAGGTCCAGCTATCAGCTGTGGAAAGCATGAAATATAAAGTGCAAAATACCAAAAGTTGCTCTGCACCTCCACCTGGTCGTTATATACGTCAATTACATAGGACAAAGCCTGGAATGTAAAAAATGATATACCAACTGGAAGAACAATCTGTGGAAGATTTAATGCACCTGTACCTACTCCTGAAAATAGATTTGTAAATCTATCTGAAACAGTAAGGCTTCCGCCAAAGAATATATTTTCAATTATCGCTATAAAAAAGTTGAAATATTTAAAGAAAAAAAGAATGCCTAAATCAAGAACAACAACAGATACCAAGGATATCTTGTTGAACCTGTGGCTATGACGATTGCTTGCGCACAAAAATCCCCCAGCCCAATTTATAAAAATAACTATGCCTATCAGCAGGAGATATTTCACCCCTCCGAAGGCATAGAACACTAAGCTGAATATTAAAAGGATTATGTTGGAAAGCTTAATCCTATTTGCATATGAACCACCTTTAAGCCTTGGAATGCCATAGTAGGCCAACAGGCATAAAGGTAGGAAAATTGTAGTAAATAAAATAGAACTAAAAACCAAGTTATTCTCCCTTTGTAATACTAGTTTTTAATCATTAATGTAGTGAGTGGCTTTTTCTTGTTGAAAAATGAAACTACTACATCACATACATAAGCCCCAATGAGAGTCACCACTGTACATCCCAAAACCTTAGCTAGGAAGCTGATGTTTGGAAGTAGTGACTGCACTAATCTGATGCTATAGAACTGATTTAAGTATATAAGCAAGCTCATCTTTCCACACCAGCCAAATATAGGCTTGTCAAAAATCTGATGACATGGATTAACATTTGAAAATGTAAGAATTAAACCAATCATCATAATAAACAGTGTTGGGAAGCTGTATTTAGGATCAACTCCTGTCACTGCATATCCAAATACAAGTAAATAACAAACTAGCTCTACTATTGCTAAGATAGTTTTCCCTGCCTTTGTAAATTCGATTTTATTAAGCTGTCGTGTGAGACTGTATGCGCTACAACCAAGTGCCATTTCTGACATTCCTCTAAGGAAGCACTTGTAGAAGTGACCTGTCCAACCATCGATTCCAGCAAGGCTATTGTATTCATGAGCCATGTAGCCCAAAACAAATAGTGCCAAAAGAGGGCAAACTATCTTTACAAAAGCCTCGTAGTGACGTCTAAGGAAATACCAGAAAATAAAGGTAACCATAAGCCATACATCCAAATACCAGGTAAGCTTATTAACCCAAGTACTATCAAATCCAAAGACCTGAAGGAAAAATACAGAAGCCCAAGAATCCACTACATAGCTGATTCTTCCTTTTACTGTATTCTCCAAGAAATACGCATTTACGATAATCGTAAGAATAATCGCAAACAGATGATATGGAAAAACATTCTTGATTTTCTTCCACATCATCTGTGCTGTTTCTGTACCAATTAATTCTGTGCTGACAGCTCTTTTAGCAAAAGCACTGGCAGCCAGCAAATAGCCTGAAACCAAAAAGAAAAACTCTACTCCAATATACCCATGATTGAAGAAGTATATTCCTTTTATTCCAATGCTAATATTTCCATCCACCGCGAAACGCTTGTGAATATGGAAAAATAGAATCCCCAAAGCAAAAATAAAACGTAAAAACTCCACTCGTCCATTTTTCCCTTGTTTACTCATATCGTCTAAAAATCTCCTTCGTGGATGTCATTGTCATCCACATCATCTACCATATTTTCTCTTGTGTATACACGCTTTGCCTCACGCTGCTGTTCAACCTGAACTGAAAGCATTTCCTTAACATTTGCAGAATTCTTAACGTTTCTGATTTCAAATGTGCCAAGGCTCTTATCAGATGAGCTAACAATAATAGAACCTACGCCGAAGATTCTCTGACCTAAGCTACGCTTAAGCTGTAAATCAAGGATTCTATATAGTCTAACTTCATTCTGCTCTAGGTTGAAAAAACCAGTTTCAACGAAGAGTCTATCTTCACTCATGCTGTACTTTGTAAAGCTGATAGGTAAGCCTAAATGTCTTTTTCTATCATGCCATAAAATGTTTGCCATAGTTATCCTCCCAAATAAAAAATTATGTAGCCTTCGGCTACTAGAGGAGGCTTTTTCTGCGCAAAGCTTGAAAAACCCTCCTCATTAAGTATAACACTTATGCTTCAATTGTTCCTTCTCTTTTTGCTATAGACTTGAGAATCAATCTTGTTAAGAAGAATGAACCAACTGCAAGTACTCCCGTAACAACTGCAGTTGTGATCATACTAGAGGTGTTCGCGCGTCCCACCTCTGCTGTTTCCGCAAAATCCATTCCAACCTGTTCCATTGCCCAATTCAGCATAAAAAGAAGTGCCATATTGTATCCATTGAATACTATATGCATAATCATTGATGTAAATACGCTTCCGCTGGCTCTGTTTGTGTAAGCAAATATAAGGCCTAAAACAGTTGCATAGCAGAACTGATTAATATTCAGATGAAGAGCACCAAACATTAATGCTGAAATAATAGCAGCTGCTGTAAATGGCAGGATTTTGTTTAATCTATTTGTAAAGAAACCTCTGCAAACAATTTCTTCTACTATTGGAGCGCTAATTACTGTAGCTACCAATGTAAGTCCAACCGATTCTGATGCAAACTGGTCAACACTCTGAACCATTACATTTGGAACTATAAACTGTGAAAGTATATTTGCAAACATTGACATAGGGCTAACTACAATTACAAGCAAAATAGTCTGGAAGAATGTAGCTACCTTAATTCCTTTAAACCCAAATGCTTCAACAATTGAATCTCCCTTTTTGATAGTGTAGGCAAACACTGGAATCAAAAGGCAGATGTCCAAAACAAAAACGTGGACGTATGTCGGAACATTAATGCCTAATACATTTGTAAATATCCCGAAGATTGTGCTAATACCAAGTTCAATTGCTATTTCCAGTAAAAATAATAACATTAACTTTGCTACTTCAATTTTGTCGATTTTCTTTTCCATTTTCTCTCCCTTTATAAATCATTATTTACTGCTACTCTTCTGGTTGTTAGCCAGTTGATAATAAGTGTAACTACTATAAAAACTATGATTCCAAGCCATATTCCAAGCTGATTGTAAACTGGGTTTACTAAATGATCAAACGCAATTGCAAAGCAATCTCTAATTGCTGGAACTATGTGTGAAAGTCTAGGAATTCCAAACATTAATACAAAAATACCAACGTAATATACCCAGTATGCATTTTTTCCAAATCGAATGATGCTATTACCAACAGCCCCAGATATCAACGAAAATACGCCAAAACAAAGTGCCGCTACTTTTAACACTACGCTAGCTCCAACCACACTTGGCAAAGCAATGATAATCAAACTAATAATGATGATTTCAACCAAATCATATAGTCTTGTATAAATAAACATTTTCTTTCTTGTCATACCAAATGACAAAGCTCTTGGAAAATCTGTTGCCACCAAAAATGGTTTGAAGAATATGCTCATTCCTATATATCCACCTGCAATAAAGCTTGCACATAGCTCTATAATAGTTAAGTCATCTTCTGTACATGCTGTTATTATTAGAGACAGAAGCACTGCACCAAATACGATTATCCCATAAAAGATTTCATTGTACTTCTTAATCTCAAATGTTGCTTTTAAATCTCTTATCATATCGTCCCCCTACCTAACCATCATGGTTTTGCTGAGCTTGTATCCCCAGGCTTCTAAACCTACAAATAAAAGTATTATTAATATTGGAAATAGAATTGGCGGTATACTAGCTACGTTTGTTACTAATTTAGTGTTTCCATCTAATGCTGCACCCACGCCTATCGTTCCACCTAATATGGCACATCCCAAAACAATAACCATAATTACAACTTTTCCATATCTTCTAAGCTTGTGCCCAATAACATTTCCTGCCGCACCGGTTACAAGCCCCATTAATGCTGTTGCATATACATAGAACATAAAAAACTTGCTTAAGAATATTGATGCAACCACTGCCACAACCACTGTATTACATACAACTATAATTAATTGCTTTATTAGCTGGCCCACGAATATATCTTTTCTTCTAGCCCCCATTGAAAGAGTGAGACTATCATACCAGCCTGGGCCATACATAGAATAAATACCATTCAGTATTGCTGTAAACAAACCTCCAACCATCACAAACATTCTAGGAATGTATTCCTTTAAATCTTCGTCACTTCCGATTAGAATCCATTCCAGAATAAGCAGCATTTCGATTAAAAGTATAAGTCCATAGTTTTTTAAGCCATTAATCAAATAGTACTTATATGTTCTCTTTGAAAGATTAGACATACTAAGCCTCCTTTCTCTCATCCACACTCATGGCATAGAAAAGATTCTGAAGTGAAACTGGCTCTACCATAACATCCTCAGAAAAACTATCAACTGGCTCATCTGCAAGCACTGTAACAACCTTGTTACGTCCAATTGACTCTGGATGATAAACCTTTAAATCCTTTACAGCTGCATCTACCAATGTTTCTTCTCCGCTGATGCGATATGCTCTAGCTAATAAGTCTTCTGTATTTTCCTTAACAACAATCTGGCCATCATCAATCATGATAACCTCTTCAAACAATGAAGCTGCCTCCTCGATGATGTGTGTACTGATGATGAATGTTCTGCCAGTAGCTGCGTATTCCTCAATAACAAGCTTGTAGAACTGTTCCCTTGCAACTACATCAAGACCTGCAACTGGCTCATCGAGGATTGTGATTTCAGCCTTACTTGCAAGAGCGATAATAATTGTTACTGCTGAAAGCATTCCCTTTGATAGTCTGTTGATTTTCTTCTTAATATTGATGTTAAAAAGCTTTATAAGCTCCTTTGCATATTCCTCATCCCAGTTAACATAAAATGCCTTTGCTGTAGATAAATAATCCTTTACCCTGTATGTGTTTGGTCCAAACATTGTGACTGGTGAAATCTCTCTTGAATAACAGATTCTAGAAAGAGATTTTTCATTTTCCCATACTGGCTCACCGTCAAGTGTAACTGTTCCTTCTGAGGCAGGATTTTGAGCTGTAAGGATAGAAAGAAGAGTAGTCTTTCCTGCTCCATTTCTTCCAATCAGTCCATAAATCTTTCCTGTCTCAATATTAATGTCTACGTTCTTTAGAACTGTGTCTTTACCATATCTTTTAACGATATTCTTTCCTACTAATGTGCTCATATATCCTCCATTCCTCCCATAAAGAAAAACTATGACTTCTGTTTTTCTGATGAAAAACAAAAATCTATACTTCACTAGTTTCATCAATAAGCTTTTTTAAATCTTCTTTTGTAATACCAATCAACTTTGCCTCGCTAATTATTTTTTTGAGGTAAGTTTCTTTGAAGCTTGCCTTGCGAGCTTCCATGATTTGTTCTTTAGCTCCTGCCTGTACAAACATACCAATACCTCTTTTCTTGTAAATGATTCCTTTATCAACCAATAGATTAATTCCCTTTCCAGCCGTGGCAGGATTAATCTTATAAAACTTTGATAGCTCTGTTGTGCTAGGCACTTGCTCTTCTTCCTTAATGATGTCCCTTAATATTTCATCTTCTATCATTTCGCTTATCTGCAGATAGATTGATTTATCTTCCCCTAAATTGCTTAACACACACCCACCTCCTTTACTTCATCGGTTAATTACTTGTGTAATTAACCATATCACCATATATTATATCTGTCAATTATTTTTCTAAATTTTTTTGCCAATAAAAAAAGTAGCAGACTCTTTCAAGTCTGCTACGGCCTATATTTACTAGGTTTTAACCTCTACATTCATCATACATGTGTAACAAAGTTTTTGCTAAATCCTCATCCTCTTCTGGAAGGTCAATAAATGCTCCTGGAATTACACCATAATCCTCCTCTTGTGTTGGTGTTGGATATTCATTATATGATACAGAATAATGGAGTTCGTCTCCCACCATGGTGAAATACTGCTCTATACATTGCATTGAGCATCCCACTCTAATGCTGCAATCTGCTGCATCCTTAGTGTAATCCTCATATACTTCATCCCTTGTAACCTCTTTAATTCTATCCAGCATTTCCTGTTCAAATTCTGGATCAGCTTGCATCTTCTTTATAACAGATGCATCTATTCTGATGCTCTTCTGTCCTGGCTCTGTGTAGTTTTCTCCAACTAAGTTCATTGAGCCATCATAGCCATAAAATGCACCGTGGTCCATAATCTTTGATGCATCATCCAAAGTAAATGCTACATCAGGGAACTTTTTACACATATCTTTGTAGTAAGACACAGTTGTATCTTCCTTCTCACTTTTCATAGTGAACTTAAAAACTGGCTTTGCTATCTCGTTTCTAAAGCCATTATATTTAATTTTCAAATTGTAATCAGCCGATACTCTACTAATCATCTCTAATCCTCCAGTCGGAAAATAATAAAAGGCGTTTATTTCAATTTCATTCCATTGAAATAAGCGCCTTCCTTAGCTTCCCTATTGAACTGTTACGTATAGAATATCGGGTATAAGCTTTTTTATTTTAATATACAAACTGCACTAAATTTAATTATTATATTTGGCCTTGAATACTTAATCGATTCTTCCTATTTCTCTTCCTCAAATACTTTTTCTGCTCTCCAATATGAATAATTGAACTTTCTAATGCTGCCATCATATCTGCTTTCCCAATAATACATAAAAACACGATCTTTATATAGATTAAGTAACTCCTCATCCGACTGAAATGCTGGAAGTGCATCCAAAGACAAGCATTCTGTTACATATGATGTAATTGATTCGTATGAAGTATCATTTCCATCCACATGTGCCAAATCATACTTCGCTATCTGATAATCAGGATTTGCAAATGCAAATGCTAAGTAAGCAACTGTGATTGTCACCATGGCAGCTTTGAATACTGGAAAGTCTGATTTATACAATCCAATAATCAAATATGCAAGCCAAAGGCTAAGCACGCAAAGGAACCAAAGTACAAATAATCGTAAGAATGTAAGCTGGTAAACTCCGATGTATAGAATCATTCTCATTGCAGAAGATGCAATCATTATGTATGTGCAAATGCCGATGATAGATAGAATACATGTTAACAATTTATTCTTTGCAAACATTCTTGAGCAAACTGACACAAGCGCCACGTTAATCAAGCATACTGCAAGCAACTGGTAGAATCCCTCGTGAGCATATGATGCGTATGTGTATCCAGTTGGTAAAGTCATGCTTCCTGTAAATAAGAATAATACCTGTATCAAGCAGAAAAGAAGATATACTAAACCAAGTAAAACAGTGAATGTAATGGCTATAAGTGGATTTGTGTTCCCCTGCTTTGCTGGGCCAATTCCAATTTTCTTCTTGTATAAAGAATTTGGAATTATATATGCGCAGATAAATGAGATGCACAATGTTAATACTATGCCAACAAAATCGCCAAAATTATCTGGTAGGTGGATGCCCTCAAATACTTTTTCTAAAATACGGCTGAACACTGCATCTGCTGACACAAGCAAGCTAACAACCACTGCAAGAAGCGGAACTGCAACAATAAGTCCAATAAGAACTGCCATAATAGCATTTCTTTTTTCTTTACTTGTCTCACTGCCTCTTTCCTTTACAAAAAGAGCAAAGTCCTGAAATGGCCACGCAATATTAGCAAACGGTCTCACCATTGTAAGTGCGATTCCGCCAAGCCATCCAACTATGTCCCATCCAGTAGTATCAATGTAAAGCTGCATGATAAATGAAAAGAATAGTAGGAATATAGCCAAGCCGCTAAGCCACTGGATGCTATAGCTTGTAAACATGCACTTTGTAACTGATAGCAAAAACAATGAAATCACATAAAATAGATTTAATCCTATTTTTCCATTTTTATTTTTAAGGAATGGCAATCCATCAGTTTTTCTCACTAAATATATTAGGCCAAATGTTATTGCCATAAATATAGGATATGTAATTCCCGATTTATTCTTGTACAAGCAAAACGTATATACGATAGCAAATACAAGAGATAATAATCCATATTTTCTGAAGCTCTTTGCATCGCCTTTAACCTGCGCCTGCACTGGGGCTTCTATAACAATATTTGTCATACTTGGTTCATTAAAATTATTTTCTCTAGCGGTATTGTCCATAACTATTCCTCCTCGTATAATATTTTAGATACATTAAATGTACCTTGATAACTTAATAAATATCTGTTCAATAGGCTTAGTTAAGCCCATGATATAATTGTCCCAGTGTCAATCAGGTAATAGTTCTATTTCCCCCTGTTGAACCAGAAATGGTTACTTCATAATAAGTCTGTTCCCCTGACATGGAAGTTAACTTCAAACCGGCTGGCTGTTTGCTTAAGTACATGGACTACCATCTAGCAGTGTGGTTTCGCATCTGTCCATCTTAAGCTGGATTCTTATATGCGAGGGTGTCGATGCTCCATGATCATGGGTTTTACCAAGCCGATTGAACA
>NZ_FOWB01000012.1:0-84141 GCF_900115355.1 Pseudobutyrivibrio sp. JW11 | reverse complement strand
TTTTGGATGAAGGATTTGAGGATAGTATAACAATCATGGCATTGCCTTCAAAATATCGTATCTCTTTAAGAACAAGTAACATCATCGAACGAGAAAACAGAGAAATAAGACGACGTGAAAAAGTAATACAAATCTTTCCTAACAGCGAATCAATCATTCGACTTATTGGAGCAATCCTCTACGATGATCACAATGACTGGAGCGTAGCTCAGAGGCTTTTTGACATGCAGGAGTACTACGATAACCTCAATAAAATACAAAAGGAGCTCATAAAAATGAGAGTGGCCTGAGGAATACTATTTTAACTGAAAGATGAATTTACACACAAATATGGACTTGACTTAATCTAATAGCAAGCAAGATTTTAAAACTGCTATAATCCTAAGCTTTTTCCAGCATCTTTTAGCAACCCCACTCTTATTTCTGCTATAAAATCAGGAAAAGCCCCTTATATATAGCAAAAGGCCAGCCCGTAGGCTGGCCGAAGCACAAGAGAATTCAAATGTGCTTATAGGAATATATTAGTCTGCGTACTCAGATACTGTAATTGTGTATGAGCTTGTGCCCTCTACGTATACAGTTCCGTCTGTACCAACGATTGAAACTGTGTTGCCATCTTCGTCAACGATAGTTCCGTTGTTTGTAAGTGATGTGAGAACTGAGTCGCCTGTAACAATCCACTTAGATGAAGAATCGATTGTGAGGTTTGCGTAGCCGTCGCCACCATTGCCTGCTGCTGACTCATCATCGATGAATGCACCTGTAAGAACTGAACCATCTGTCATTTCCATATCAAGTGTTGAGATTGTATCCCAGATGATGTCACCTTCCATTTCCTGGTTGATAGCTGTGAATGTGCACTGTGCTCCGTTCTCTCCGCTTGTTCCCCAACCTCTCTGGTTAGCGTTTCCTGTAACCTTAAGGAAGAAGTCATTCTCATCAGCGTATGTGATGTCAACGTTTTCAAGAACGAATGTTGACTCTGTATTTGTTGTGTAGAACATACCGCCATTCTTTGCAGTGATGCTACCACCTGTCATAGAGAATGTAGAGTTACCTACTTCTGAATCACCTGACATTGACTGGTAAAGGATGATATTCCAATCGCAGTCGTTCTGCTCGCTTGTTGGAATGTTACCTGTTAAGTCGCAATCTGTAAGTGTAAGTGAGTTGAGACCTTCGATACATACGGCCTCAGCGCCTGTTGCTGTAAGTGTTGCGTTTGAGATTGTGATATCTGCTGTACAGTAAACTGCCGGTGAGCCTGTACCGTTTGATGTGTATGTACCACCATCAACTACCATTGTTCCGCCGCCTCTGTCTGAACGGATAGCAGCTGAGGATTCGCCGTTTGTTTCAACTGTGTTGTCGTTAGCGTAAAGTGTACCGCCACCTGCTACGTGGATACCGCCTGATGTGTTCTGCTGTGTTGTGATTGTTGAATTAGATACATAAGCCACACCATCGCCATATGCGTATACGCCAGCACCACCTGCTGCATCTGAGTCAATAGTCACATTGTCAACTGTAAGTGTTCCACCTGTTGTAAGTAAAGTGGCGCCAACTCCATAGAAAGAAGAATTGTCGCCACCTGTGCTGTCATCTGAAGTTCTTGTAATTGTTGAATCCTTAACTGTAACTTCACCATCTGTTACAAGGATTGCATTTTCATCAGTGCCTGTAGAGGCGATTGACTCGCCCTCTACAGTCTCATCTGCATTGTACTCATATAATGCTGAGTATGTAATATCTGCAGCTGATGTCATATTTCCACCTGGCTGACCCATGGCTGACTGAGTACCACCAAGAATTTCTACTGATTCTACATTTCCGTCTGCGTCGAATGTAACTGCAACCTGTGTACCTACTTCGATATCAGAAAGTGTAAGTTCTGTCTGAGCATCGCCCATATCTGCTGGTGCTTCCCCGTCACCTGATGGAGCTTCGCCATCTGCTGATGCCTCACTGTCTGCTGGTGCTTCGCCCTCTGCTGCTTCGCCATCACCTGATGGAGCCTCGCCCTCTGGCTTGTCGCCTGAAGGAGCTTCACCGTCTGGTTTGTCTCCTGAAGGAGCCTCGCCATCGGCTGGTGCCTCAGCGCCTGCCTCTACTGTAGCTTCTGTCATTGCTGTATCATCTGAAGAATCCTCTGTATCTTCTGTTGTCTCTTCATCTGTAGTTTCTTCTGTTGTCTCTTCTGTTGTTTCCTCTGTTGTCTCATCTGTAGACTCTTCTGTTGCCGCATCATCTGGCTTTGTAGGAGCTTCGCCATCACCTGATGTAGCTTCACCGCCGCCTGCCATCGCCATAGAGTAAGTTGTGCTGTCGCTAACTGTGATGTCTGCTATTTCCTCACCCAATGTAAGTTCGTTGTTTTCATAAGTTCCTACGGTAATTGTAAATCCCGTATCACTGACTGCTGTTACCTCGCCGTAGATAGTTTCACTGGCATAAGCTGTTGTGGAATCTGATCCGCAAGCTATCAATGAACCACAAGCAAGTGCTGCAGTCATCATTAATGCAGTAAGTCTTTTCCTCATTTTATGTCCTCCGTTATCTGCATCGGGTTTCCCCAATGGTCAATATTTATCTGCGCTCCAACCTCAGCGCGTTACGAGTTATAGTTAACCACCGGATTGTGAAAATTAACGGTACTGAAAAGTGTTGATTATGTGATTGGTTTCTAAATGTTTAAATTATCCTATGAGTCTGTAGGCATCAAGTTCTGAGGTTACTCAAGTGAGACATGATGTCGAACGGAGTAACTCTCAGGCTTGTAGCCGTAACAGACGGTCTTGGCTAGCCAACATCTACATATTGTGAATAATCTGAAAATATTTCTAAATCTATGGGGTTTTCAAATAGTTTGACTTGTGGTATTATGATAGTAACTATAAATATCGAAATCTTTGCCCTGGCGTAGACAAAGGATTGTCGATGACTCAATTTTCAAGGAAGAAAGGAGGGGCGTCTTATGGCACGCATTGATGCTGCGTATAATTATTTCATGACGACCTATGGTAATAACATAGGATCACGTTACGAATCTCATAAGAAAAGCGAACTACGCGACACTTACAATAAAATAGTAAAAGCGAACAAAGAAGCTCCTCTGTACAAGATAAATGATTCTGAGGACATCGGTCAGTTTGCAATTGATATTAAAGAGCACGCCAATGCTATGACTCTTTCAGTATCAAATTTGACATCTACCGGCGAGGATATTTCTTCTGTTTTAGAGAAGCGAATTGCATCTTCATCAGATCCTAATTCTGTTGATGTGCTTTACGTTGGCGATAGTGCAGATGGTGCTGAGGATTTCACAATCCAGGTTGATGCGCTTGCAAAGCCTCAGGTGAATACCGGCAATTTCCTTCTTTCAGATGGACATGATTTTGAAGAGGGCCAGTACTCATTTGATTTGGATATTCGAAATCACTCATATGAGTTCCAGTTCAATGTAAATAAGAACGAAACCAATCTTACCGTTCAGAATAAGATTGTGCGTTTGCTTAATACTTCAGATGTAGGCTTGAGTGCAAAGTTACTTTCGAATGACAGAGCCGGAAGCAAGGCTATACAGATTGTTTCCAAGTCTACTGGTGTTGCAGATGATGAAAACACATTGTTTAATATTTCCTCATCAATCTCTTGGAGAGAGCTGAACATCCTTGGAATTGACAATGTTACACAGCAGCCTTCCAACTCAGATTTCAAGCTGAATGGAGTTTCGCATCAGTCATTGTCCAACACATTCACAGTAAACAAGACCTACGAGCTTATTTTAAAGAGACCATCCAATGGCGAAGTAAGCATCGGTCTTATGAACGATACTGAAGCTCTTTCAAATGGTATCTCCCAGCTGTTGGACAGCTACAATGGAATGCTTGATATCGGATTGAAGTACAACGAAGCTCATCAGAATCGTACACTTTTCAATGAGATATCTTCCATTGCAAAGAACGATGCAAGCGAGCTTGCTGCAGTAGGAATTCAGAGCGATTCTATGAATCACCTGTACTTAGACAAAGATGTTTTATCCGATGTGATTAACAGCGAAAACAAAGAAAGCGCTTTTGAAACTCTTAACAATTTAAAGAACTCTATTTCAAAAGCTGCATCGAAGGCCTCTATCAATCCGATGAATTACGTAGATAAATCGATTGTAGAGTACAAGAATCCTGGAAAGACACTTAGCGCACCATATGCGTCAAGCGCTTACTCCGGTATGATGATGAATTACGGATTATAAAAAGCACTGGTTTCCCAGTGCTTTTTGTGTAATCCCCTGTTACATTCACAAGCCTTAGTGTTTCTCAATTCGACAACACGTCTCATTTGAGAAACCTAAGAGCTTGTGAATTACAGGGGATTTTCCATTATTGATTATCCGTTATTCTGAATCGTCTTTAAAGAATTCCATCTCCTGGTTCAGCTTGATTGCGATGTCCTTCAAATCGTCGGCTGAATTAGCAAGGCTTGCAACTGTAGCAGAAAGCTCCTGTACAGATGCGCCTGTAGTTTCAGATGAAGCTGCATTCTCTTCTGAGATTGCTGAAAGTGATGACATAGCATCTGATACAACATCGTTGGAAGTTACACAAGTAGATGCGCCTCCGGCGATGTCTCTAATACCATCAACTGTTCCATCAATATCTTCAAGCATTCCATTTACAGATTCAAGTGTGCCGCCGATAGCTTCCTGTTGCTCGAGGTTGCCTTGCTTAACAAGATTTGCTGCTTCTACGGCTGCTTCAGCCTGCTTCAAAAGCTCATCCATCTCTGTACGAATATCCTGAGCCATGCTATCTGAATCGTCGGCAAGCTTTCTAATTTCCTCTGCAACGACTGCAAATCCCTTACCTGCTTCACCAGCACGGGCTGCCTCGATTGAAGCGTTTAGTGAAAGGAGGTTTGTCTGGGCTGCAATGCCGGAAATACCTTCAACGCGCTCATTGATATTTGCAACAGCATTCTGGGTAGCAGAAATTGTTCTGGCAATCTCCTCGATTTTAGCTGTCATATCGCTACTAGAATCCTGAAGACTGACAAGTGATTTGCTGGATGTCTGTGATGCCTCCTTCATTCTGCCTGCCAAGCTTTCAACATTATCTGTAGATGCCTGTACGCCACCGACAGCGTCTGTAATCTTTCCAACATTTTCTGCCGCTTCTTGTATCTCCTCAGCCTGCTGTACAGCACCTGTAGCAATTTCCTGGACTGCATTTGCAACTGTATCTGTTGTGGCTGCAATCTGGTTTGCCATGTCTGCCAAATCCTCAGAAGAAACTGTAACTGTAGAAGCCGATTGCTTAATAGCGGCAACTATGCTTCCCAATTTTTCGATAACGGAATTGGTACTTCGAACAATTTCACCGAATTCGTCTTTACGTTTTGCATATCCGTCAATCTTCTTGAATCGACCATCGGCAAGCTTTGTGATGGTATCAGTTACTGCCATGATTGGTTTTGTGAAGCTTGTTGCAACTACGAGGGAAATAACTATACCAAGAATCAGCATTATTGTTCCAATTATCACTATGATAAGTGCTGATCTAATTGCTGATGCCATGATTTCGTTTCTAGTTTTTGAAACCACAATATAGTATCCACTGATAGGTTCTTGTTCCCAGGACATATATGTGATTTTACCATCAAATGTTGATGTAATCAGGCCACTTGTTTCAGTGGAAGAAACAAACTCATATCCGCTTAAATCATATTCATCCTCTGGGCTGATTTCGAACTGAGCATGTGCAACCATCATACCTTTTGTATCAGCGATGTAACCGTCGCCAACATTTTCAGCAAGGAATTCATGAAGCACATTTAAGTCAAAGCTTCGCTGAACTGTACCAATCACCTGAGTGTGGGTTTCATTGTAAATTGGTACGCAAATGATTGTTATTCTATTTCCAACACTCTTGCTGACAACAACATCCGATATAGCTGGTTCTCCGGTGGTAACGGCCTGAACAAAGTAATCTCTGTCTGATATATTTGTAAGTTCTGCTCTATCTGTTCGTACAAGCTGATCACCTGAGACTTTACTGATGATGATATTGTCGTTACCATCGTTCATGTAAGCATTCAACTCGTCAAGCTGGGCCAACATCGCAGAATCCGGAACTGCCTGTCCTTCTGTGCCATAGGATTCAACAAAAACTATCGTACTAGGAGAAGTTGCAATTGCCTCCAACATGGATGTATTTTTCTCAACAATTTCAGCAAATTTTGCCTCAACAACTCGTGCATTAGAATTTAAAAGTTCCAGCGCATCCGCCTCCGCTTTCGAGGTAGAGCTGTTGTAGCTGATAATGATAGAAATTAATAATGGCACAGCCACCAAAGCAGCCATCAAAAGAATTAGTTTCGTTTTAATGCTATCCTTTGGGTTAATGCCACCAGCTAGATTTTTATTAGACTTTTTTTGTACCTTACTCATAGAAACCTCCTTAGTCAGTCATTAAAATAAAGAAAAATTTCTATATTGATTTTATTATGTGCATAATTAAATTGTGTGTAATAATTATAAATTTTTTGTGAAAATGCATTTTTATAAAAATTGAATGTAAAAAAGCACATCTTATCGATGTGCTCTTAGTCTATATTTGTTCTAGCATTTCCTTGATTCTAGCTTCGTAAGTGCAGGCTTTCCTGACGTACTCCTGTCCAGCTGCTGCAATGCGTTCTCGCTCGCTATCATGCTTAAGATAGAAGTCTACTTTTTCGTATAAATCCTCATTGTTATAGTACCAGACTAGGTGCTTTTCATTTTCAAAGAACATTGGTAGCTCCGCCTGGAAATTTGTCAGGCAAAATCCACCTGCTCCCAAAATATCGTATACACGAAGTGGAACTCCGCTTTTTATATTTGGAATGGTCATGTTTAGATTGATTTTGGACTGGTTAAATACCTTTGGCATCTCGCTCCAATAATCAACGCTTCCCTTGTAGTTTACTCGAAGCAAATCCCTAGTGAAGGAATTGGTGTAGATGCTCACATCATGATGCTTTGACAGGTCGATAAGAATTCGTCTGCGTTGCTTTTGAGCTATCTTGAAGCCTAGTGTTGTTACTGAAAAGATTAGGTTTAGGTCCGAAAGCGAGTCTTCCGATTTCTCCAGTTCAAAATAGTTTTCAAGTTCCATGAGGATTTCTGGGGTTAGCATCCTGTCGATGATATTGACTCCCATCAAATCACGCTGAGCTTCCATGGTTGCCTCAAAATATCCACGGAGATACTCTGGCAAAGTGTATTCCATTTTGTCGTAGGAATTCTTTTCATAGAGAGAGCCTACGAAGCTGATTTCGTTTTTGTAAGCTTCCAAATCATTTGAGTTTGCAAACAGGTAATCAAGTCTGTTACAGTCCACCGCCAGTGGAAGATGGTAGACATGCTCTACTCCCATGCCGCGGAATTCCTCTACATTTGTCAGATCAAACAAGAAAATGCGATTCACATCATTAAAAACTGACTTGTGATACATAGAAATCAGCGGGTTATCGCAGCTCCAGCAAACGTAGCGGAGGCCCTGCTCCTGGCACACATTTGAAATCAGAGGGAAATAATTCACCGTAAAGAAGAAATCATAGTTGCTCGCCTGAATCATGCCTCGGAGCTTCTCTGCGAACTCTTCATCTACATCATAGTTGAGGAGGTCCTGGTAAACCTCCTCAACTTCATAACCTAACTCCTCAAATGTATGTTTAATATCTTTATAGTTATATGCTTTCCAACGGTACATCAAAATCTTCATGTTGTTCTCATACCTCTAGTCCGCTAGTTACAGCAACAAGCTTACTAGCTCATTTAAATATGTAGCGTATCGACCCCATATGAACCCTGTAGGATACCTACCAACTGTTTATAGGTAGCTACGGCTTCGTCGCTGCGGCCGGCTGCATCAAGTTCGGCGATTTGAGCCAGGATGGTCTCCTCTAGCTTATACATTTCGTTGAATTTATCTGGGTCATTGCGCTTCGCGTCGCGAATCTTTATACGCATAGTGTACAGGCGGGACAGTTCGCCAAGAGCCCCAGTCATGGCTGGTCTAAATCCAAAGAGATTCTTGAGAATCTTCAGGCTGGCAGTCACATCCACATCTGCTTCCGCTATAAACTGCTGCAAGCCCTGGCCTAGCTTTGTTGAATGATTCAATGGCTTGTCATCATCCTCGTCAAGAAGCCAGCTATCATGCATCTGCTGCCATGTCAAAGTCATGTTGCCGTAATTTGCAAGAGCTTCAATAAGCTCATCATAGCTAACCCAATATTCGATGCCTGCAAACTGCTTTTCCAGCAAGCGAATGTCGATATATAGGCGGATTTCCTTTTCGCCTTCAGTTGTCTTAAATGCGGCTGCTATGTTTTCAAGCTCCTGCTCACTAAGATCTGGCGCCACCTTATCAATGTGGAACTCAATCATGTCGCGGAAGCCCGATGATGTAAAGAACTTGTTCAATACATCGCGAAGCTCCTTCTTATAACCAAGTTCCGAACATTTCTTAAGAAGCATAACAATAAATCCACGGTTCAAACGAACGATTGGGGAATCCCAGGCGATGCGTCTGTAATAATGAACCAGCGGGCCAAAATCATCGTTTTCCATGCCGATGGTCATGATGAAACAGTAGACCATGTTGACCTTTGTAGTATCGAAAGTGTCAGCTGAAAACAGGCCGCCCTGGATGAACATCTCAGCCTTGTTGTTGGCAAGCTTGTCACATATTTTCAAATAATAATTGCAGGCTGCCAAGCACTCGTCATTTTTCTGCTCGTTAAAATATGCAGTGGAAACATAAAATGCCAGGCAGGCAAGTGGGAGCTCCATGATTGTTGGGTTCTTTGCCTGTGTTTCGTAAAGCTCCTCCAGCTCCTTATTCTTATCAGTCTGATGAAGGGCGATTGCCATACCGCAGATAAAGCTTCCGCGATAGCGCATATCGTCACTATCATTTTTTATCAGGGATTTTTCAGCTGCAGCCTTGCAAACATCGTACATTTCATCAAACTGCTTGATGGCTTTCAGCTCCTGCGCCAGCTGATATGGCCAGCGAAGATTGTCCGGGTCCTCCTCCATCATCTCTCTAAGCAGAGGCACATTTCGCATGGAATGCTTGATGTTTTCCTCTTCTGTGGCGTATACATATCCAAAGTGGGCAGCCTTGGCATCCATAAACATTGCCCTGCCATAAGAAGGCTCGATGTACTCGTGAATCTTGCCCACGAAATGGGTCTCTGGAGTAACGGAGCACATACGGCAAACCTCAATATCCTGGTATTCCTTGCCATCAAAATCAAGATAATTGTGCTGGAAATAGCCGCCGATATTGTAGGTTGTGCAGTCTGGCTGCTGGAAAAATTCGATAATATATTTGCAGTCAAGGAACCACTCATCATCGTCTATATACAAAAACATCTTGCCGTTGGCCTGATCTAACTGGAAGTTTCTGGCCTTGGCAAAATCGTTGCACCATTCAAATTCAAAAACTTCATCTGCATATTTTTCAATAACCGCTCTGGTCTCTGGGCTACAGCCTGTATCTACAACCTGAATTTCAGAATCGATTGCCTCTCTGATTGGCATCAACGACTGTAGGCAACGCTCGGTTGTCTCTGGTCTGCCGCAGCAAAGAAGTGAAATTGTAAGCAATTTAGTTTTAGGTTTGTTGTTCATATTGTTCCCACCCTTTAATCACTAAAAGGCTCGTCATCTGACGAGCCTTACTGTATTTATATTAATATGTTCCAATTACAAGTGGTCTGTACATTTCCTCTCCTTCCACGAGGCCCTCCACCTTGCCGAGGCAGCTATCAATCAAGCGATTGATTTCCTTGCTAACGATGAGCTTTTCGCCAGGTGCTTCAACCAAGCCTCTGAAGTCATATACATCGATACTTCTAATTTCGATTATTCTGTTTTCGATTTCACTTAAGATATCGCTGAGAACCATGTCGATTCTGGCTTTGTGATCCATAATCAATGCTGTGTCTCTCAAGTTCTCACTTATATCGTATATCATATTGCAGTACTTTTCAAACTTTTCAACGATGTCCGAGTAATCCATTCCCATGGATTCCAGGTACTCTCCCAATACTAAGGCTTTTTGCTGACATCCGATGAGCACCTGTAAATCTGCTGCGTCATCGCCTGTACTTCCCTGTGCAAATCTATGGTTTGCTGTGTAAAGCTCTAATACCATTGTTAACATCTTGTTTCTTGTGAAATATGCCATACGCCTTACCTCTATTCTATAAATCCCTCTTTCGAAGGAGTTGCAGTCGATTTTAAAGTTACTATTCAATTTTCTTTTTAAAATCATCCCCACCCCTGTGAAAGAGGTGGGGACATTTTATTTATGGTTTTTCAAACCTTAGGTTACTGAAGAAGATTCATAACACCCTGTGTAGCCTGATTTGCCTGAGCAAGCATTGACTGTCCAGCCTGCTGGAGGATGTTGTTCTTGCTGTACTCAACCATTGTGTCAGCCATATCTGTATCACGGATACGAGATTCTGCTGCTTCTGTGTTCTCAACTACGTTGTCGAGGTTTCTAATAGAGTGCTCTAATCTGTTCTGGATAGCACCAAGTTCTGCACGCTGTGCTGAAACTCTCTGAAGTGCATCTGCGATAGCATCGATAGCGTATGTAGCTGCCTTACCTGTTGCATCAGATACGTTGATACCGTTGATACCGATTGACTTAGAGTTCATAGCTTCGATAGAAACGTTAATCTTGTTTGACATTGCAGCGTCAGCACCAACATGAAGGTTAAGTGTAAGTGCATTCTGTACATTTACATGACCCTTTGTAAGTGAGAAGCTTACTGTTGTTGCAGTCTGTGGTTCACCACCTACATACTGTGTAATCTTTGTTGTCTTCCAATAATAACTGTCATTTACTTCCCATGGATCTCTAGCTGATCCATCAGGCTTTGTATTATGTGTGTGAGTTTTTTCATCATCTGCATCGCCCCACTTATCCATATCAGCAGATCCATCTGTTGCACCTACTGAAGAGGCTGCTTTAAGTTCGATAGCAACCATATTGTAAGCTGCTGTTGCCTTAATTAATGTAGCATTCGATCTATCAATACCTGTAGCTTCATCATAAGTATCTGAGAAACGAGTTACTTCATTACCATTGTATTTGATTGTAGAACCTTTAACGATAAGATTATGAAGGTATCCATTTGTAACCTTTGCGTTTGCAACGTCACTGGCATCACCTGACTGTATTGTATATGTCTTACCATCAATAGAAATTGTATCACCTGCTGTGAGGTTCCATCCATCTGTATCAGGATATTTAGTAGCATCATACATGTCAGCTGTAAACTTAAGAGCTGCTGCAACTTCTTCATTGTCTGAAGCACCGATTGTATACTGAACGCCACCTATTCTATACTTTTCACCAGCTTCAAGAGATTCCATTGTAAATGTAGCTCTTGTTGTGTTCTGTACTAATGTACCTTCAAGACCAGCATCATGAGCATTTACATACATCTTCTTAAGTCCGATATCACCCTTTAATAAGAATGTCTCGTTGAACTTTGTTGTAGATGCGATACGATCGATTTCCTGTGAAAGCTGTGTAATTTCGTTTTGGATATCATCACGATCTGACTCTGAGTTTGTTCCGTTAGCTGCCTGTACTGCTAACTCATTCATTCTCTGAAGCATGTCGTGAACTTCTGTGAGGGCACCTTCAGCTGTCTGTACTGATGAAACACCGTCAGATGCGTTTGTAGAAGCCTGGGTCAAACCACGAATCTGTTTTCTCATTTTCTCAGAAATTGAAAGTCCAGCTGCATCATCTGCTGCTCTGTTGATTCTATATCCAGATGAAAGCTTCTCTGTACTCTTTGACTGAGAATCAGTTGTAATGTTCAATGTTCTTGAAGCATTAGCTGCCTGCATGTTGTGTTGTACTACCATAATAAATTCCTCCATGAGATTCTGCTAAATCCTTTTAGCATTTAAATCCGTTTTTTGTGATAGCCCAACATCCGTGTCTGGCCTGGTTATTAAATTTGATTTTTAAAAAGATTCGAATTCGATTTGTAAGGTAAAGTTTTTGTGTTCAATTGTTCCTTACACCTTATTTATCGTTCTGGGGCAAAAAAACTTTACCCCTTTAAGCAAAAAAATTTAATTTTGTTCCAATTTTCTTATTTTTTGTGCAATAAGAAAAAGTCCCTGAGCCCTTGATTTTACTGGGTTTTTGAGACTTTTATTTTTGTTAAAATTTATAACAAAATTTTTGTAAAATTTGCCATAAATTCTATTATATTCGCATAATTTGCAGGTAAATTGGCGGGATTTGGAGGGGGAATTTGAGAGGGATTTAGGGGGTTTTGGGGTTGGAATTTTCAGTGTGTTTGGGAAGTTCAAATGCTGTGTCAGGAATTTGTTTTCAAGAATATAGCTGTTTGTATTTAGATTTGAGATTTAAAACTGGATTATCTGGATTCTTATATATTTGCTGTAATCTACTTCTTGTTTTTCCAATCAAATTAGATGAATTGTTGAGTGATATTGTATTTTCTCCTTAAAACACTTACCTGTTTGTTCCAATAGTTAAGCGTAATTATCCCACATCCTGAAAAAGCTTACTTTTTATTGGAATAGTTAAGTGGAATTCTGCTGCAGTTGATAAAACACTTATATAAATGTAAGTGCTTATTGTCGATCCTGTAATAGGCGCTTAACTTTTATGCCGGAGATGGTAAGCTGATTTCTGAGATTTCTAAAAGCACTCAACATCTTTTCATAATATGTAAGATTCTATAAGTGTTTCTGCTATTCCGCCTGGATACACTCAACTTTTTCGAAAAAAAGTACGCTTTATAAGCATTTCTGTGAAATGCACTTAACTATTTCTCTCACCAGGGTGACAGAGTAATCTTAACCAGATATCTATGCCTATTATCAAGACAGAACAATGAAATTGTCAGCAAATATCCTGCTTTGTAGGACTATCCAACAGTACTTGTCAGATATAGAGACTATTCATTTCTATATATTAGTAAGTGATTCACTATATTCTTGTAAATTCACTTAACTTTTTACAGAGACTGACATGACTAATAGCTCTAATTAATAGTTGATTTTTATGATTAATGCATGAGTTAAGTGAATTTGATGCTTCTTCATTTTCACTTATATAGAAATTTGTAAAAAGTTAAGTGAATTTAAAATCTATATAATCTCCACTTAAAAGTGCAACTTGCTGTTAAGTTTATATATGATTTATATAATTCCACTTAACTTTTTTGCTTTGATTTGAGGCGAAGTTAAGTTTATTCTACAAAAATAGAAATAAACTGAACCACATATCACATTTTATTAAGTGAAAACACATACTTATAAAATAAACTTAACTTTACCTCAGATTATTTAACCAATTTTAAGTTTATTTCATTTTTTCTCATATAAACTTAACAGCTCCCTCAGTTTTTAAGTGAAGCCTAGAGAATTTATTTTTTCACTTAACTATTTCCTCACCAGGGTGACAGAGTAATCCCAGAACAATAATCTATGCCTATTCTTTTCTCAACCTAGCTTCCTTTTCTATGCTTCCTCTCCAGGATGAGCTACAGTCTCCACTTTAATTAGCTTACACAGGGTGACAGAGTAATCTTAACCAGGTATCTGGGACTATTTATCTTCTCTGCTTAGGTTAATATAACAAGCTCACTTCCCAAAAGAAACTTCAGTCCTCACTTTAATCAGCTTTCACAGGCTAACAGAGAATCCTAACACAAAAATCTATGCCTATTAAAAAAAGACCTTGCACTGCTGCAAGGTCTTAGTATCCACATAAGTCTCAGAAGCCACATAAAACAAGAGCTCCTTCACCCTTATTTTTTCTTATCCAAAAAAGCTGGGTCGGCGGTGGTTTGTGGGCTCATCATGTGCTTGTAGTATGATGAAACAACATCGCCAGATCTTTTGATTTCGCGGGCTTCTTTTTTGACATTGGCGAAGCGAGTTTTGGCATACTCTTTGTTGCGATATTCTGTAGCCTCCACATCTGCGGTAAGGTCTGTGACCTTTTTGATGAGCTCCTGCATAAGCTTGATTTCATCTGCATATGAAGCGCGGTCCTCGTCCAGGATTGCCTTCACTCTGTTGAACAGCTGCTGGAAGCCATCGTCAAGCATTACGATTCTATCGATGAGCTCCGCCTTCATGTTCATGTTTTTCTCTAAATCGTCTGGAGTGGAATTAGGATCCTTAAGAATGGCTTCCTGTTCCTTGTTTCTAATAAGAAGAACTCTAAGAATATCGGCCTTCTTTTCCAGCGACTCTCTAAGCATTATTACGTAATCTCTGTTATCCATGGTTCCCTCCTAGACTTTATCTCGAGCGCAAGTGTATAGCTTACCCTCCACATAAAGACAGCCCCTCGTGTGAGGGGCCATCCTTTAACCTGCTATATTTGTTGAAGTACCGTCTAGCTTCTTGCCGTTGGCGGTGAGCTTCATTACATCCTTCCAAGTATCTCGCATTGTTCGAAGGTGCTTAAGCACTTCCTCGAGCTGTGCTGGGTCCTTGGTGATCATGGCATGTCTCAAGCAGCTCCTAAGATAAGTATACACTGCATGGAAATCCTTTGCCACAGGATATTTCTCATCGAGAGTCAATTCAAACTCTTCGATAATTCTATCTGTTTTTCTGATATTGATGTGTGCTTTCTCAATATCGTGATTCTCGCAAGCTACGATTGCTATGTTACAAAACTTGATTGCTCCTTCATATAGCATCAATGTTAACTCAGCAGGGCTAGCTGTAAGTATTCTGTTTTTTGCGTATGCATCATAACCATTTGTTGGTGTCATAGTACCGCCTCCAAAAATCTAATATTGTATTACTTACTATCAACCACCTAATAGTGATGATATTGAAGAAGAATTGCTTTGTAATGTAGCCAACGCAGACTCCATTGCGGCAAATTTCTTATAATAAGCGTCTTCCATGTCCTGAACACGATCAGTCCATGTCTTAATCAATGAGCTGTAGTTTGAATACTCAGATGCCATTTCCTTGTCATTGTAAACAGTGTAAACAGATTTAACTGCTGTAGATTTCATCTTTTCATCCAGCGACTTGTAAAGGCCAGATGTCATCTGCTTCAAGAATTCAATAACTCTATCTGGGTCCTCAGCTAAGGCTGCGCGGAGCTTTTCTTCATTACCAGATGTTTTGCTATCCTCTGAGTCACCATCGATATGGTATGCATAGCCTTCGTTCTTTTCTGCATTTAATGTACCAAGTGTATGGATGCCGAATGTAGACCATGATAATTTCTCACCATTTACCTCATACACTGACATCATTGACATAGTCATTGCAGAAATGATACCGCTCAAACTTGTATCTCTACGAAGAAGTGAATCCTTAATCTTCTGCTCCCACTTCTCAATTTCTGTCTCAGACATCTCTGCCTTTTCATCATCTGTAAGTGGCTCGTAGTCCTTTGCAGAATCTGCATTGTAAAGCTTCTGCATCTCGTTCATCAAGTTGTTATATGATGTAAGGAAATCCTTAACTTTGTCGTAAAGAGCGTCAGTATCGTTGGAAACGTTTACTGAGATTGCACTTGTAGTCTTTGCTAAAGCTTCAATTGTAAGGCCATTGACAGTGATTGAATTAGTGTTTGATGTATATGTAACGTCATTTAATTTGATTATTGCATCCTCGCCATTTACCTTTGTTGCAGTATTTGAGTTATCAAGAGCAATATTTCCCGCTGTAACATTAGCAGCCAAATCTACTCTGTAGAATACACTCTGGACTAACTCAAGGTTATCGCTCTGAATCCAGAAGTCGCTGTAGCTACTATCATAAGCTGAATTCTTTACACCAAAGTTAGTTTCTACATATTCCTTCCACTTTTGGTTTGTTGGATCAGCTAATGCAGCATCAAGTTGCTCCTGAGCAGCCTGCATTTTAGCAGATCTGATTGCGATTTCTTCTGATGTAGTAGCTGGAAGAGCTTTTGCCTCAGCTACTGCCACATACCCATCTCTGATTTCATTGATAGACTTTGAAATCTCCTGATAGGTTGCATCATTAGAAATATCATATGTTGATTTAGAATAAATCTGCTTTGCCAATGCTTCTAATTTATCAGAGTCACCAGCAATCTCAGACCAATCTATTTCGCCATCAGTACCAAACTTCAATACTTGAATTCCAGCATCTGTGGTCTCTGTCTTGTACACTTCCCCTGCAAATGTCTTGTTCAGATAATCTCTGAGGGCAACAACATCTTCATCTGTACTGTCACCTATTTCTGCAAGCAACTCTTTCCAGCCATCAAGATTCTTCTGGAATGAGTACTCTTTTTTATCGTCCCCTTCGCCAACCGAGAACTTAAGAGTTCTTGTAATAGCCGTACTCTTTGTTCCTGTTGTGTCGTATGTTGCAGAGTTATAAAGCTTTGTAGCTAAAGTAGATAAATCGTCCTCTGAAATAGTCGACCAATCTACTGCGCCAAATTTATCAGTATCGCTTGCGATATATGAAACAATTTCATCATACTCAGTGTTTGCTGTAGCTGATGAATCATTTTTATATTCCTTGATTTTTGCTAACAGACTCTTTGTATCTGACAGGTCATAGTAATTTTTTGCAGTTGTAAAATCAAAGAGCTTCTTAGCCAAAGTGTTGCTGGTGCTTTTAGTGATATCCTCAATTTCAGTGTTAGACATCAATCCCAGCTTATTTAACACGCTAAGTCCCTGTGAACTATTTGCAGAAATAGAGAAATCACCTTCCTTACCAGACGTTTTAGAACTGATAAAGAAACGCTGATTCTTCTCATCAAAATTGGCAATAACTCCAGCTTCATTAAGCTTATTTACAAACTGATTGATAGTCATAGAGCTATCGATCTCGATGTTTGTAGTCTTAGTACCTGTTCTTACAGCGATACTTGCTTTATCTAATGCATTGCTGTTCTTTATTCCAAGTGAAACCATAGTTGATGAGCCAGTAACTGATCCATCAAGCTCTCCACCTGTGATAAAAGCAGTCTTTGCAAGCTGGTTGATTTCAAGTGTCTGGGTACCATTAATAGCGCTACCACTGGCTGTTGCTGTAGCCTTAGAAGTATCGCTAACTGTAGTCTTTTTTGCTGTATAGTTTGAAGAATAGCGCATAGTACCAACGCTAGTATACAAACTATATACTTTACTATTTAGGGTGCTCCAAGCTTCCTGTTTCCATGAGAGCTTTGTCTGCGCCTTTACATATTTATCCTTTTTGTAACTGTATGCAGATACGAGGGCACCTACAATCGCCTCGGTGTCTAAGCCCGAAGCCAAACCAGATAATCTAATAGGCATAACCCTACCTCCTATCTCTTCTCATCGACCATGATTCCTGCAAGCTCCCATGCCTTTGCAATAAGGTCAAGTGTCTGCTCTGCTGGGAATTCCTTAATGACTTCCTTTGTCCTTTTGTCGACCATCTTAATCATTACGCGATTTGTTCCCTCATGGATACCAAATACAGCCTCTGCATTTCCTTGTGCAGAATTAATTTTTTCTACAGCTTCTTTCAAAGAAGAAGATGCCTGCTTTGAAGAATTTTCCTCATCTTCGATTTCAGGGTTTGTAGAATAGTTTCTATTCTCAAATTCAGCAGCTTTGCTTTCTTTTACAGCAGCTGAAAAATCAACTATAGCATTATCTTTTTGCACTGCTTGTGCTGGCGCCGCTTTTGCTGAACTTCCCTGTCCCTGGTAGTTGCTAACTGCACTACTTACTTCGCCTATTTTCATTGTTTTCCTCCTTACGCCCAATGGAATTTAGTCCCATTCTAAACTCCGTTTGGACAATATACATCCTTGTACTATGGGAAATTATTAGTTTTCTAATTGCTATATCGACCGGTGGGATATTAAAGTTTATAGAGAATTTAAAAATTTTTCAAAAAAAATCCAGCAACCGCAGTTGCTGGATTTATCCTTATTACTAAAGTAAATTCTTGAGTGCTTCCAGGTCGTCCATGCTGATTGCCTGTGCTTCCTCGTTTTCTTTTTGAATTTCTAAGTATACTTCTTTTCTGTAGATAGATACTTCCTTTGGAGCTGAAATACCGATCTTTACCTGATCACCGCGAACCTCAAGGACTGTAATCTCGATGTTGTTGTTGATCATGATAGCGTCGCCTGTTTTTCTTGTTAATGCCAACATCGTTACTCACCATCCTTTCCATGTATTGCGTCATGAATAAGGTAGCGTACTGGCTCATTGCCCTCGATGATAATCTGGTCACCGATGTTTGTGTCTGTATTGATGATGATAGGTGCCTTAAGATTAATCGATGCTTCCTTAGGGTTCTTTGGTACTCTGACTGTGACAAGCATGTAAGTATTGTCTGCTGTGAGCTCTCCAAGCTGCTCAAGTGCATCAACGTTGAGCTCAGGTGCATAGTCTGGCTTAACCACGTGAGGCAGCATTACTGGCATAGCAAAGTCTGTCTCATCAAGTGACTGAAGCCACATGATATTACCTTTGTCTTTCTTCTCTTCGTCGAAAATGAGTGTGTATCTCTTCATGTCTGGGAAACCAATAAGACCATGGATGAGATTGATGATTTTTTCTTCTGCAATTTCAATTTCGCCGAACAGTCTAGTTTTTACCTGCATTATCCCTTCTCCTTTTTAGATGTAATTTAGTAATGTCGAATCACCCAGCTTTCCTGCTGCGGTGAGCGAAGCCTGATATGCGGTGTAAGCTGCTGTGTAGTCGATGATGATTTGGGATAGATCTACATCATCATTCTCTGTCTGTAACTGCTGAACAGTCTCTCTTTGATCACCTACTCGAACCTTTGTGAGGCTTAAAGACTGCTCCTTACAACCCAAATCAGTTAAAGCTAATGTTATTTTATCACAATATGACTGAATATTGCCTATTTCTGAGTCAAAAAGTTTTCTCATATTGTTATTATAGTAATCATATTCCTTCTGCGCTGCATCCTGCCACTTGTCGAGCCATTCCTGATCCTCGTCAGAAGCGTACTGAGTTTCACTCTTCATCCCCTTGATTGTATCAAGTTTGTCGTATGCAGCGATAACTCTTTGTACAGCATTCATCATTTCATCAAGGTCGCGCTGAAGCGAGCTGTCGAAAACATCTGAAGCCTCGGTGTTGATTGCGATTGTCTGATTTGCAGCTATTGTATATTCGATATCAAAGTGGATTACATTTCCATTTGCATCGAATTTTGTGTATTCATTGTTGGATGTAAGTGTTGCACCTGTGTTGTCAATCATTTTGGTGCAGTTGTAGTAATATTCTGGACGAAGCTGACCCTCGTTGAATCCTGTCTTGTCATACTGCACTGAAAGTTCAGCTTTGTTAGTCTTAAGAGTTGATGCAACAGTATCGCCAAATATAATATCGCCTGTTTCTCTAATGAAAACTATTTCGTTATTGTCAACCTTCTTTACCTTATCGGTTGTATCTGCATCAGCCCAATCAGTTTCATTCTCGTATACCCTCAATGAAAAACCATTGGATGTTAACGCTCCACCAGAAGTATCATCATTGTATACTCCGTTTGTTTCTGTAAACGCAAAAGATATATCAGGTGTATCTGTGGTATTTCCCTCGTACTTTATATTAATACTATTTACAGAATCTATATCCTTGTAGTTAAGGCGAAGTCTGTAATAGTCAGTCTCTGTGATGTCAGAAATCAATGCAGCATTATTCTGTGGTGCAATAACCTCTGCCTCTGTTGTAGGAACAACTACATTTCCAGAATAATATCTGTGCTCTTCCATTAAATCCTCTACGCTGAGAGTTTGGTTGATTCGATATTTTGTCTGTGTCTCGTCCTCTGTAAATGTAAGATTTGAGTTTGTTCTGTATCCTGTGAAAACAGTACGGTTTGCGTAGTCTGCGTTACCCTCTGCAAAGAGAGCCTTCTGAAGGGACTCAAGCTGAGTAAGCATTGTCTTTCTATCGCTCTGGCTGTTGTAAGAATCAGTAGAACCGCCTACGCAGATTGTCTTGCAGTCTGTAGCAACATTGTTGATATTAATGAGAGCAGTCTCAGTAATATCAAGCCACTGATTTGCATCAGGGATGTTCTTTGAATAATACTGTGATACCTGTGATAATGTTGTTGCAAGTCTCAGCGAACGAACAGCAATTACAGGATCATCCGATGGTTTGTCAATTCTCTTCTGAGATGTCATCTGCTTATTTCTAGTGTTGACTACCTCTTTCGCGCTATTAATGTTTGACGCCGAGTTATTCATTATCATCTTATTAGTTACTCTCATAATTAATACCTCTAACCCGTTAGTTACGCTCTCAAGCATCAAATTACTCAGTTCAACACATGTTTCACTTGAGTAACATGATAGCTTGATAACTACTAACTCATTGAAAAACTTAAAATGTTCTATTTATTCGGATTGCTAAACACCCGTATTAAGTATCAACCTATCATATATTTCGGAGAATACGGAAATACATTTAGATGCTAGGTTGTATGCATTTTGGAACTTGATTAAGTCCAAAGCCTCTTCATCTTCATCAACACCCGCAACTGACATTCTCTGCTGAGAAATTGAAGACTGGATGTTGGTAAAGTTTGTTGTGAAAATCTGGCATTCCTGTGTGTCGATGGTTACATCTGCGTAGATGCACTGAAGGAATGCATCTCCACCGCCGCCTCTGAACATTGTTGTTTTACTCTGAAGTTTCTGAAGCTCAACTACCAAATCTGCTGCATCAACACCTGATGTAAAGTTTTCCTGTGTTGTTGTGGCAAATTTTCTTGCATCCTTATCAGTTTCCTTGATGATGGATACGTTGCCGGCGGTCATTAAATAATATGTTTCATTAGAATTTGAAAATGTTTTTCCTGTGACAGATACTACATTTCCATCTGTATCTTTTACTGTATCTACAAGCTCAGCTCTCATCTGGTGCTCGATGATGGAATCCAAATCATCCTTTGCGATAAAGAATGCTGTCATTGCCTCGCCATCTAAATCCACACCACTCTGCTCGATTTGATTAAACTTCTGGCAGAAGTTTCTCAGGAACATGTTCATCTGGTTCTGATAATATGGGATACCCATGTAGTCCACATCATCACCTACCTGAAGTGAACGGCCTACAAGTTTGCTAGCCACATCGCTTGTGATGGCATCTGCATCATCCAAATTGAATGTGACAGATACTACATTGCCTTTTGAATCAGTTGTGAAGTCAAAGCTCTGATAGCTAAACAACATGTTGTTTGTGCTTATCTGTCCACATTTTGGCATGTTGAGCTCGTTTAAATCTGTAATGCTAAGGTTTGTAACTGTGATGGAAGTTGCTGTTGCAGATGAAACTGTTGCATGTAAGTTTTCGTTGTTGTTTCCATCACGAACCTCAAACATGGCCTTCAGCTCACCACCGCTTGAGCTTGGAGTAGCATTAAATGCATTTCCATCCTCTTCCCAAACAATGTCGTAAAGACCATCGATATCTGACTGATTGTACATCTGGTCAGTTTCTCTTGATACAACCTTGAGTCTGTTGTACTCGTATGTGTCTACAAGCTGCTGGCCGTTGATGTATACCTGGAAGTAGGTTGCACCTGTGTACATATCAGGGTTGTTTGAATTTGTAACTGGTGTCTCAACTGCCTTAACATCAACAATCTTTGAAAGCTTATCAATCAAAAGTGAACGCTGATCTCGAAGTTCGTTGGCACGGCCACCGCCCTGCTCTATAACGTTAATCTGCTTTGTAAGGATTGCAACCTTTTCTGAAACAGAGTTGATATCATCAACAGCAGTCTTGATTTCATCGTTGATAGAGTTCTGTAAATCCTGCAGCTTTGTGGATAACTGATTGAAGTATTCTGTAAGCTGCTTTGCAGTAGAAATAAACTGCTTTCTAACTGTATCGTCACCAGGGCTTCCCTGAAGGGTGCTCATGGCGTTAAACATTTTTGTGTAGATAGTGGTGAATCCAGATTCCTTATTAGTCTCATTGAAATAATCCTGAATCTGATTCATGTAGTACTGCTTTTTCTCGTAGAAGCCCAAAGCTGTGCTGTTGTTCCAGTATTTCTCATCGTAATATAAATCACGGCTCTGAGTTACGGACTCAACCTCAACACCTGTACCGGTTGTACCATATGCCTGGTAAACTCGAAGTGCAGATGATGCAACTGTGTTTACAACCTGCTTGCTATATCCAGTGGTGTTTACATTGGAGATATTGTTTGCAGTTGTATTGATCTGAGCCTGAGCTGTGTTCAGTCCAGAAGATGCAATTGTCAATCCAAAGAATGTTGATGACATAAGCTATTTCCTTTCCTGCTTTACAAAGATGTAAGCAGATGTTCTATCATTTCATTTACTACGTTTATATATCGGCTAGCTGCATTGTAAGCTGACTGATATTTAATCATTATTGTAAGCTCTTCGTCTGAAGATACTCCGATAACACCCTGACGGCTGAATTCGATTTCTTCCTTTGTGCCTTCAAGAGATTGCTCTGTGCTAGAGTAAACGCTACCTGTGTTGGCAATTTCGCCAATCCACTTTACGTAGAATCCGTTGTATCCACATGGTGTTGTATCACTAGGGTTCAAGTTGAAATCTGTCTTGTTCCAAATAGCACTAAGATTCTGACCAAGTGCCATATCCACCTGTGTCTGGTCCTTGTAAACATTGTGCGGAATGTAAGATTCCTGCTTAATCAAATCTTCGTTAACTGTCAAAGATTTGAGAGTGTAGCACTTTGATGTGTCTGTAATATCCTCTTCGTTGTAAAGATATATCGTCTTTGTTTGAGTTTCATTATTTGCGTCTGTGTAAGTGATTGTCGCTGTTGTATAGCGGCTGCAACCATTTCTTACAAACAACTCACGTGGTGGAAGCTCTCCATCAGATCCAACCGAACAATTTGCCTCATCCATAACCTGGATGTTCTTCATCTGGGCATCTGTAGGGTTGACTGTAACCTGATATCCATCTTCGTTGATATATGTGTAGGAAACGTTTGAAACATCTCCTAATGCAGATGACATTGATGTAAGTGGGCTGTAGATATTGTTGATATCAACTACCAATCTATGAATCAATGTATCAAGCTCCGCCTCTGAATTCATCATGATTGAGTTTGCAATTCCATCCTCGTAAACATCAGCGGAAATGGCATTGCCATTTTCATCACAGTAGCCAAGGTAATTGCTCCAGCTATCTCCTCTTGCAAGAAGAAGGGCTTTGATTTCACCTTTATCTGTATCTCTTTCAGCACTTACATTTCCTAAGTTGAAAATAGGATAATATGTGTTAAGAGACTCATCATCCTCGCTTACAATATCTGAAAGCTGAGGCCAGTAAGGTGTGATGAAACCTGTCTTCTTATCTTTTAAAATACCTACTTCGTAGTAGTTATTTTCATCGATAAACTCAACACCTTCGATTTCCACATGAACGATACCGTTATAATCCTCACGGTAGCTCATCTTTGTAAGGCCTGAAAGCTGATCCAAAAGCAAATCTCTGGTATCACGAAGGTCCATGGCCTTTTCAACACCAGCTGCTTCTATCGCCTGTATTCTTTTATTTAAATCGACTATCTTCTTTCCGATATCGTTGATTGTTTCCAAATCTTCCTGAATCTTCGAGTTGATGATAGTCTGATAATCTTCAAATCCATCCTCTACAGCCTGAGCTCTAGACAAAAAAAGGCTAGCCTTCTGCAATACAAGGTTCTGATTAACTGTATCAGAAGGATCCTTGGCGAACTCCTCAAATGCCTCTTCGAAATCGGCAATTGCCTGCTTAAAGGCTTCGCCCTGGGTCTCCTGAAGCTGTGTCTGAACCTCCTGCACTGCTTCTGAACTAGCGCTATAAAAAGAATATCGTCCATTCTCTGAGCGATAAGCTTTATCTAAAAAGATATCGCGAGCGTGGACGATTGTTCCTACCTGCACACCAAGGCCAGCGTACTGTGTGCTGACCGATGCGTTTCCTATTTTTCTATAATCTCTGTCTTCGTAAACAACCTGCTCACGTACATACCCCTCGGTATTTACGTTAGAAAGGTTGTTTGCAGTTGTATTTAATCCATGTGATGCTGACTGTAGGCCTGATGCCCCAACATATAAGCTTCCAAAACTATTAGCCATAGTCTATCCTCCAAAGTCTTACTAAAACTTTAAGGACATCCTTTTCCTACTGTTTAGCATCAAATCGTATATTACCTAATATTTCGCCTGTAGTTGTAGCATCTTTTCCGTAATTTGCTGTCTGTGGTGCCTGTTTCACACTCTTAATAAGAGTAATATCAAACTCCACCATTTCAATTGCCTGCTTCAGCAAGTTCTGAGTCTGAAAATTCAGCACCTGAACTTCATCTGCAGCCTTTACCAATTGATCTCGTGCTACAGTAAGCCTTTCCTGCTCTACAGGTTGGTTAGCCAGATTATTTATCATCCATGAAACAGTAACCTGCTCACCATCATGCCCCATTACCGAAGCAATACTCTTCAACAAATGGGCGCGTTTATCCTCCAGTTTAAGCAGGGAGTCTGCAATGGCCTGCTCCTGAATGGTAATAGCTTCAAGTACGTCAAGCTTCTTATGGATAATAGAATCCTTCTTTTCTCCATTAAGATTAATTAACTTTTCATATTTCGACCTTTCACCATCCATAGTTAGGATCAATTCATCCAGTAAACTAGCCACGCTTTTCCCTCACAAAACTAAAGAATAGAACCAAACTGAGACATAAGCTTATCAGCAAAGTCCTCTGTGCTAACTTCATAAGTGCCAGCCTTAATTCTAGCCTTAATATCAGCTACAAGATCCTCTCTGATATCTGAAGCCTCAGATACTGCTGCCTTTGCAACATTAAAATCACGACCAGTAGATGAAATCTGAACCTCATCGCGACCCATGCTGCTTTGTTTTGCAGCCTGTGATGTGTTTTTAGTGTTTGATGTCTGATAGAGCTGAGCTACCTGGTTGTAAGCCTCTATACGCATATCGCCACACTCCTTTCCTCCCTGTGTTTACGTCGTTTTATGTCACATTAATTCTAGATACACTTTTCTTTACAACTCATTTATCGGTACTCCCAACCAAAACTTTAGAGCATTTTTAAATTTTTTTCAAATTTTTCTGAAAAAATCGCACTTGGACCGCCGCCCCGCCCTCTCTAGTTGGCTGGGCCCTCATCCCTCCCTATGTATTTTGTAGGAACCTCCCTCCCCCGGCTGGGCCGTGACACCCTTGCTTATTTACGTAGACAGCGCAAGGATTATAGTTTTTCTTAGCATCACAAGGGAGCATTATGTGCGTGTCCTTTAATTGGTTTTGCACTTCGAAGCCACTGTGGGTAGAGGGCAGACACTTGAAGTCTACGTATTAGTCTCCACACAAGGCTTAGGATAATTGCGCTCATACTCCGTTTGCCAAGAAAAATAACGAAGCAGGTTTTGTAATTTTATATACCGCCTTCAAGTTCAGTCCATTTCACTATCAGGCTCGGGTTGCCGTCCATGGCAACCCGTATATAAACTTAGCAAAACCTGCTTCTATTTTTCTAGGCTCACTTCAAATGTCGCGCAATTATTCCTAAGCTTGCTGTGGAGATTAATACTTATAAATAGTGTGTGTCTGCCACCCTACCAACAGCGGCGTTAGAAGTGCAAAGAATTTAAAGAACACGCACTATAAAAAATGCGACACGTGATGCTTAGAAAAACATAATCCGCAGACGATGCAAGTAAATAAGCAAGGGTGTCACGGCCTAGCCGAGGGGGAGGGAGGCTCTTTGTATAACGATAGGGAGGGATGAGGGCCCCACAGTTACCCAGGCGGGGCGGGGGCGGCGGGATTTGGGCAAAATAAGTGCCCCAGGGGTGAGAGGTCCCTGGGGCTGTTAGAGAATTGTATCGGATAGAGAATTAAGATGTAAGCAATTTAATAGTAGTCATAACCCATACGCTGGTTATACTCGCCGTATGTGAGGATTTCCTCATCATCGGTGTAGAAGCCTTCTTCTTTGAGGGCCTGCAATGTGTTTGTGCAGTCTCGTGTGAGCTGTACGTAGATGCTTTGCTCATATCTGACATACGAGTTTGCGTATTCGTAGCCCCAGAAGAAGTCTGTGTCTGAGAAGTATGGAGTCTTCTTGTTTTGGATTGTGAAGCTGAAGTCGTTGTATAGTTGGTCTTCGTTATTGTAGTAGTCAGTGCCAAAGCTTGTAGTGAATAATTTGCCGGCATCTACGTCCTTCAATACTGCTTCGTAAACTCTTGCGAATTTTTCCTGCTTCTCACGGTCTGTAAGATAGTCAAAATCTACGTATGTAGAGTAATAATCTTCAAGGCTTTCATCATAGAGGTAGCCGCTGAAGCTCATCTCTGTGATTGTGCAATCATCGTAAATGTTGCCGATGACATGCTCTTTAATCTGGATTGGTGAATTTACAAAATCAAGGATTGGCTCTGTAGCTGCAACATACTGTGCGCTAACCTCTTCTGATTCTGTGTCTACAACCGAGTAGTCACGGACAATGGTCTTGCCATTCTTGAGCTTGTATTTGATTGTAAATGAGTTGCCAGGTACATCTGAGTAAAGCACGTTTACATCACGAAGCTCCTTTTTGTCTTCAAGGAAGTTCTTGTGAAGCTCAATCATTGTGCCTATTTCGTCTTCATCAGTAAATACCATAGCGTAATCACAGTTGAAACCTACCCATTCAACGTCGTTTGCATTTGGCACTTTGTTTTCGATTTTGAAAACATCAAGTCTAAGGCAAAGAAGAACTACCAAAGCTGCTGCAGAATAACCTGCACAGTATAAAAACTTCTTTGCTGAGAATACTCGTACAGTCTTCTCTATCATCATCTGTGTCGCGTAGAAAAGTATACATCCGATGATAATGGCCGATACGATAGCGATAGCAAACTTTGTGCTGTATGTAAGTGTTTTTGCCGCATTGATCATTTCTGCAACAAATCCACCTGCAACCATTGAAATGAAGAATGACATTCCAACAGTAAATACTGGCTTGAGGAATGGTACGGCAATGAAATCGTGTACTGTTTCAAGCTTCTTGTATTTGTAGAGCATGTAAGCGATGAATGTAATCACTACTGCTGCTACTGCGTAAATAGCAAGATATTTGGCTCCAGTCAATTCATATGAGAAGCCTATAAGTTTGCCATAATCATCTGTATCGACAACTGCGTTTACTCCACAATTTGCGCTAATAAAGAAAGCTGGAGTAAGCATTGTTGAGTCTAAATCAGACAATGCTGATGACATACCAAACATCAGGAATGATGCTGTGATTCTAAATGCAACCTCCATCAGTGTGTATAAATAACAGAAGATGAAGTAGAATACAACGCTTGTAATAATCTGGCCTGATGTCATCATTGAGAAAACTGCTATGGAAATAAACAGCTCAGTTGTAACTGCAACTATCAATGTCCAGTACCAAATAGCATCTATAGCTGGTGCCTTTTCAACAAAGGCAACGATTGTCATGATGATGCTGTTTACTACAAGTGGCACAAGGCTCACAAGGGATGCTGTTGTAAATCCTGTAAAGAACAAGCTCTTTCTACTAACAGGAAATGCGTGCATCATGTAGTTGTCGCGCTTATTAAATAAGAACCAGAATGTAATGCCTGTGACTACTATAGCAACAGTAAGCGCAATTCCTGACTTTGGCACATACTGCATATGCTGATAAAGCATGATTTCACGTGTGTATCCTGATTCGACATACCATGAATTATCAAAATCAGCCATGGTAAGCACAAATGATATAGGATTCATGAGTAATAAGGCGATGAAGTATAACAGTCCTACTATCCAAGTCCTACTAAGATTTTTCTTAAACAAAGCCATGTTAAAAAATGATGTCTTTGACTGCATAGTTCTCACCTCCCAACTCATAAATAAAGATTTCTTCCAATGTAAGTGGAAGCACATCCATCAAAAGTGGATTGAGTGCACCGATTGCTCGCTCTGCTGCTCTAGGCTCGCCCTTAACAATAAGTGTGTGTACTCGTCCATTTGTAATCTTCTTAAGCACTTCTATTTCTGGTGGGAGGGCAGGCATATCACCGTCAAATGCGATTTGAATCTTTGTGATAGATGTCTGCAACTCATCAAGTGAACGCTCGATGAGAATCTTTCCATTATTCATGATTCCCACATGGTCACATACATCCTCCAACTCTCTAAGGTTGTGTGAGCTGACCAAAACTGTAAGGCCGTTCTCAGAAACATCAGACATGATAAGGCTCCAAATCTGACGTCTCATAACTGGATCAAGACCATCAACAGGCTCATCCAAAATCATAAGCTCTGGACGGGCTGCAATGGAAAGCATGAATGCAACCTGCTTTTGCATACCCTTTGAAAGTGTACGAACCATTTTCTTTGGGTTGATGGCTGGGAAGCAATCCATGATTTTCTTGAATAGTACTTCGTCAAACTTTGGATACATGTCCTTGTAAAATTTCATCATATCCATTGTGTTGGCCTGAGTGAAATAGAAAATGTCATCTGGAATTACAGTGAAAATCTTTTTCAACTCAGTGTTTTCATATACTGGCTTGCCATCGATTGTGATTTCACCAGCATCCTGTTTATATACACCGCAAAGATGGCGAATGATTGTTGATTTACCAGCACCATTTGGACCTACAAGACCATAGATGGCGCCGCGCTCAACATGCATGTTTAACCCATCAAGGGCTGCAAAATCGCCAAACTTTTTAGTTACGTTATTTACCTGTATCATGCTCAGTCCCTCCCTTCGCAAGCTCTTCAATACGTTTGATAAGAATGTCCTTATCCTCGCACAGATACAGAAGTTCTTTTACAATCTCATCGAATTCTTTCATCAATTCTTCATTCCTCCCTGATGCAACGTCAGCTCGCTGTGCAGCGAAGCTTCCCTTGCCCGCAATCGTGTAGATGTAACCTTCTTGCTCTAGCTCTCGATACGCCTTCTGAATAGTATTTGGATTTATTGACAGGTTAGTGGCTAGCTCCCTCACACTAGGCAACTTTTCATCCTGCTTTACCGCACCAGATACTACTAGGCGCCGAAGCCCGTCCTTTATCTGCTCGTATATAGGCTTCGAATCTCGGTAGTTTAACTGAATCATCTAATACCTCCCCTACTAGGTATGTGTGTATGACACTGTATTACGTGTTCTAATACACTTATAGCACGATTGGATTTTTTCGTCAAGGGTTAAGTGGATTTTTACTGTAAAAAAGGAAGAGAGAAGCCTTCAAAACTTCTCTCTTCCTTTTGTTATTGTTAATTATAACTATCTAATATATTTTCTACTAAAAGCTCAGAATTAGGTAAATAACAACATTTCACCATCAATCAGACTGTATTTATTACTTTCAAATTCGAAGCCGTTGAGATTTACAAACCCCAATTCTATAACACCTAGATTTCCGATGTTTTTTACTTGCTTCTCCTCATCTTCGCACTCCTCTAACGTCATCTTACGGTTAAAAAACTTGCATTCATAAATAAGATACTCGTCTTCTTTCTGTAGAACCACATCAAATTGTCCGTTCTTTTTTTCTTTAGGGTCGTCATACCAGTACGAACCAATATTTAGGACTCCTTTTATTGAACGAGATCTAACTTTTCTTTTAAAATATTGAACAACAATCCCTTCAAAACGCCTCTGTATAAATTCATCTATACTTTTCTCTATATATGTTTCATAAAATACTTCTTCACCAAGCATCTTAATAACCATGTCATTTCCAAAAATATATGTAAAATAGAATCTCATAAGATTATCAGAAATAACATAAAACTGCTTTTTCTTGTCATCAAGTTTGTTTATTGGGGCAATTTTTTCTATGGCTTCCATATTAATTAAATTCTTTAATTGCTTATCAAGAAGCCCATTGCCACCCCCTCCTAATCCTGATGTTAAATCTGAATACTTCTTGCTACCATTACCAATAATCTGGAATATCCTAATATCATACACCTTTTGAATTTCCTTCAAGATTACATTTTCGATGTATGTTCTTAAAATACTCGTTTCTGGAAGCAGCAGCTTTATTATATTTTCTTTTATCGATTTTTTTGAATCTATTGCAGATAGCACATATGGACTTCCACCAAATATGGCATAATTTTCGAATTTACGTCTTAATTCAGCCTCCGGATATAATAGGGAAGCGTCGTAATAGTCGAACTCTTCTATGTGCATTATCTCTGTAAATCTTCCAAATAATGGATTGCCTTCTTCCATTAATTCTTTCATTATTGTGATATATGAACCACACATAATAAGTTTCACGTTACTAGGAAGCATATCTATTATTATCTGCATGTAAGAATCAATTTCATTTTTCTTTCCAGCCTGCTTTAAATATTGATATTCATCAATTACAAATAGGAATGATCCATTCTGACTTCCCAAGTAATCGAATATATCCTTCAATGTTTGAAATCTAATTTCAGGAATTCCAAGAGCAATAGAAATACTTCTAGACATTAATGTTAAATTGCCCTCAAGCGTGGATTGAACACACATATAATTGATGACTTTACCATTAAATGTTTTTGATGCTTCTGCGATAAGCGTAGATTTTCCTACTCGACGTTTACCATATATCAGTATGGCAGCCTTATCTTTACTATTTAATTGTTCTTTTAGTTTAGATAATTCTTCAACTCTACCTACAAACATTCTTCCTACCTCTATTGTGCTATACTGAATTAATTTTCACTGAATAAATTTTCACTGAATATATTTTCACTAACTTTTAATTCATTATAAAATATTTAATTCTTAATCGCAAGCTCGCATTTCCATTTCCAAAACAGTGCAAATGTATTAATCCCCAAAATAAAAACAACCCCTTTTTTTCTTTTGAAAATAAGGGGTTGTCTCCTTTTTAAGATGCATAGATTTAGTTTTTATCCAATCTGATAAGAAGTGAATGCTTGCTTTCTAGCCTTGATAACATTCAAGATTGTTGGAACTGCGCCACCTGCTGTGAAGAGGTATACAAGAGCAAGATCACCGATGAATGATGATGTTGCATCTGCGTATTCCAAAATATCCCAGAAATAGAAGGAAGCTTCTGATAATGAGAAGTCTGCCTCTGTCATCATGGTGATCATCCAATCAAGCTTCTCTCCGAAGTATGTCATGATAATCATGACGATTGAACAAATGATGATGCCCTTTGTACTCATCTTTTTACCTAACATTTCGTATCCCTTTACAGTACATACACCCATAACGAGACCAGAAATAACTGCTACATAACCCAGCTGACCAAGAATAATGATTGTTATCACGCCGATAACTGAACCAAGGAAAGCTCCTACAACTCCCGCAACAACACTTTCTTTAGTGTTGCTCATTTCTACTTCACTCTGCTGCAATGACTGTGTCACCTGTGTGTAACACTCATCGCAGAGGAATGACACGCTGCCTGAAACGCAATAGCTGCCTAAGTTTGTGTGAGGCTTGCCGCAAGATTCGCAAACATCCTCAAAACCGTACATGTTGAAAGCTTCTGTCAAAGCCTTGATTGCATTGATAAGGTAAGCGATGACCTTTTTAGTGGTCATACCTCTGACTGTTGCAATTACATAATTGCCTTGAACTCCAAGAGACATCATGCCCTTATTTGCTTTGCAAATGCTCTTTAACAATTCCTTGTCTGGAAGCTGACCGTTCTTGCGAACTGAAGCGTAGACCATGTAATTATTATTTGTCATATCCACCTTGAGATGGAAACCGCCGGCCTCTCCCATTAATGTATCTGTTTGTTCGTTTATGCGTAAACCTGTTGCCTGACCTACTTCGTCGTAAATCTTTCTAAGTCCTTTGTTCATATTTTTCTCTCCTTATCTAAGAACTGTATTCATCATAATAATTATTATATCGCTTGTCAATAGGTAGTAACATAATACTCTCAATGTATTTGAATAAGTACAATTTTACTACTCAACTGATTATCTAACCATTGTAGCTGTTCCAAATAACTCCTGGTACGAGAACTCATAGAACTTGAAGCCATCTGCGTATGAACCTAAATCATAAGGATAAAAATATACAAGGACCTTATCATCCTGGAATGCAACATTCCCTGAATTAATAGATGCATATTCGTACGCAGTGTCATAGGCGTCTTGGTCTGTGGCTGCAAAATATCCGCCATTATCGCCGTCTGTACTGTTTTCCAAGTAATCCTGGCGAACCTTCTCAGCGACCAAGGTCTTGAACTCTTCCTCAGTGCCTTTATAGAAATCTGCAAATGTCAGCTCCTCGCCTGTCTGCAAATCAAAGATGTATTCGTACATGCTAGGCATGCCGTGGGCGCCGCCACCATACCAATATCCGTTGAAGTCCACAATGAGATATCTGTCATTTATGATATTCACACCTGAAACATTATATGTATCTGTCTCATGGTATGTGTCTGGATATTCCTTATGGTCCTCGCAGTCAGTTTCTGCTGCTTCCGCAACTGACACTGGCTCATAAGAAACCTCTCCATCCATATGCTCTTTCAGCTTTGCATTAATCTGATCTGCTACTGGTGAGTACTTGCCATCAAGCACAAATGCTTCTGCATAGCATGAATATAAAGGTGTGCCGCAATATGGGCAGACAAAATTGCTTGTTCCGTAGATTATGGTGCCGTATTCGTATGCTTGGATTGTATCACTTAATATGTCGATATCTGTAAGCTTGTCAACTCCATCTACTCTGTACCATTTTACATCGGCCCCTTCCAACTTCATTACATATGGTTTTCCTGCTTTAAAGATTACATTATCAACATATGAAGCTCCTGGCGCAAACTCACTTTCGTACATCTCACTATAGGTATCTGCTACCGCATCGTATTCTGTAATCTTTTTTGTAGTTACATTGTACTGGTCAGTTTCGATTGTGGTAGCGTAATATACCTTGTCATCTGTCACGCCAATTACTATTACAGGCTCAGCATCGCCAAACTGCTTTGCTTCGCCAGTTTCAATATTGTAGACATATGACGTACTTTTGTAATCGTCACCATCGTCGATGTCATAAATAATAACTTTGTCATTGTAGGCCATCACATATGAGGCATTGTTACTAAGGGCATCCAGCTCAGTGATATTTCCTTCGGCATCCATTGTGGCAAACCGCTTATTTTCATAATCATATGAGGACAACTCGACATAGCCGAACATATCTATTTCTCTGGCAATGCAGTCTCCTCTACCGTTATCATTTGTATCCACTGAATATCCGTCAATCTCTGTCTCAGAATCCTTATCCTCAGTCATCTTGCCATCGTCAGATGGAACAAAGCAGAACTCCTTGAACTTTTCATCATCATTGTTTATGCCAGCAATGTACAATTTTCCATCATAAAAATCTGAGTAATTAGACCAATAGCTTGAGTCCATTTCAAAGAACACATCAGCCTTTTCTGTGCTTAAATCCAAAGCAATGAATTCATATGTGCTGTCCCAATTATCATCAGTGGCATACTGTCTTAAGTACATCTTTCCATCATGGATTGCTTCAATCGTTGCATCTTCATCACAGCCATTGTCTTTTAAAATCTTCTTAATAACGCTTCTGTCATAGGTGTTCATCTTATTTCCATCGGCGTCGACAGTATAGAAAATATCAGTGTCATAATCTGATTCAAAATAATACTCATCATCAAGCTGTTTGTCTTCTTCAGTTGTGGTTTCAGTCTTTTCCTCTGTCTGTTTCTCCTGAACGGAAACCTCTGATTTAGCCTCATCCTTCTTACAGCCCGTGATAGCAAATGCCATTGATGTAGCAATCATTAGGCATATAAAACTCTTTTTCATATATTTCTCCATTTAAACATTTGTAAAGCCGCACAACATAGCGGTGCTGTGCGGCTTTTTGCATTCTATTTATGATTTATAGGATTAGTTCTGTCCTTCAAAATCTGTATGTGTTGTTGCAAAGTGCTGTGTTGTGGCACTCTTCTCACCGTCATTGCAGCAAGGATCAGCCTTCTTTTCAACTGGCTTTGATGCTGGAGCCTTGTCTACTGGAGTGTTGTTGCCAAAACCGAGCATCTCTGTCTTGAATGTAAGATCTGATGCAGCGCCTGCAAGATCTGTAGGAACTACAATCTTTGTAGCACGGCCATCGCCAAGCTTTGAAAGAGCCTCAAGCTTCTTGATAAGAAGAACTCTCTCGTCCATGTTTGCTTCCTTGAGCATTTCAATACCGCGAGCCTCTGCCTCGTATACAAGACGGATTGACTCAGCCTGACCTGTTGCTCTTGCGATAGCAGCATCTCTTTCAGCCTCTGCCTTAAGAACGAGGGCCTGCTTATCACCTTCTGCACGAGTGATTGATGCCTGCTTGTGACCTTCTGCCTCAAGAAGAGTCTCTCGACGATCACGCTCAGCCTTCATCTGCTTCTCCATTGAACGCTGAATCTCTTCTGGTGGGATGATGTTCTTGAGCTCAACACGGCCTACCTTGATACCCCAAGGATCAGTAGCCTCATCAAGGATAACACGCATCTTTGAGTTGATGTTGTCACGAGATGTAAGTGTCTGGTCAAGCTCCAACTCACCAACTAAGTTACGAAGAGTAGTAGCTGTAAGGTTTTCAAGAGCAAGGATTGGGCGCTCAGCACCATAAGCATAAAGCTTTGGATCCTGTACCTTGAAGTAAACTACAGTATCAATTTTCATGATAACGTTATCCTTTGTGATAACATCCTGTGGTGGAAAATCTGCAACCTGTTCCTTTAATGAAACACGCTTTGCAACACGATCAATGAATGGAATGATTACGTGGAAACCTGGTACCAATGTGTTGTGATACTTACCAAGTCTTTCAATGACAAATACGTATCCCTGTGGTACAATACGGATTCCAAATCCAACTGCAATCAAAACTATGACTAATACAACAATTAAAAATCCCATAAAATGTCCTCCCTTTTGTAAAACATCTATTGTCATTATTGTAGTCCATTAGAATTAGAAATGCATCAAGTTTTTTAACTTAACTTTCACTTAACCTGGCAGCTGAACACAATTCACCGCAACTATCGCCAGCATTATAATTCCTGCCCCCATAAAGGAAATCATAAAAATATTTCCTACCAACTTCAAATCTTTATCCTGCGAGCTGTTTTTGCTTACTGAAAAAACCCTTCCCAAAGCAAATCCCAGAACTGTAAAGAAAATCCCCATAAGCAACAGGAATAGATCACCCTCCTCAAATTCAAAAAATAGAGAGTGTGAGTTCATAAAATAAATGACAATTGCTGCAACCACTACAGCCCATACTGCTCCCATTATTCTCACAATGCGCAGTGACTTTTTGGCAGCATCTTCTGTGTTTCTATCTGCGCAGGCTATATCATCCCTCAATATGCTTTTGCTATTGCTTCCCACATTTACCAATATGAATAGCCACACTCCCGCCACTATAACGACGGGCACTATGAAAAATAAATCAAACATTTTCTCCCCCTTTGCTTATGGAATCTACTTCTATGAAAATGCCTTCTCAATATTATCTCTGATGATTGATGCTATGTTTTCTGGAATAGTAATTCCTTCATCTTCTACAGATAATTTTACATGATTCCAAGCGTAATCTGATAGTGTAAAATCAAATGACTCTCTGAAGCTTGCATCTGGAAGCTTTCCTGTGATTGTCTTTGTGAGAGTCATTGCCACTAGATAATCGCCTATGCCTGATGCGTGGGCTCCATCTATGTAATACAAATCTACTCCAGATTCGTTTTCCAATTTCTTCAGAACATTGCTCCAGATTTCTCCAATAGGAGCTAGCTTCGCACCTTCATCCTCTGCAATCTTTCTATATCTGCGATTCATCTCCGACTGATTTTCCGGTTTATCCTTCTCCGCCCATGTTTCAAAAATGATTGGAGTTGTATTCACTTTCTTACATAACTCTATAATCTCATGAGTATACTCGATTGTATCCTCAAAATCTGTCATTGGATGCGCATACTCCTGAATTATGCAGTAATCATATCGACCATGCAGGATATTAAATCTTTCTGAGAAATACTCCTCATCCATGTGCCACTTCAAGCTTCTTCCAGAGTATGCCAGCATAAACACCTGACATTCTTCACCTATAGCATTTTCTACCATACGCCTTACCAGCTCCGGCATGTCATTCATGTATGTATGACTATTGCCAATAAACAAAATCTTCTTCATTTCTTTCCTTCCGACACGCGAATTTCAAGATTCTTCAATTCTGCGTGTCCACTTTTTGCCTTCCAGACACGCACTTTTGCCATTTCCCTGATTCTGCGTGTCTTCTTGCTCTATTTCAGACACGCACTTTTGCTGTTTCTCTGATTCTGCGTGTCTTCTTGCTCTATTTCAGACACGCACTTTTGCTGTTTCCCGGATTCTGCGTGTCTTCTTGCTCTATTTCAGACACGCACTTTTGCTGTTTCCCTGATTCTGCGTGTCTTTCGCTTTAAAACCCGACACGAAAAACAACTCATTCTCTGTTATTTCGTGTCGAGTCCACTCCTGGCACTGGTGGCTTTGCCACAGTCCCAGTTTCAAACCTGCTTGGCTACCCCATATCTGCATGCTGGCGCAGTGTCAAGAGGCGAAGCGCCGCAAGGCCTTGCTCTTGACGCAAGACAGCTGCTGATATGCTGTAGCTAGCAGGTTGAAACAGCACTGAATGCTATCTCAACCTACCCCACCAAAGAATCAACTAGCCTACAAGCTTCTCCACTACCTCTACTGCTCAATCACCACTACCCCAGAGCAGTAGCTCTTTGACACATACTTAATTCCAGGAAAATGCTGCTGCAATTCATCCAACACAAAGTAGATTTCATCGTCGTCCCAGCGTTGGCCTTCTTCTACCTTGCACTGCTCAAGCTTTTCACGAGTATCAAAAGCAACATCTCCAAATAGGATTTTTCCGCCATCATTTAACAAGCCAAGAAGCTCCTTGATGAACTCCACCTTCTGCTCATCATTAAGATGGTGAATTGAATAAGTACCGACGATAAAATCAAATTTCTTCTCATATAACTCTGGCACTAATCCCTTAGTGATATCTCCTTGATAAAGCTTTGCATCTGGCATCTTCTCCTGAGCAAGCTCAATCATACGGGCCGAGAAATCCTGACCATATACTTCACAGCCATGCTCATAAAGCTTAGAAGTAAGTGTGGCTGTTCCAAAGCCGATATCTAGAACTGCTGCACCGGGCTTTTCCATAATCACTTCATAGATATACCCTAGCACTTTTTTATAGCCAGCAAATGGATAAACATTGCTCTCCTCTGATAATCCAACTGCCTCGTCATATCCATCTGCCCATAAATCAAAACCTTTGTTGTCTAACATATACTGCCTCCTCTATGTATGTCATTTTCTTACCTGTTCACTTTATCAATTTAACCCACAAAAGTAAACAACCTAAAAAATGAGCAACCCACTTAAGGGTTGCCCATTTTATTATCTCCCTACTATTTCATCGAAAATGGCATGTGCCACTTCTTCTTTTGTCATGATTGGAAGCTCTTTGGCACCATCAGCCGTGATAAGAGTTACCACATTGGTGTCTGTGCCGAAGCCTGCCCCCGATGTACGTAGATTGTTGGCGACGATCATGTCCACATTCTTTTTCTTCAGCTTAGCGCTGGAATTCTCAAGCATGTTTTCCGTCTCCATTGAGAATCCGCAAATAAACTGTCCTTCTTTTCTGTGGGCACCAAGGTATGCCAAAATATCTTCCGTTCTCTCAAGCTCTATACAGCTAGCTTCACCATCTTTTTTCTTTATCTTCTCCGTTGCAACATTGATAGGTCTGTAATCTGCAACTGCTGCACTCTTTATAATAATGTCGCACTCCCCGGCCGCGTTTTTAACTACCTCAGCCATTTCAGCAGCGCTTCGTACGGGAACAACATTTACAAACATTGGTGGCTCAATTGCAACTGGACCAGACACAAGTGTGACATCGGCACCGCGCTCCATGGCAGCCTTGGCGATGGCGTATCCCATCTTGCCAGTGCTGTGATTTGTGATGTAGCGAACTGGGTCGATTGCCTCCTCTGTAGGGCCTGCCGTAACAAGCACCTTTTTGCCAACCATATCGTGTTCATGGGCAAGTTCTCGAAGAATGTACTGAAGGAGCACTTCTGGTTCAGGCATCTTGCCTGCCCCTGTGTCTCCACATGCTAAATATCCATTAGCTGGATCGATTATTTCGAATCCGTATTTACGAAGTGTTTCAAGGTTGTCCTGAACGATCTGATTTTCAAACATGTTTGTGTTCATAGCTGGACTGACAAGCTTCTTACATTTTGCTGCGAGAATTGTTGTAGTAAGCATGTCGTCTGCTATGCCATGAGCCATCTTGCCAATTACGTTGGCGCTAGCGGGTGCCACCATAAAAATATCGGCTCTCTTGGCAAGTGCCACATGTTCAACGTTGAACTGAAAATTCCTATCAAATGTGTCAACTAAACATTTATTTGAAGTAAGAGTCTCGAAGGTAATTGGATTGATGAAATTGGTGGCGTTCTTTGTCATGATGACATTTACATCCGCTCCCAATTTTACAAGTGCCGAAGCAAGACTTGCAATTTTGTATGCTGCGATGGAGCCTGTTACTCCAAGGACTACACATTTACCTTTTAACATAATCCTTTTGATACCTCCGAAAACTACTAACTAGATTGCTACTTTACGCTTATTTCTCCCTAGTTGTTTATATTAAAGTGCTGCCTGCTTTGCTGAATCATCAGAAGCTACAGCTTTGATTTTCATTGCCTTATCTGAATATACACCTGCTGGCTGAATCTTATCAAGTACGATGCCTACTAAATAAACAATTACGGCACCAACGATAGCTTCGATAACACCATTGAAGCTGATAACACCAGCGATTACTGCCATAAGAGCATCTGGGTCAATCTGTAAAAGCTCAGCGTATGGAACTTTATAGAAAAGATAGATGCTTCCCATAACGAGAAGTGTATTTGTCATTGCGCCTGCAATACCAGCTGTGATAAAGCCAAGAGCCTTTGCATCCTTGTTCATGAAAAGGTATTCAATACCAGCGAATGCTGCTATACCAACAACGATACCGATTACTCTTGCAACTGAAACTGACATTCCAAGTACGCCTTCTGAAATCATTTTATTAAAGAATGCGAACACGCCAAATCCAAGAATGAATGACACAACTGCATTGATAATTGAACCAACTACAGCCTTCTTATCAGAGCTGATTGCCTTCTTGATACCAACATATACGAAGTAAGGTACCACACCGATAAGAATTCTTGGTACGATAGCGATGAATGTACTCTTGAATACGATTAAGAGTGCTGCTCCAACTGAATCATGTGGAAGCATTGTCAACGCAGCTACAGGCGAAAAGATGAATGCTGATGCTGCTGATGCTGCTGGTGCGATTGAACTCTTAATGAAACTGCTGAGTCCGAATACGCCTCCAAGAAATGCGCCCTTCTTTGGTCCTAAGAATAAAGAACCAATGATAACTGGAATATGAAGTGTTGTTGCATTAATAACTACAAGTGGAATAAATCCGAGTGGTGTTGAAGCCATTACTACAATAATGGCTGTGAATAACGCTGTGAGCACAAGCTCATAGGTCTTAGAATTTCTGCTTTGCATTTGTTCCTCCTTTTGGTAGAAGCCTCGACGGGTCTCCTCCTAGTAAAACCTTGCGTAAAGCGTAGCAACCATATATTACCATCTTTTTTTCAGAAGAACAATAAATTTTTAACAATGTCTGATTTCTGGCAAAAAAAGACTAGCCCTCACGAGCTAGTCTGTAATATCTTTTCTTATTTGAGTGCCATCTCTTCCATCTCACGAGCGATGCGGTTGATTACATCAAGAGTATCATTCATATCATGGAGGGCATCCATTGCGTTTTCGCTGACAGATCCAACTGTATCTGTAGCTGCTGCAACCTCTTCTGATGTTGCAGAAAGATTTGTAATGTTGTCCATAATCTGTGAGTTTGCTGAAATAACTTCATCCACAGAAGACTTAACCTGAACAACTCCGTTACGAAGTTCATCAGTACCTTCTTTGATAGTATCAAGCTTTGTACCTGTCTCAGAAATAAGTTCGTTCTGCTTGTTAGCATACTCTGCTGACTTTGACATTGCAGATGCAGCTGAACGAGCATCGGATGTAAGGCGCTCGATAATCTTTGCGATTTCTTCTGTAGCCTCGCGAGTGCTTTCTGAAAGTGCACGAATCTCATCAGCAACTACTGCGAATCCCTTACCTGCCTCACCAGCACGAGCTGCCTCGATTGATGCATTAAGTGCAAGCAAGTTTGTCTGACTTGAAATACCAAGGATTGTCTCTGTGATACCCTGAATATCCTGAATGCTATCGTTAAGGGCCTGTGTGGTTGTACTTGTTTCGATATTGATATTTGCAACCTTTTCAGCCTGGCTCTTAAGCTGGTTGATAAGGTCAACACCTTCATTTACAGAATCTTCTACTCGGCTTGAAACCTCATCGATTGTTGTAGCTTCTTCGCCGACTGTCTGAATGCTTTCCTGAATGATTGCAGTCTTGTTTGTCTGATTCTCAATAGCCTCTGCAATATTCTTTGTACCTTCAACGATTTCCGTAACTGAATCATTAACAGTGTTCATTGAATCATTAAGGTTTGTAGAAACGTCATTAGCTTCCTCAAATTTCTTATTAAGCTGCTCGGCCAAATCAACGATTGTTTCTGAAGTCTCTTTGATATCCGCTGCATGCTCTTTGATTGTATCAAGAGTCTCTGTTGTCTGGCGGCGCTGCTGCTTACAAACGATAACTGCGATTGTACATGCAATCAAACTGAATACAAGCTGCGTAACAAGCTCCCTTACTTCAAGATTACCTCTAAAAATTTCATTTATTCCCGATAATAGCAGTCCAAAGTTTGCAATAATAACACCAATTCGAACTGTTCCAGCCTCACCGTATATCATTACAATAAGGATGATGGCATACATGAAAACATACATGTGCTCATCGTTAGGACGGATAATCGTCATTAAGAAAAGCGCTACCATTGATAATGTTACACAATATTTATAACGATACTTCTCCCCAAATGCATTAAAGCAAACCTGGAACAAAATGATATCAAGTACTGCCACAGCCAATCTGACAATATCCAGCACATTGATGCCTGTCACAACCAGTGCTCTAACATTGAAAAATACCAATGCCATGGCTGTGATTGTTCCACAATATCTAGCTAGTCTGTTTTTTTCGAACATCTGTCTTGTTTGGATGCTCATGTTTTCATTTGCCTCACCCATTATTGTGTCCTCCATACTAATATGTGATATATTATTAACTGTACCACATGAAATAACTGTCATACTAGAGTATAATTCATAAATTTTTTCATTTTGTGAATTTTATTCCTATGATTTAAAATATTTTTTGTATTTTTTTGTTTTTATAAAAGGAGTTTACATATATATGGCTAAAAAAGAAGACAAAACAAACGTAATGAGATTACTTGATCAGAAGAAAATTCCTTATGAACATTTTTCCCTTGTAAACGCTGATGGACTTTCTGGAGAAGAAATAGCTGATAAGCTTTCAGAAAACCCAGCCCAGGCATTTAAGACACTTGTAACAACAGGCAAAACTGGCAATCACTATGTATTCGTAGTTCCTGTAGCAGCTGAGCTTGATTTAAAAAAAGCAGCCAGCGCTGTCTCTGAGAAATCTATCGAAATGCTTAAGCAAAAGGATTTACTCCCACTTACAGGATATGTACACGGAGGCTGCTCTCCTATAGGCATGAAGAAATTCTTTACCACAGTCATCGATGCCTCTGCCAAAAACTTCGACGAAATCTATTTTTCAGCAGGCAAGGTGGGCCACCAAGTAAAAATTGCAGTAGAAGACATTTCTAAGATTATCAAGGTTGAGTATGAGGATATTATAAAGTAAAAAAAGGATTCAGAAATCCATGATTTCTGAATCCTTTTACATTTATACTATTCGATTTATTCCTGTGGCATGTCGCTTTCAATCTTGAACTTAGAAAGCTCATCATTGATAGCAAGTGCAGAATCTGATACTGAGTTGGCTACGTTTTCTACGCCCTGGCTTTCTGTGGCAATCTCGTTTGCACTTTCTGCTAATGTGTAGATTGTAGCAGTGATTTCTTCTGAGCTTGCTGACTGCTCTTCTGAAATGGCAGCTACTGATGATGCGATGTCGTTTACTTCGCCCATCATGCTAATCATCTGCTTCATAACCTCTGCTGCTTCGTTAAGATCTTCGTAAATCTTAGAGAAGCTTGTGCCAGCTTTTTCTACAACCTCACCACTTGCATTGATTGAATCCATGTTTCTCTGAGACTTGTCAGCCAAATCTGTGATAAGACCTGTAATCTGTCTGATGATGTCGCCGATTTCCTTGGCTGCGTCCTGAGAATTCTGAGCAAGCTTTCCAATCTCATCAGCAACAACTGCAAATCCCTTACCAGCTTCACCGGCACGGGCTGCTTCGATTGAGGCATTAAGTGAAAGGAGGTTGGTCTGTTCTGCGATAGAATCAATCATCTGAACAATATCTGTAATCTGCTTAGCAGAATCTCCAACAGTTACAACTACATCGTTCATTTCGCTCATAGACTCGTTGATGTTGTCCATGCTGCGCTGAACCTCTGTCATATCTTCCTGACCAATCTTTGCCTGGTCTACAAGAGCCATCATGGTTTCGTTTGTGCTGTTTCCATTATCAGTCAAATCAGATACTGCGTGAGCAAGATTTGTAGCGTTTTCAGCAAGCTCGCCAACAGCATTTGAAATATCGTCCATTGTCTCCTGAATCTGGCCCATAGATACTGACTGGTCCCCAGCCTGTGTACTCATCTTGCCAGAAGCAGTCTTTGAACTTTCGGAATCTTCCTGAAGCTTTTCAGCACGTCCCTGAATTGAACCAATGGCACCGTTCATAATCTGAACGAACCTTGTCATCTCTCGGCTGATAAGACCAATCTCATCACCCTTATCAGCTGGCATCGTTGTTGTAAAGTCACCATCTGAAATCTTAAGAATGCTATTTGAAAGGCCATTAACTGGACCTGTAATAACTTTATTAATTGTAATAAGAATAACAGCGATAATTACAATAATAAGAGCAAACATAGCTCCAAGTGATATAAGCATAAAGCTATTTGCATCTGCCATAACATCATCCACTGCTACTGATGAAATAAGTGTCCATGTTGTACCTGGTATAGAAGCTGCACAAACATAATAATCTGTGTTTGTTGAATCTTGATTGATTATAACTGGTTCTGTTGCACCGCTTTCCACATATGCTTTTACTTCTTCAAGATATTTACTTCCTGACGTGGAAACCTGTCCACCATTAAGTGCTGTATCAAAGTAAGATACGATATAATCTCCATCCAGCACCATTGAACCACCAGTCTTCATAGGTGTAAGAGCTGCCACTTCTTCCTGAAGAGCTGTTAAATAAACATCAACAGCTGCAACACCAAATTCGCCGTTTGCAAAATTTACATTTCGTACAAATGTAACGCAAAGCTCGCCGTTATTAGCATCGATATATGGCTCTGTGCATACAAATGTCTCCTCATCCACACCTTCTGCGTACCAACCACGCTCTGTTGGTCTCCAGTCAGCTGGCTGAGTCTGGTGATTTGCAAAGAAATATGAATCATCCGAGAATCCAATATAAATACCAGTGTTTTCTACTGCATCATAATCTGCAGATGGCTCCACATAACGAAGCATTGCTGCATGGTCCTCGAAGTAGACATTTTCCAATGTATCACAGTACTGGCCATCTTTTGCAGTCAGCATCTGGATATCTGAACCTAACCTCAATGAATTGTACTGGCCCTCAGCCTGCAAATCCATAAGAGATACTTCTGTGATAATCTTTCTTGCATTATAGGAAATAAAAACAATGATTCCTGCAATACCAATTGCAATAATTGGAAGCAGAATCATCAACAGTGTTGTTCCTATACTGCGTTTTACTTTTGGCGCATTAGCCTTCTGTTGTTCCTTATTAGCCATTATACCCTCCTATCCTCACAAGCTTGCTGCCTGTGATAGATTCACTTTTAACATTATCTACCTCAATTGTTACTTTTCTGTTAATTATAGGAGGGTTTTGTTAATTTCACTGATTCTTCACAAGTGTCTCCTTGATGAGGTCATAGTTTTCCTTGAGATGTGGCCTCATGCAATTGATGCAGGATTTTATCCCTTTGCTTGTGTATGTGAAATTGCCGCCGCACTTATCCCCTAGATGATACAGTGGACAGTAGCAGAACAGACAATTGAAATTGTCTGGGTCGTCTGTCTTGTGGCAAGGGAAGTACTCGCACTCTTTATTTTGAAAATATTTGTAATGTTCCATATGTAAACCTCTATCTATAAGCTTTGCTCGAAAAATCCTACTAGAGCAGGGTATTTCCTTCGCTTTGCTCGGAAAACCCTACTCCTATTATACACTATTTTTTCACACCTATTTGTTAGGATTGCCCTATAAACACCTATGTGAGGTAAAAAGTATGTTTAAACACGAAAAAAAATCTCATACTCTGGTGGATGACACTGGTATTCATGAAGATACAAAAGTAAAAAAGATAACCTTCTTTGTAGGACTGTGTCGTCTCGTTACAGTCATTCTTATTGTTCTTGGTGTACTGAATCTGATATACGGAAATATTTGAGGGGAAATATGGAAGATTTTAAGCGAAGAGTCTATGAAGTTGTAGAAGTTTCCAGCATGGGAGACAAATCTAGCCGAGCTTACGATGTTATGATGAACACCGCCATCATCGTAAGTTTAATTCCTATGACTTTTAAAAGGGATATGGCAATGACATTTTGGCTTGAAATATTTGTCACTATTATCTTTTTAATAGACTATGCTGCTCGTGTTTACACTGCTGACTACAAGATGGGCTACAAGAGCTATAAGGCCTATATTGCCTACATTCTTTCACCACTAGCATTGTTTGATTTCATATCAATTCTTCCAATTATATATTGGTTTACTCCAGTCAAATCCTGGATTGGACTACTACGTCTATTCAGAGCCTTCAGGGCAATAAAGCTGGTACGTTATTCCAAGACAATGATTGTCATTTCTAATGTAATCAGAAAAGTTAAAAAGCAACTGATGGCGGTTCTGCTTCTTATTACTGTTTATATTTTTATGTCAGCCATGTTGATTTTCCAACTGGAGCCTGAGCTTTTCAATAACTTTTTCGATGCGCTTTATTGGGCAACCATTTCCATCACAACAATTGGTTATGGAGATATATCTCCTGTGACACCAATTGGCCGTATGATTACTATGATATCTGCTTTGGTGGGTGTGGCTGTGATAGCTTTGCCGTCCGGTATCATTACGGCAGCCTATATGAATGAGATAAATAAAAAGAAATCAAAATATGAATTATAAAATTTAGATTAAAAAAGGCACTGCATATCGCAGTGCCTTAACTATTCTATGAAACTTTTAATTTGAACTTCTGAAGATCATGCTCAGAATCAACTTCTGCTAAAGTTGCCCCAAGCTTTGAGAACTTGCCTACGATATCTTCGTATCCGCGCTGGATGTACTTGATATCATCGATAACTGTAATGCCATCAGCTGCAAGACCAGCAATGATAAGTGCTGCACCTGCACGAAGATCTGATGCCTGTACCTGAGCACCTGTGTAACGCTCAACACCAGTAACGATAGCAACTGTGCCTTCGACCTTGATGCTTGCGCCCATGCGAGCAAGCTCATCAACATATTTGAAACGATTTTCAAAGATTGACTCTGATACTGTGCTAGTACCCTCTGCAATAGCAAGAACAGCAGTGATTTCTGGCTGCATATCTGTAGGGAAACCTGGGTATGGCAATGTGGTAACGTGAGTATGTGTAAGCTTACGTCCCTTTGCAATAACTCTAACAGCATCATCGTATTCTTCGATTACACAGCCTGCCTCGATAAGCTTTGCTGATGTAGCCTCCAAATGCTTAGGGATAACATTCTTGATAAGAACATCACCGTGTGTAGCTGCTGCCGCACACATATATGTACCTGCCTCGATTTGATCAGGAATAACTGCATAAGTAGTGCCGTGAAGCTCTGGAACACCAACGATACGGATAACATCTGTACCAGCGCCACGGATATTTGCACCCATACTGTTAAGGAATGATGCCACGTCTACAACGTGTGGCTCCTTAGCCGCGTTTTCGATAGTAGTCTTGCCCTCTGCGAGAACAGCTGCAAGCATGATATTGATAGTAGCACCAACAGATACCTTATCAAGGTAGATGTGGTTACCAACAAGCTTGTCAGCACGTGCAGACCAAAGACCATAAGACACGTCTACATTAGCACCAAGAGCCTTGAGACCCTTAACGTGTAAGTCGATTGGACGTGAACCAATAAGGCAGCCACCTGGAAGTGCTACCTCTGCATTTTTATATTTGCCAAGAAGTGCTCCCATTAAATAATAAGAAGCACGAATCTTTTTGATGTACTCATAATCTACTGAAAGACGAGAGATGCTAGAGCCATTAATCTTTACAGTGTGCTCATCCACACGTGTAACTGATGCTCCAATATCCTCGATTGCTCCAATAAGAACATTTATATCTTTAACATTTGGCAGATTTTCAATTGTAACAGTCTCGTCTGTCATGATGGCACCAGCCAAAATACCGAGAGCTGCGTTTTTGGCACCGCTAATTTCAACCTCTCCTGAAAGGGCTGTGCCACCTTTTATAACATACTGCTCCATATTAACTCCTAACAATTCTCAATTTGACTCCGATATAATTTAGCATAAAAGCCGTTTTTCTGCAATAGCTCCACATGGCTTCCCTGCTCTACGATGCTTCCATCTTTTACAAACAGAATAACGTCAGCCTCTCTAATTGTTGAAAGTCTGTGGGCTACAATGAATGTAGTACGGCCTTTCATCATCTTATTAAATGCTGATTGTATTTTCTGTTCTGTGCGAGTATCGATTGAGCTGGTCGCTTCATCCAGAATCAACATTGGTGGAATATTTAGCATTACTCTTGTGATACACAAAAGCTGCATCTGGCCTTGGGATAATGAGCCGCCCACCGATGAAAGTATTGTATCATATCCATAAGGCATTCTTTTAATGAAGCTGTGGGCATGAGTTGCCTTTGCAGCCTCAATAATTTCTTCGTCTGTGGCATCTGGTTTTGCCATTCTAAGATTTTCTCTTACTGATGCATTCTTTAACCAGGTTTCCTGAAGAACCATTCCAAATTTGCTTCGCAAATCTTCCAGCGATAAATCTCTGATATCAACGCCATCTACTAGAATCTGGCCGGCATCAACATCATAAAATCTCATCAAAAGATTTATTATTGTACTTTTTCCAGCACCAGTTGGTCCAACGATGGCAACTCGCTGTCCACTTTTAACATTTAAGTTAAGGTGCTCGATTAATTTTTTGCTCTTGTCATAAGAGAAGAAGACGTCGTTGAACTGAATCTCGCCCTTTACTTCAGAGATGGTTGTGACCCCTTCGTCCACTTCAACTTCTGCATCTATCATTTCAAACAATCTGGCAGCGCAGGCCAATGCATTCTGGAACTCAGTAATCACACCTGAGATTTCATTGAATGGCTTTGCGTATGTGCTGGCGTATGACAGGAAGCTGGTGAGGCCACCTACCGTGATGCCGCCACCAATTGCCATGATAGCACCAAACACACCAACTGCTGCGTAGATAATGTTGTTAATGAGGCGTGTGCTTGGATTTACCGTTGATGAATAGAAAGTGGCTTTCATAGATGCATCTGCCAATCTATCATTCATCAATTCAAAACTCTCAAGGGCGTCATCCTCGTAATCCATATTTCGGATGATATTCTTGCCTGAGATTATTTCTTCTATATAAGAAGTTTCTGTTCCACGTAACTTTGCCTGCTCCCCGAAGAACTTGTATGTTTTCTCGGAAATGAACTTTGCCAAAAGCAAAGATGCTGGAGTTGCGATAATTACTATCAGCGCAATCTTTACTGAAATCATCAACATGAAATAGATGGTGCCAAGGATTGTAAGTACTCCTGTGAAGAACTGTGTGAAGCCCATCAAAAGTCCATCTGCAAAAGTATCTGCATCGGAAACTATTCGGCTGACAAAATCACCATGTGGATGTGAGTCCACAGTGGAAAGCTTCATGTGCTGTAACTTAACGAATGCTCTGTCTCGCAGGCTCTTTGTAACGCTGTAGGTAATGTCGTTGTTTACACGATTCATAATCCACTGGGTAAAGAATGTAGCAGCAATTGTCACTGTCATAACTTTTAACACCTGGATTAATCTGTCGTAATCAATCTGGCCGGGAGCAACTATGCAATCCACTGCCTGACCTGTGAGAATTGGAATTCTAAGGGTCAGGTAAACTGTTGCCAGGGCGCAGATGAGTGAAATAAATATTTTAAAACTGTATGTTTTTAACTCTATTAAAACGCGATTTAATATACGAGATTGAGACTTTTTATTCATTGCAAGCCTCCTCTCTAGGAAATTGACAGTAGTATATTTCCTGATATGTATCGCAGCTTTCAAGAAGCTGGCTGTGTGTACCAAGGCCTACTGCCTTACCATCCTCTAATACGAGGATTTGATCTGCATCCATTACAGATGATGCTCTCTGGGAAACCAAAATGATGGTTGGCTTCCATGACAGGCTATGGAGTGCTTTTCTAAGCTTTGCCTCAGTGGCTAGATCCAGGGCGCTGGCAGAATCATCCAGGACAAGGATTCTTGGCTGGCCTACTAAAGCTCTTGCAATTGTAAGTCGCTGGCGCTGGCCGCCTGAGAAGTTTGTGCCCTTGCCGGAAACCTCTGCATTAATGCCGCCTTCCTTTGCTTCCACGAAGTCCAAAGCTTGTGCTATATTAAGTGCTGATTTAATTTCTGCCTCATCTGTATCCTGCTTTTTCATAGTCATATTGGACTTTATTGTACCGCTAAAAAGGGATGCCTTCTGTGGAACGATTCCAAACAAATTGGATAACTCACCATCTGTCATGGACTTTACATCTGTTCCGTCGATGGATACCTGTCCCTTTGAAGCATCATAAGTGTGATTCATGAGCTTGAGCAATGTGCTTTTGCCTGAACCGGTGCCTCCGATTACACCAAGGACACTTCCCGCTGGGATGTCCAACGTAATATCCTCTACATCGTAATCATTGGTGCCATTGTAGCTAAATGACACATTGGAAAGCTGGATAGAGCCGGAATTCTCATTCTGCATATTGCCGGTGCTGTTCAGATGAATTCTTTCATCGGACTTCATTTCCATCAGCTCCTGCACGCGATCAGCTGAAGGGAATGCCTTCATAAGAAGGACGATGAGATTGGCAAGCTTAATTAGCTCTACCAAAATTTGGCTCATGTAGTTTACCAGAGCAACTACATCACCCTGGAGAATAAAGCCTCCATCTACACGTCTCATTGAAACATAAATCAAAAGAACAATGCCAATATTTACTGCCACATAAGTGACTGGATTTAAAAGTGCAGAAATCTTTCCTGTGGAAATCTGCATGGAAGCAAGCTCTGCTGTTCTCTTTTCGAAGCCTTCCTTTTCTTTATCAACCTGATTGAAGGCACGAAGAACTCTTGCACCCTCCAAGTTCTCAGATGTGGCGTGAAGCACTTTTTCGAGTCTTGCTGCGATAGTTTTATATCTAGGTAAGGTGTACTTCATAATGATAAACACAATCAAGGAAAGCACTCCTACTACCAGCAAGAAAATAAGTGCTGATTTAACATCCACGATAAACGCCATTATGGTTGCACCGAACACGATAAATGGTGAACGTAAAAATAAGCGGAGAACCATATTGATGGCATTTTGAATCTGATTTATATCGTTGGTGATTCGTGTTGTTAGCACCTCGTCACCAATCTTTTCTTTTGTACCCTGAGACAATGAAAGAATCTTTGCAAAAAGATCTCTTCTGATTTCGGCTGCTGCATATACAGCTACATTTGCGCTAAAGTACTGGGCTGTAAGTGAAAACACTAGACCTACAACTGCCAGCAAAAGCAAAACCCCACTCATCCTAATGATGTAGTGGGTATCTGAGCTTGCGATACCTTTGTTGATGATTGACGCCATAACAAGTGGTACCAAAAGTTCAAATATCGCCTCTAGCATTTTGAATAGTGGGGCAAGTATTGCTCGTATTTTATATTTTTTGAGATAAGTAAGTATAAAACTCATATTACTCTGCTTCTGTTTCCTCAGTTGATTCATCTGACTCTTCAGATGTTTCTTCAGTATCCTCTTCTGCTGATGTATCTTCTGTGTCTTCTACTTCTGTGTCTTCTGTTGCATCTTCAGATTCTTCTGTATCAGTTGTCTCCTCTGTAGTTGCATCATCTGTTGTCTCTTCTGTCTCAGTCTCAAGTGTCTTGAACAATGTATCAAACTCTACCTTTGCCCAAGCCTTCTCATCAACTGTCCATGTGATAGCTGCCTTCCATGTCTCAAGGAGATCATCGAATGCATCTGACTCAAGTGATTCCTTCTTTGTCTGAGAAGCATCCTCATCATGATCTGCATCAAGGTGAATTACATAGTAACCTACGCCTTCGATTTCGATAACATCTGATGTCTCGCCCTCATCGAGTGCCTCTGCTGCTTCGATGATGGCCATATCCATTGTGTCATCCTCTTCCTCACCCTTAAGGTAAGAGTATGTAGATGCTGTTGCCTCAAGCTCCTCTGCCTTTGCTGCGTAATCATCAGCTGCTGCAAGCTCTTCAGCGTTAGCCTTTAAATCTGCAATTTCTTCTTCTGTGTATTCAACTGCGTTGCCTTCCTCATCTGTAGTGCCTGTTGTATCGAAAAGCACATATGAGAATGTGCGCATCCAGCAATCTTCATCAGAAATGCTTTCGCCTGCTTCTTCCATTGCTGCATTAGAAACTAATGAATAGTATGTTCTGTACTCTAAGTACTGCTTTACATATTCCTCTGTAGCACCCATCACCTCAAGTGTCTCTGCTGGGTTGTCTGAAATGAACTTTGCAGCTGCTTCTGCAATTGCTGTATTCTGCTCATCTGTAAGAGTGATATCGTAATCGCTAGCGTGAAGCTTTGCTAAATACTGGTTCTCAATATCCTCTAAGACACCTTCCTTTGTGTCATCCTCCATTGTAGAGCCTGTGCCAGTCATATCTGTTGACCACATGCCCTCACCATAGTATGCAAGCAAGTACTGGTCGTACATTGACTGCTGATATCTGGCTGCGAAATTCGCATAGCCAAGGGAGATTGTATCCTTTGTGCCATCTCCTGTATTTATTGTTACAAGAGTAGTGTCAGGATTGAACTTACTACATCCTGTAAAAAGAACTGCTGCTGCAAGTGCAGCAATACCTGCTGATTTAACCTTATTTTTATTCATTATAAATTCCTCCTGAGTGAACCCACCCATATTTTTTCAAGCCTTTTTATTATAGTTAATCCTGCTGAATTAATCAATTATTGGGGAGTATTCTGATTTAAAAGTATAGGAATCTTTTATTTCTATAGTTGACTTGGGCTGTGATTATTGAATGTCTTTTGTTTGCTATTAAATATTTTCTGTTTGCATTGTTATCCTGGGCTGAAAGTATTGAATTTGATTTATTTTGAGATTTAATACTTGAAAAATTGTGATATTCAACTTGCTTTGCAATATGAGTACTAACATATCTTTAATAAAGTATTGAATTTAAGTTTTTCTTTATTTTAATACTTAATAACAATAATCTATGCCATTTTCAGGTATTAAATTTCGAAATTAGCTCATTTTAATACTTTTAATTTTACTTTAATCATTATTATCTTCTTTGGACTCGATATTTCTCTCAGTATTTTGAGATTATTGAATTGTCTGAGCTACAATAAATCTTATCCTGTCCCCTAGAAAATTCACAAATTTATCACTTTTTTTAATGTCATTAATACTCTAGTATTCTTTTCAACAAATCAATTGAACAGGAGGATATTTATGAAAAACGAAAACATAACACGACTAACAATTTCAGGTTTAATAGCTGCACTTTGCTATGTTGGCTACGCTGTATTTCCAGCCATCAATGCTTCTGGCACCAAAGTTCACCTCGGTAATGCTTTTGTTGTTTTGGGCGCACTATTAATTGGAGGCTTATATGGAGGATTAGCCGGAGCTGTAGGACTTTCACTGGCTGATATTTTATCTGGATATGCTGCATCATCACCTAGAACTTTTATTACAAAGCTTGTAATTGGTCTTATTGTGGGATTGATTGCTCACAAGATTGCAAAAATTAATGAATCACACAAAAGCTCATATATCATCAAGTGGTCTGCTATTGCTGCTGTTGCAGGTCTAGGCTTCAACTGTATTTTTGAGCCTGTGCTGAAATATGTTTGGTATACATTATTAACCCCAGACGCAGAAAAAGCGACTGCTGCAATCGCTGCACTAGTAGCTGTAACTACTTATGCAACAATTATCAACGCCGCTATTAATTCTGTAGTAGGTGTAATTTTATACAATGCATTGCGCCCCGCTCTCTACAAGGCAAATATCTTTCCTGTAAAAGCTAGCGCTTAATATAGCTCTACTGGTCTTCAACCATCTTCATTAAACACTGGTAGAATTCGGGATATTCTTGTTTCATTCTGATTGGTCTACCTTGTGTATTCAAAAAAGCGTGACTTGTTGTGCCAGTACAAACCACTTTACCTTCTTCATTTTCCATTGTGTATGAAAGAAAGAGTTTTACTCCTTTGAACTCCTTCACTGCTACTACTATTGCAATCTTTTCAGAAAAAACAGTGGAAAGCTTATAGTCGCAAGAAACATTTAAGACTGGGGATACAATTCCAAGAGTCTCCAACTTGTCAAAGGGCCAGCCAATTTGATTAAGGAAATCAACTCTTGCCTCTTCCATCCACCTAATGTAGTTAGAGTGATGTGTTATCCCCATTTTATCTGTTTCATAGTACTGCACTATGTGAATATACTTACTGGTCTCCATATTCCTTCTCTCTATTTACTATCTAGCTTATATTTTCTATTTCAGATAGTAAGCTTCCATCCTTTTCTTACTATCTATTCTCTATTTTTTCTTCCAGATAGTAAGCTTTTGCCTCTTTCTTACTACCTACTCTCCATTTTCTTTTTCAGATAGTAAGTTTCTTCCTCTTTCTTACTACCTATTCTTCATTTTCTTTTTCAGATAGTAAGTTTCTTCCCTTTTCTTACTATCTAATATCCATTTTCTCATTCAGATAGTAATTTTCTGCCCTTTTCTTACTATCTATCTTCTATTTTCTTATTCAGATAGTAAACTTCTGTCTTTTCCTTACTACCTATTCTTTATTTTCCCTCTCAGATAGTAATCAGCACTGGTGGCCTTGCCACACTCCAAGTTTCAAACCTGCTTGGCTACCCCATATCTGCATGCTGGCGCAGTGTCAAGAGGCGAAGCGCCGCAAGGCCTTGCTCTTGACGCAAGACAGCTGCTGATATGCTGTAGCTAGCAGGTTGAAACAACCTCAAATAATTCCAACAGCTTTTCCACCTAGCACCTATCGCACCTTTGCCAGCTCTACTCCTCCACCTTTATAGACTTCAAATCCAATAAGAAGTCCTGCAGGTAATCAAACACTTCGTTTGGTTTGATGCGGGTGTTGGCCTTGGTGTTGAAGATAAAGGCTGGGTTCTTTGGGTCCGCTGCGAATGTGATGTGTGGGTTGTTGCGCTCTAAGAGGGCTGGGATCTGAGCCACATCGATTTTGGCCTTTTCGTACATAACGATACGGATGAAATCGCCCTTCTGCTCGATGGCTGTGACGTATGCGTCGTGAGCCTTTACGCGGAGCATTGCCACCCAAAGAAGATTCTGTACGCATCGCTTTGGCTCGCCAAAACGGTCCACAAGCTCATCCAGCATTTCGTCGCGAGCTTCCTCAGAATCGATGGCCGCAATACGCTTGTAGATGTCGATACGCTGCTCCTCGTTGGATACGTAAGTATCTGGCAAGTATGCCTCGATATTGATGTCCACTGATGTGTTGAAGCTCTCTTCCTTGGCTTCACCCTTTTCAATCTTTACAGCTTCGTTGAGCATCTTGCAGTACAGGTCGTAACCTACTGCTGTCATGTTGCCGTGCTGCTCCACTCCAAGGAGATTGCCGGCGCCGCGGATTTCCAAATCACGCATGGCAATCTTGAAGCCTGAACCAAGATCTGTGAATTCCTTAATAGCAGCAAGACGCTTTTCGGCAACTTCCTTTAGCATCTTGTCTCTGCGATACATTAAGAAGGCATATGCGGTACGGTTGCTTCGACCAACTCGGCCACGAAGCTGATATAGTTGAGACAATCCCATGTTGTCTGAGTCGTGTATGATTATCGTATTTACGTTAGAAATATCCAAGCCAATTTCAATGATAGTTGTTGCAACAAGCACATCGATTTCATGGTTGATGAACTGCATCATGACATCCTCAACCTTGGCCTCAGTCATTTGGCCGTGGATGTAGCCCACCGTTGCCTCCGGCACAAGTCGCTCAATTTCTGCCGCCATATCCTGAATTCCACGGACACGGTTGAAGACATAATATACCTGACCATCGCGGGCCATTTCTCGAACGATTGCCTCACGAACCATTTCCTCATTATATTCAAATACGAATGTCTGGATTGGAGTACGCTCCATTGGGGCCTCATCCAATACACTCATATCACGTATTCCTACCAGCGACATGTGGAGTGTACGAGGAATTGGGGTAGCGGAAAGTGACAGCACATCTACAGTCTTTTTCATCTGCTTGATGCGCTCCTTATGATTTACACCAAATCGCTGCTCCTCATCGATGATGAGCAGACCTAAATCCTTGAACTCCACATCCTTTGAAAGCAAGCGATGTGTTCCGATAACAATATCTACTGTACCAGCTTTCAAACCTTCAATAGTTTTCTTTTGCTCAGCTGCTGTTCTGAATCGGCAAAGAAGTCCCATGTTTACTGGATAGCCGCCCATACGCTGAACAAAGTTGTTGTAGTGCTGCTGAGCAAGGATAGTGGTTGGAACCAAGTATGCCACCTGCTTGCCTTCCTGCACTGCCTTGAAGGCTGCTCGCATGGCAACTTCTGTTTTGCCGAAACCAACATCACCGCAAATAAGCCTGTCCATGATTTTGGTAGACTGCATATCCGACTTAACAGCTTCGATTGCTGAAAGCTGGCCCTCAGTCTCTTCGTATGGGAAGCTTTCCTCGAATTCCTTTTGCCATACAGTATCTGGACCGTATACAAAGCCATCTGTATTCTGGCGAAGAGCGTACAAATCCACGAGCTCCTTTGCCACAACTCCAACGGCAGACTGAACCTTCTGCTTTGTTCTAGTCCACTCCTGAGTACCTGCGCCAAGACTGTTGAGCTTTGGCTTTTTACCGTCTGGGCCGGAATATTTTTGAATCATATCCAGCTGAGATGTAAGGACATAAAGGTTGCTGCCCTTGGCATACTCAATCTTGATATAGTCACGGATTACCTTGTCTATTTCCATCTGCTCGGTACCCTTGTAGACACCGAGACCATAGTTTTCATGAACAACATAATCCCCTACATGCAAATCAGAGAAGGATGAAATTGACTCTCCCTCATACTTCTTTACACGATGCTTTTTCTTGCGGACGTGGCCAAAGATATCCCCATCTGAAAGCATTACAAAGGCGCTATCAGGATAGTCGTAGCCGCGCTTTATATTTCCTACACAAAGCATAGTCTCACCAGGATTTATCTGATGATCCAAATCTGATGTGAAATATGCATTTAATCCTTCCTGCAACAAATCCTCTGCAAGGCGCTGGCCCTTGGTAGATGAGCTTGTCACAAGAAGTACTTTGTATTTACGTTTCTTGTACTGTAAGAGCTCCTTTGTGAGAAGCTCGAAGCTGCCGTTGTATGCGTTTACTCCCTGCACTGCGATGCTGAAATGGTCTGCAGATTTAAGGAGCTTGTTTTTTGCATCGAGAACTGACATAAGTGTGGTTGGACACTTTTCGATTTTGGCAAAAATCTCCTCCACACCATAAAGCATATCCATCTGGCCCTTCAGCATGTAACCAGCCTCTACTCGGCGAGTCATGGCATCGGAAAACTCTGTCTGAGTAACTTCACCCTTGGTAATGACCTTTTGAACCTCATCGATGAAGACATAAGTGCCCTTAGGCATGAAATCGATGAATGAGCCAAGCTTATCGCAGAAGTAAGTGAGATTTGTCTCAAGCTCCTGGCTAAGCCCCCATTCTCTGGTTTCCTCCACTACTCTGTCGGCATATGTTTTCAAATGATATGCCTCTTCTGTTTTCATTTCTTTACGATATGCTTCATAGCGCTCATCTCGCTCAGCCTCGATTTTAGCAAGACCAGCCTCCACCTCATCAGCTGAAAGGATAAGCTCCACTGCTGGGAAGATGATCACCGAGCTGATATTCTCGATTGACTTTTGGTTGCTGGCATCATATGAACGGATGCTATCAACCTCGTCGCCCCAAAGCTCGATTCGTACTGGCAAATCTGCGGTAAGAGGGAACACGTCGATAATTCCACCTCGCACTGCAAATTCTCCAGGATGTTCGCAGGTGCCCACTGCCTCGTAGCCCATAGCAACAAGCTTGCGGCGCAAAGCCTCAAGCTCAATAGTATCAGTATCGGAAATGGCGACAACGCCCTCTTCGAAATAAGACACATCCGGCAGCTTATTCATAAGGGCATCGATAGTGGTGATGACGGTGCAGCTATTGTTATTTATAACTGCCTCAATAGCATTCATTCGTTCACGAGTAAGGGCATTACCTCTGATATCGGACTGATAAAATAGAAAATCCTTGGCAGGAAAATATACAACATCATTATCGTAAAAACGATATTCCTCATATAATTCTCTAGCCTTCAGCTCGTCTGAAGTGATAATCAGCTTGTGACTGACATCGTGCCCAATACCAAAAATGAGGTGCGCTTTATCAGCACACCCCGTGATATCGTAAACCTTGCCATAACGAGCTAGAGCCTCGCGAAGAGACTCAACAGCTGTTAAATTTTTAAATGGTTCCAAAAAAGTTTTCATAATTATTTGCCTATAATCTTTTCAGCTCTATCAAGTGCTGCATCAATGTTTGGCTGGAAGTTCTCGGCTCCTACCGTATTTACGAAGTCAGCCTTTTCCATCATGTGACGTGGCTGCTCATTTACGTGTGAGAATACAACTGTAACTCCCTTTTTCTTTGCTCCCTCAACCAAATCGCGAAGTGCTCTAAGAGCAGTAACGTCGATGGCTGGAACAGAACGCATTCTGATGACAAGCACCTTTGTATAATCCTTTACGTTAATGCTTTCTGCAAGCATATCAGAAACACCAAAGAAAAGTGGTCCTGTGATTTCAAATACTCTAATTTCCTTTTCAACTGGACGTAAATCATCAACAAACTCTGCATCGTCTGACTGATATGTCCATCCGCTGACATGAGTCTCCTCGCTCATTCTCTTGATGAAGAGGATACATGCAACAATCATACCCCACTCAATAGCAACAACAAGGTCGAATACTACTGTGAGAACGAATGTAAGTACAAGTACGATGATGTCTGACTTTGGAGCAAATTTTACAAGTCTTACGAAAGGTCTCCACTGGCACATGTTGTATGCAACCTGGAAAAGGATTGCTGCGATACATGGCATTGGAATGAACTTTGCATATGGCATAAGTACAACAAGTACGATAAGAAGTGTAACTGAATGAACCATACCTGCCACTGGTGTACGACCGCCGTTTTTGATGTTGGCTGCTGTACGAGCGATAGCTCCTGTTGCTGGGATACCACCGAAAAGAACTGATCCGATGTTACCGATACCCTGGCCAATAAGCTCCTGGTTACTTCTGTGCTTGCTATTTACCATTCCGTCTGCAACTACTGCAGAAAGAAGTGACTCGATTGCTGCAAGAATTGCTATCGTAAATGCGTTAGGCATTTCATTTCTAACTACTGCAAGTGAAAAATGTGGAACTGAGATTGTTGGCAAGCCTGCCTTCAAATCTGGGTAAAGAGTTCCGATTGTGTTTACGTTAAGGTGAAGTCCCTGTACCATGGCGATGCTGACGAATACAGCAATGATTGATGCAGGAATCTTTGAGAAGAACTTTGGCCAAATGATAAGCACTGCAAGGCATACAACGCCAACAAGTGTTGCCTGCCAGTTAAGTGAATCAATGTTGCCAAAGAATACCTTTAATTTGTCGATTGTTTCGATTGGCTTTTCACCGTGGAAATCTACACCGAAGAAATCCTTGAACTGACCAATTAAAATTGTAACTGCGATACCGGCTGTGAAACCAGTTGTGATTGTATATGGGATGAATTTGATAAGTGCACCGGCTTTTACCACACCTAAGATAATAAGAATGATACCGGCCATGATAGTTGCAATGATGAGACCATCCATTCCATCAGTTGCAATGATGCCTGCTACGATTGTAGCGAAGGCTGCTGTAGGTCCAGCGATCTGAACTGTACTTCCTCCGAAGAAGGAAATCAAAAATCCAGCAACGATTGCTGTATATAAACCTGGCTCTGGGCCAACACCTGAGGCCAAAGCCAAGGCAATAGAAAGTGGCAATGCGATGATTGCCACAATGATTCCAGATACTAAGTCTTTAAAGAACTGCTCCTTGCTATACTTCTTCATGCAAGTAAACAGCATAGGTTTAAAACTTTCCATTTCTAACTAAACTCCTAATCTTCTTCCTAGCATTTCTGCATTGACAGCAAATTCCATAGCTGTCTCCTTTGTGATTTTGCCTTCACGCACCAATTTGAAAAGGCTAGAATCCATTGATACCATTTCGTCTGTGTCACTTGAATAGATGACACCTTCAATCTGTGGTACCTTGTTTTCTCTGATCATATTTCTGATGGCTGGAGTCACTGTCATGACTTCAAATGCAGGCACAAGTGAACCGTCAACAGCTGGAACAAGCTGCTGAGATACAACTGCCTTTATAACCATAGAAAGCTGTAATGCTATTTGGTGCTGCTGCTCAGAAGGGAATACGTCGATAATTCTATCGATTGTGTTTGCTGCTCCAATGGTGTGCAATGTTGACAAGATTAAATGTCCTGTCTCAGCCGCGGTCATTGCAACGGAAATTGTTTCAGCATCACGCATCTCTCCAAGCAAAATAACATCTGGACTCTGTCTAAGTGAGGCACGAAGTGCAGTCACATAGTTCTCTGTATCTAAGTGGATTTCTCTTTGAGACACGATTGATTTGCCATGTCTGTGAAGGTATTCCACAGGGTCCTCAAGGGTAATAATATGCTTGTTGTAGTTTTTATTAATCTTGTCAACAATACAAGACAAAGTGGTAGACTTACCACTTCCGGCAGGACCTGTTACAAGCACCAAGCCCTTTGACTCATTTGAAAGATTGATTACAGATTCTGGAATGAGTAACTCTTTGTAATCTGGCAGTGTGAATGTGATGACACGAACTACTGCTGCAAAAGTACCTCTTTGCATGAATGCATTAACTCTGAAACGAGAAACATCCTTGATTGCAAATGAGAAATCGTCATCGCCGCCTTCGATGTATTTTGTAATATCTCTGCCTGCAAGCTCATAAATCTGGCGAACCAAATCCTCTGCTTTTGCTGGCATAACTGGACCGTCATCTGGCTCAGCCTTTTCGGTGTAGCCCTGTTCCAATTCTGAACGAGTAAGAACGAGATCGTTTACTCTGAATGAAACCTCACGGCCTGTAACAATAAATACATCTGAAGCCTTGTATTTTCTAACTGCATCTGTTAAGTAGGTTACAATATTTGTACTCATTTTATCCCCCTCAATCCTCCAATGTTATAACTGGCTGTGTGCTGTCTGCTTCCCAAGATGAAACATTCTGCACCTGCCAGCAAGTAATCTCTTTAGATTCAACCTTTACATTTAACACCTGATTTTCATTAATATCAACTGTAAATTCCTGATCTGCCCAATCTGAATCAGCAATTATCTCGTATGCCTGGTTGGATGCGCTGTAATATTCGTCAGTATGATTACGAAGCTTCATACTGAGATTATAGTTGTTGTGACTGGATGAAATTGCAAGGGCAGCAATTACCGCAAATGCCATTCCAATCAGGATAACAACCATCAACGATGTACCTATATTTATTATTGTCCTGTTTTCTCTTTTTGTATGCTCCATTGCAACTCCTATTTAAGAGCTTTCTCAACTGCTAAACTATATATTTCTTCATCTGAAATTGTGGAAACTACCACGTGCATTGTCTGGCACATGCCCTCTGATTCTGGCTCAATAACAAGGCTTGTGACCTTGTATGTAGCCTCTGAGTCGTCCACTAGATTCCAGTTGTCGTCGTAGTAATCCGTAAATCCGGTATAGTCATCATTACAGAGATACTCCTCTGCTGCATTACTTGCAAGATTTACTGCCTCAGTGATTTCTTTTGCCTCACCACTTTTTGCAAAGCTTCCAGCAAAGCACTGAATACAAACTGCCGATACGATAATGAAAAAGAAAATTGCAAACATAAGCTCAGTCATGAAAATACGAGAGCCATTATTTCTATTCTTCATTAGACTGGCCCTCCTTTGACTTGACACCTATTACCACATCCTGCTTTGCACCAAGGGAATCCTCAAGCTGCACATTGATAGTGCCGTTTTCTCCCTGGCTAAAGCTGATGCTGTTAACTTCCATGATTTTATTTCCAAAATCTGCTGTGGCGCCAGCTGTATCCTTTGCCTCTAGCTCCATCAAATATCCATCGTATTCGTAGATGTAAAGATTGAAGCCACTGCCCTCAGACATTTTGATGCAATCAACACCATCAAATGTATCAAGGGTAACTGCTCCATCAGAATCGTGCTGTCTAACCTCCTCGCGGATGTAAGCGATTGCTGTACGTGCACTTGAGTTGGCTTCATTTGCTAGTACTACTGATCTGTAGGAATTTACAGCCATCAAAAGAACACTCACCGCAGAAAAGGTGAATATCAAAAATAAGACCATTAGAAACATGATGTCTATATTATGTTTTCTAAGTCGTCCCTGTTTCAACGTTAATCCTCCAGATTTATAATCGTAACCTCTGGTCGCATATTCGAACCATAGATAACATAATCAACTCTAAAACGGTCATCATCATAGATGATTCCGTAGTTTTCCTGTAAGTATTCAAAGCTCTCCGGGTATCTGCCTTCAGTGACATAGCACTGGATGATTGCCCTGTCGATGGCATCACTTAAGCTCTGGCGCTGCTCCTGAACTGAGCCAGCTGATGCCTTTGATACTGCAAACAAAAACAGGATAAATATGAGAAGAAACAGCCCTGCAGAAATCATAGTGCTGCCGGCCACGTTCTTCTGTTTGATTTGATGAATGCCGTCTAGGCTTCCAAATCTTGTCTTTGCCATATTAAATCATCCCCGACATAATGTTCAAAAGTGGTAGCATAACTGAAAGTAAAATAATTCCTACAATAACTGAAAGGACAATTACAAGTGTTGGCTCCACTACTGCAATTAAATCGTTAATCTCTTCATCAGCTTCTTCCTGATAGGTTGTTGCAACCTTCTCAAGAACGTTTTCCATATTACCTGTTTTAGCACCAAGGATTGCCATACGTCCGTAGAGACCACCGAAAATACCTGACATAGAAAATGCCTTTCCGATATCCATTGTCTCTGCAAAAGAATCCTTGCACTTTTCAACCTTGTCCTCGAAATCAGGAGCTTCCACGATATTGCCACTGACATCAAGTGCCTGCATAACATCCATTCCACTTGAAAGTGTCATAGCCATTGCAGATGCAAAACGGCTTGTTGCAATTTTAGAATGGATTGATTTGAAACGACGGCTCTTGTAAAGGATATCGTTACGATGATTCTTGCCCCACTCTGTTTTATTGAGAACGATTACGTAAATAATGATTGCAAGAAGAATCAATAAAAGAATCACACCGTTTGACTTCATAAATGTACCAACAGCAAGGAAACCAGCTGAAAGGCCATCCATTGTGCCGCCAAGCTGCTTAAATACTCTGTTGAATACTGGCATGATTTCTGTTACAAGGACGATGATGATAACAAGCATCATACAAACCATCATAAGTGGGTATGTAACTGCACTTCTGATTGCATTTGAAATTGCCATCTCTCTTGAATAGTGTGCTGCAAGGTTGATGAGAACTGAATCCATCTTACCTGTAGACTCGCCCATCTTTGCCATCTCTACAAAATAGTCTGGGAAAACGCCAACACTTTCAATTGCCTTTGAAAGTGAGCCTGTCTCTCCAACTACCTGCTCCATCTCTGTAAGGAGCTCTTTTTCTTCTCCACCCTGGGACTCATCAAGCATCATTGTGATTCCCTGTATTGCTGAAACACCACTGGAAATCATCATTCCCATTTCATCTGAGAATGCATAAAGTTCCTCGGGAGTAAGTTGTTTTCTAATTTTTTCGCTCATAGTTACACCTTTAATATTTATACTTCAGTTGATAGTAAGTAGTGTCATCTAAAGTTTTCTTTACTTGACTGTTGCTTGCATACGAACCTAATGTTGGGTCCATAAGTGTCCAATCAGTTCCATCAAACTGGATGATTTTATCTATCCAGCCTGTCTCCTTTGTATATACGGATATCCATGCGTGATACTCCGTGCCGGCATATCCGATTTCAAGCCGTGTTGGAATACCCTGGGACCTAAGCATCGCCCCCATAAGGGATGCATAGTCGAAACAGATTCCCGTGTTGGTAGCCAATGTACTGTCTACATTTGGAATGTATCCAGACTGAACTGTCTCGGCCTTGTCATAATCGTACTTAACATTTTTGGTGATGTAATGGTACACGTTCTGCACCACCTCAATGTCATTGTTTGCGCTGGCCGCCAGCTCCTGGCCCTTTTTCACCGCTTTGGAATTTGCATTGAAATCCACGTAAGCATTTGGATACAGGAACATACTATATTCATCTTTTAGTGTTACGCTCACTGACTGAGTAAATGCCGCCGCATATTGATCATCATGCAAGTTCTCATAGACACCAATTTTGTAGGTGCCACTGCCTTCGGATAGAGGATAGACATCGTAGTTGCCATCCAAATCCATCAGGTAGTTGTAAGTGTTTCCTGCTGGCGTTTCTATTAGCATTCTAACCTTAGCCGCTGAACCTGTGTATTTCACCATAACGTAGCCTTCGGAGGCGTTGCTTGCATCGATGGATGCATCTGCGTTGGCATAAACCTCCACGCCACTTGCCTCAGGTGTAAGCACTCGGATGGTATTGTCTCTGGAGCCCTTAGATTCCTTCGCCATGGCACCACTCGAACTGCTTTCTGTGGTGGTTGAATCAGAATTAAAGGCTGGCTGTTGATCGCCACAAGCCATAAAGCTAAGAGTAAGAACAATCAGTGAAAGCAAATATTTGTATTTCTTCACTTGCTTCCTCCACTGTTCCTTATTTATTTAAAATTCTAATTAACTCCACTTCACTGTTAAAATCATATTCTTCATCATCTGCAACACTGTAGATTTTGCCCTGCCATGAAGCATGGTCTCTGCCTGTCACCATAAGGATGAAGCTATCATTTCCTATCATAGGAAGTAAATCCATAGTTTCAAAAAGCTTTTCTTTTGGATCGATATCTACAATCTTGAGAGTAGGATATGTCTTTTTGAAAGCTCTATATCTAAATTTTTGCGCTGGGAACTCAACAGTATCCAGAAAGCTATTAATGATATTGAAGAAATCATCAACATCTGTGTACTTGTATGGCTTCTTGTCGTAGCAGTTGTATAAGTTGCCACTGAAGCTATCCTTGCTTTCTATGGTGATGCCAACACAATTGTGCATTCTTTTCATTCTATCAGAGATGTTCATAGCTATTCCCCTTTAACCATATCCTGAAGCTCTGCTGTGTCTGAATCTGTTCCTGCGCTTGCAAGATTAACTGGTGCAAGATGATACTGGATGTAGCGCTTTCTAGATTCCTTGCTGAGGTTTTCGTTGATTCTGGCCTGAACCAAAACACAGTCCTCCTGAGTGATATCTAAAAGTAAAACTACAAACTGATTGTTACTATATCTGGCGTACATATCGCCACCTCTTGCTGATGTGCGGATTGCTTCTGAAAGCTCCTCAGCAAGATTTTCTAATCTGTCGGAATCGTTAAGACCAAAGCCCTTGCCATCTGTGATGGTGCAAAGCATAAGCCATGCTGCCTGACCTGAACGTCTGATGACACGCTTGATATATCTGTATGTCTCAACGAAAGTAGGGTATGTGCAGTTGAATGCACCCTGTATTTCTTCCTTTGATGTATCGAGGTTTCTCTTTACCTCGCTAATCATATCTGTATTGTTCTTAATCTGTGCGCCTAGTCTATCAAGCTGGTCGTTCATGGCTGATGCAACAGAAACACCAAGCTCCTCAAACATGAGAGTCTCAGTATCCTCGTATAGCTTTAATGCATCCTTTGTGTTACCAACCTCGATGAGGGCACGCATTTCATATGTCTGCCATCCATCGTAAGGATAGATATCGTTAGCCTTGTGGCTAAGCTCATACATTTTCTTGTATTCTTTTTGTAATTCGTATATTTCTAAAAGCTGCTTTAAGCAACGGTCAAAAAGCTTTTTAAGTCGAACCTGAGTAGTTACAACCCACTCGTAGCCACTAAGTGTAGCAAGGAAATCTCCATTATAAAGAGCACAAGCCTCCTCTAGAAGCTTCTGCTGTTCCTTTGCATCCTCTGCACCCAGGGCATTCTTTGCAAGCTCTTCGAATTTGACTGCGTCGCACTCGATAGTCACAAATGGATTGATAGAATATGTTCCACGCTTGATGTAAACATAGTCTTCATCTGGAATATCAAGGGCAGCCAGGGATTTTCTTAATCTAAATACAATAGCTCTAAGGCTATTAGATTCATCAGCAATCTCTTCATTATGGAAAAGATTGTAAATAACCTGATCTCTAGCAATACCGTTTGTGTAATAAACCAGCATCTGGAAAAGCTGATTTACCTTAGTTGTGTTATTACGTTCTAGTACAATAGGTACATCATTACATGTGATGTCTAACTTACCTAAAAAATCTGCTTTAATAAGAATTTTTGAATCGTACATAGTTCTCCCTTTTTAGCTAATCCATTTCATTACAAATAAAAGTATAAAATAACAAAATGTTATTGTAAATAACCAAATAGCCTGCAGCTTTCTGCAGGCTATAACAGCTATTCAACTTTTTCTTTGACATTGAATTGGTTCATGGCTCCATCCAAATTATCTTCTAAAAACAACTCTAGCGCTCCAATCACCTTGTCCATCGAGGCGTCTACACGCTCTCTGTCCTCAGCGTCATAGTGACCGAGCACATGGCTAACCATGTCACCATTTTCACACTCTCCAACTCCCACACGAATTCGAGGGAACACATTCGAACCGGTATGTGCAATTATGTTTTTGAGCCCATTGTGGCCACCAGCACTTCCCTTTTTTCTAACTCTGATGTTGCCTGTAGAAAGTGATACATCATCAGAGATAACCAAAAGCTCTGTCTCTGGGTCCACTTCGTAATAGTCGCACATCTCGCGAACGCATTCTCCGCTAAGGTTCATATATGTCTGAGGCTTTACCAACATAACCCTGTGGCCATTTATAACGCCCTTTCCTACAATGCCTTTGTGCTCCTTGTGAGAGACTTCTATCCCAAACTTTTTTGAGATGGCGTCGATGGCTTCAAATCCAACATTATGCCTTGTTCCTTCATATTTCCTTTCAGGATTGCCTAGACCAACAATTAAAAACATAAATCTTACTCTGGGAACTCTTCCTTATACTTATTAAGGATCATTGTCTGCATCTGCTCTCTTGTTGTTGAGCGAATAGGATGAGCAATATCCTTGTAGCCGCCTTCTGAACCACGTCTAGATGGCATAGCGATGAAAAGTCCCTTATCTCCTTCAATAATCTTGATGTCGTGAATAACAAACTCTTCGTCAATTGTTACTGAAACAACTGCCTTCATCTTACCTTCTTTTTCGATTTTACGGATTCTAATGTCTGTGATTTGCATTGTTATACCTCCCCAACTGGCATATCGTATCTGTTTTTGTTTCCGGTAACTATGCGGACTCCGTTTTCCCCAATATATGTGGATCCGCTGAGCAATGTCTCATGGCTTTCAACAATGCAATTCTCTACGTGCACGTTGTCCCCTATGTATGCTCCATTTAAAATGACACAATTCTTAACAACTGAATTGTTGCCAACAAAGGCCTTTTTAAATAGTACAGAATTCTCAACCGTACTGTTAATGATACATCCTCCTGCAACCAATGAATTCGTAACCTTTGAACCTGTGTTGTATTTAGCAGGTGGTAGGTCGTGTGTCTTTGAGAAAACTCCTGGTTCAGTATGGAAGAAGTTATCTCTGACGTCCTTTCTAAGGAAATCCATGTTTGCTTTGAAGTAGCTATCTACGTCTGCAAGATTTGCCCAATAACCTTCCATTCTGTAGCCGTAGATTCTCTTCATGTTTTTGTATCTGATGAGAATATCTGTTACAAAATTATACCTGCCCTCTCTATTGCACTCCTCAAGCAAATCGATGAGAGCTCTTCTTCTGATGACATAGACACCAGCTGAAACAATATCAGAAGTAGCAACCATTGGCTTCTCTTCGAACTCTGTAATTCTGCCGTCTCTATCCATCTCTACAACACCGTAGCGGTTGATGTCGTCACCCTCTGGCAACTTTGCACACACTACTGTGATGTCTGCCTGTTTCTTGATGTGGTAATCAAGTACCTTATTGAAATCAAGCTTGTAAACACAATCACCACTTGCAATGATAACATATGGCTCATGTCTTTTCTTTAAGAAATCAATATTTTGCCAAATGGCATCGGCTGTACCTCTGTACCACCAACTATTGTTTGTTGTAACTGTTGGTGTAAATAGGAAGAGACCTCCCTGCTTTCTACCAAAGTTCCACCACTTTGCTGAATTAAGATGCTCGTTCAATGAACGTGCGTTGTACTGCGACAGCACAGCAACTGTCTGGATGTGTGAGTTTGTCATGTTTGAAAGGACAAAATCAATACATCTATAGCTTCCACCTACCGGCATCGCTGCGATAGCGCGCTTCTCAGTAAGCTCATGCATTCTACTGCTGTTTCCACCTGCTAGAATAATACCTAATGCTTTCATACTCGATCACCTGCCTTGATAATATAGCCGCCACTAGCCAACTGTCCGTCAGGATAATCTGCTTCGCTAGTCTCGCCCTTGATAGCTGTGTTTTTACCTATAGTAACGTTTGCTGGAACAACTGAGTTTTCCCCGATAACTGCCAATCCAAATGAATAGATGCTGGCGTTAAGCTTGCTCTCAGCCTCGGCTCCCTGTCCGATTTTTGTTCCTTCGCCTATGACTGTATTCTCGGCGATAATCGATTTATCTACTACACAGTTCTTTCCAATAACTGCGCCTTCCATAATAATTGAATCGCGAACCACCGCGCCTTCATCAATTACTACACCTGCGCCTAGAACTGAGTTGTACACCTCTCCATAAATCTGAGCACCTGCTCCAATTATTGCTTTTTCAACTACTGCAGTAGATGCAACAAACTGTGGCTCAATGATATTTTGATTAGTGTAAATCTTCCAGAACTCTTCATATAAGTTAAACTCTGGAATTAAATCAATAAGCTCCATATTGGCTTCCCAATATGATCCAAGTGTTCCTACATCCTTCCAATAGCTGTTGAACTCGTAGGCATACATTGGAGCTCCCTTTTCGTGGAGGTATGGTAAAACGTGTTTACCGAAATCGCAATTGCTCTGATTCTTAAGAGCAAGGAGCGATTCCTTTAATGCCTTCCAGCTAAATATATAGATACCCATTGAAGCAAGGTTGCTTCTTGGATGCTCTGGCTTTTCTTCGAATTCGCTGATACGTTTTTCATCATCAGCAATAACAACTCCAAATCGAGATGCTTCTTCGATTGGTACTGGAATTACTGCGATTGTAACATCAGCACCTTTTGCCTTATGAAAATCTAACATGGCTTCATAATCCATCTTGTAGATGTGATCTCCTGAGAGAATCAATACATACTCTGGATTATAATTCTCCATGTACTTAAGGTTTTGGAAAATGGCGTTGGCTGTGCCTGAATACCACTCACTTGTGTCGCTCTTCTCATAAGGAGGAAGAACGGTTACACCACCATTATTCCTGTCCAAGTCCCAAGGAATACCGATTCCTATGTGTGAATTAAGTACTAATGGCTGGTACTGAGTAAGTACGCCAACGGTATCAATTCCTGAATTGATACAATTTGACAGAGGGAAATCGATTATTCGATATTTACCTCCGAAAGAAACTGCTGGCTTCGCTACATCTGAAGTTAGAACCCCCAGTCTGCTTCCCTGCCCGCCAGCGAGAAGCATGGCAATCATTTCTTTTCTAATCATCCTATCATCTGCCTTTCTCATGGTGTCAGTTAAGGATGTGCATAACGCACTCCCCGTTGTGAATTGTAATTAAATTCACAATCTTGTACATTTAGTATAACAAAGTGAATATTTTGGTGCAATAATATTCATAATTTTTTACTATAACATCGTTAATAGTTAGACAATTCCCCGTAAATTTTACTAATTCATATAATGTACCTTGAAACTCAAGGTTTTTAGGTTTAAATTATTGAGGGTATAATAATATATAAAGAAGGAAATTTTTCATGTACAAAATTGATTTTAATAACAAGATACACGTTCACTTTATTGGAATCGGTGGAATAAGCATGAGCGGCCTTGCTGAGATATTGCTTGGCGCTGGCTTTACTATCTCTGGTTCTGATAGAGAAGAAAGTGATCTCACAGCTCATTTAGCATCACTTGGAGCAAAGGTTAGTTATCCACAGGCAGCTGAAAATATCACTTCAGATATCGACCTTATTGTTTATACTGCTGCAATCCGTGAGGATAACCCTGAGTTTGCTGCTGCAAAAGCTTCTGGCAAGCCAATGCTTACAAGAGCTGAGCTTCTCGGTGAGATTATGGAGAACTACACTCGTTCAATTGCCGTTGCAGGAACTCACGGCAAGACAACAACCACATCAATGGTTAGCCAGATTCTCCTTGAGACTGCAGACGACCCTACTATTTCTGTAGGCGGTATCTTGGATGCTATTGGAAGCAATGTTCATGTTGGCGACAGCGATGTATTTATTACAGAAGCTTGTGAGTACACAAACAGCTACCATTCATTCTTCCCTAAATACAACATTATTCTTAATGTAGAAGCAGATCACCTTGATTTCTTCAAGAATCTTGAGAACTACCGCGCTTCATTTAAGAAGTTTGCCGGCAACACATCAGACGACGGTATTCTTATTATTAATAACGAGATTGATGACGTTGAGTATTTCACTGAGGGATTAAAGTGTCAGGTTATCACCTATTCTCTTAAGGAAGGCGCTGATATTTATCCTACAGACATTACATATAATGAAAAGGGCTTTGCAAGCTTTACTCCTGTATTCAACGGAAAGGCTATGGAAAGAGTTTCATTAAATGTTCCTGGCGACCACAACATCAGCAATTCACTTGCTGCTATCGCACTCGCTACTGAGATGGGCATTTCATTTGACCATATCAAGGCAGGACTTGCAAAGTTCGGCGGTGCTCACAGACGTTTCGAGCTTAAGGGACATTTCAATGGCGCAACTGTAATTGATGACTACGCTCATCACCCAACAGAAATCGCTGCCAGCCTTGCAGCTGCTGCAAACTACCCACACAACAGAGTGGTTGTTTGCTTCCAGCCACACACATATACTCGTACACTTAGCTTCCTTGACGATTTCGCTAAGGCTCTTTCTGCAGCAGACGTTGTAGTTCTTGCAGACATCTATGCAGCTAGAGAACCAGACATCTACGGTGTCAGCTCAAAGGACATTGCAGATAGAATCGAAAAGCTAGGAACCGAAGTTCATTATTTGGGTTCTTTTGACCAATGTGAAAAATTTTTAGAAAAAAATATTGTAAACAACGACTTGTTGATAACTATGGGCGCAGGAAATGTGTATTTAGTAGGCGAACATCTACTTCAGAAATAGTTATCCACATTATCCACATTTTTGAACGGATTTATTCCCCTCGAAAATGTGGATTTTTTTATGCCCTATTTTCAATGGGTCATAATAGTTATCCACATTATCCACAGAAGCCACAAACCCTTTATTTACAAGGGTTTGCGGGGTCTCGCCTCTTTTCTTTTCAGAATTACTTTGATATAATTCGGTTCATTAAGAGGGAGAGGATTTGAATATGGCTGACATCATGCTACATACCAGCACTAACACTGGTTTTACTTGCATTTCTAATACTTTTATTGACGATTACATGAAAGATGCCAATGGAGAGTACGTAAAGATTTACCTTTATCTGCTTCGTTGTCTTAATAGAGAGGATTTTGATTTTTCCATCTCGCAGTTGGCGGACTGCTTAGACCACACAGAAAAAGATGTAATGCGTGCATTTACTTATTGGGAGAAAGTAGGCTTGCTTCGTCTTGAGTACTCTGCAGATAATGAGCTTTCAGGAATCTGTTTAGTGGATGTGAATGATATGCACTCATTCACATCAGTAAACTACACTGCACCTACCACTGCGGCTCCAGCTTCTGTCGCTGCTGCCACAGGCGCACCTGCAGTTTCAGATAAGGCTATTAACAACACTGTACCATTCAGACCAAGCTACAGCTCAGACCAACTTGATGCTTTCAAGGAGAACGACGAGGTTAGCGATCTTATTTTCGCTACACAGACTTACTTCAAGAGACCACTTTCTGTAACAGATATGAACACACTATTATTCTGGTACGATAGTCTCCACATGTCTGTTGATTTGATTCAGTATCTCATTGAGACTAGCATCGACGAAGGTCACAGCAGCATCCACTACATGGACACTGTTGCTCGTAACTGGGCCGACGATGGAATCACTACAGTAGCTGAAGCAATTAAATCCAGCAGTGCACACACAAACGCAGCTTACACAATCAAGCGTGCACTTGGCATCGGAAATCGCGATTTAGTTGATTCAGAGTTAAACTACATCGACAAATGGGTTAACGTTTACAGCTTCTCACTTGATATCATCACAGAAGCATGTGAGCGCACCATCACACAGACTAATAAACCAAGCTTTAAATACGCAGATACAATCATCACTAGCTGGCACAATTCAGGGGTAAAGTCTCTTGATGACATTGCTAAGCTTGATTCGGAATTTACAAAGGCATCTGTTGCTAAGCTTTCTTCTGCAAACCGTGCAAAGGCAGCTCAGGCAAACAGTGCCACAGCGGCTCGTGCAAAGGCCAACAACAAGTTCCACAATTTCTCACAGAGAGATTACGATTTTGAAGCACTTGAAAAGAAGCTTCTTGGGCACTAAAGGGAGGTTAATTTATGGCATTATCTAATGAGCAGTATGACGCACTTATGCGCGAATACAATCACAAGCAGTCACGTAACAACCAGATTGTTTCTTACCGCACAAACGAGTTATACTCTGCTATTCCAGCCCTTTCAGAGCTAGATGACGAAGTATCAAAGGTTTCAGTTTCTTCTATTACTGCTATCTTTGAAGGTAAAAGTATTTCTGAAGCTTCCGCTGACTCTAAGCGCAAGCTTTCTCAGCTTAAGGAACGTCGTATGCAGCTTATTAAATCTGCAGGTTTTCCTGTAGATTATCTTGAGCCACCATACGATTGTCCTGATTGCAAAGACACTGGCTATATCAATGGAAAACGCTGCCATTGCTTCAAGCAGGCAGCTATTAACATTGTCTACAGACAGTCTAATATCAGCAACATTCTTGCCAAGGAAAACTTCAATGCATTTGATCTAAATGTATACGATGAGGATTATTATGAGGATAATTCTGATATAGATGCTCGTTCAAATGCTAAAATAGCGCTAGAAAGAGCGAAAAACTTTGTGCAGAATTTTAGGGAAAAAGGTGGTAATCTCTTGTTGCTTGGACAGACAGGGTGTGGAAAAACCTTTCTTTCCAACTGTATCGCAAAAGCTCTTTTAGACGAAGGCATATCTGTTATTTACTTCACAGCATCAGAGCTTTTCAGAGTTTTTGAAGAACAGACTTTCAAGAAGAACGCAAACGTAGCGGATCTTCATGATCAAATATTCGATTGTGACTTATTAATCATCGATGATTTAGGCACAGAGTTTCAGAATTCTTTCACTACAGCACGCCTATTTCAATGCTTAAATGAAAGATTACTTCGTAGTAAATCAACTATAATTTCAACTAATTTTTCTCTTGAAGATTTAAGAGACACCTACAGCGAACGTATTACTTCGCGAGTATTCTCTAACTATGAGACTATCAAGCTCATCGGAAATGATATTCGCATCAAAAAAGTAATATCACAATAATTAATTTAATATTAGCAAGGAGCAAAACATGCCAAACAATGAAATCGTGTTGGAAAACACACCACCTATGGCAGAGCTAGGAATTATTCCTCACAAGAGCTGTACAGCCATCGCAGAACGCGTTAACGACTATCTTCTTCAGTGGAGACAGGAGCGCAAGAGTGATCAGTCAATCATTACTCTCGCAGGTTACCGCAGCGATTCTTACATCGTAAAGGCTGATTGCCCACGTTTCGGTTCAGGCGAAGCAAAGGGTATCATCAACCAGTCAGTTAGAGGACTTGATTTATACATCCTCGTAGATGTTACAAACTACAGCCTTACATACAGCGTTTGTGGTCACGAGAACCACATGAGTCCAGACGATATCTTCTGTGACTTAAAGCGTATCATCGCAGCAGCAATGGGAAAAGCTAAGCGTATCACAGTTATCATCCCATTCCTTTATGAAGGCAGACAGCACCGCAGAAGTGCTCGTGAATCTCTTGACTGTGCTATGGCACTTCAGGAACTTGTAAACATGGGTGTAGACAACATCATCACATTTGATGCTCACGACCCACGTGTACAGAATGCTATTCCACTTCACAGCTTTGAGACAGTTTCTCCTACATACCAGTTCCTTAAGGCTATCCTCAAGAACTGCAAGGACCTTACTCTCGACAATGATCACCTTATGATTATCTCTCCAGATGAAGGTGGTACAAAGAGAGCCGTATACATGGCTTCTGTCCTTGGCGTAAATGTTGGTATGTTTTACAAGCGTCGTGATTACAGCCGCATCGTAGACGGACGTAATCCTATCGTAGCACACGAATTCCTTGGAAATGACGTAGCTGGCAAGGACGTTATCATCGTAGATGACATGATTTCTTCTGGCGAGTCAATGATAGACGTAGCTACAGAGCTCAAGAAGCGCAACGCAAAGCGCATCTTCGTAGTAGCTACATTCGGACTCTTCACAAACGGAATGGAGAAGTTCGACAAGGCCGTAGCTGACGGCATCATCTACAAGGTTGTTACAACAAACCTTACATACCTTACAGATGAAGTCCTCAACAAGGACTACTTCATCAAGTGCGACATGTCAAAGTACATCGCATACATCATCGATACTCTCAACCACGAGTGCTCAATCTCAGAGCTCCTCAACCCATACGGACGTATCGAAAAGCTCATCACAAAGTACAAAAACGGCGAATACTAAGCCGCACCCTTCTGGGCCCCTCTATTATGAGGGGCTCTTTTTATTGCCCGCACTCCGCCCCGCCCGGGGATTGGGGGCTGGGCCAACTGCCCTCCATGAGTGAATTTCTAATCAAACTCCAGCTACACTGGCAGCCTGTGGTAACTGCTTAACTTCGCCTTCAGATTATGATTTTCTAAACGCCAAGAGTCGCTTTCTTTATAAGTGGGTGTTTTTTCAATTCTTTGCAATTCTGACGCCACTGTATGTAGGAAATGCAGACACACTTTATTTATAAGTATTAATCTCCACAGCAAGCTTAGGAATAATTGCCGCGACATTTGAAGTGAGCCTAGAAAATTAGAAAGGGGTATTTTGCGATGAATAGGCGTGAGGCGCCATGGACGGCGCCGAGAGCCCGACAACGAAACGGACTGAGTTAAAGGGCGGCGCCTAAGCATCCAAAATCCCCTTTCTAAATTTTCTTGGCAAACGGAGTATGAGCGCAATTATCCTAAGCCTTGTGTGGAGACTAATGCGTAGACTTCAAGTGTCTGCATCCTACACACAGCGGCTTCGAATTGCAAAACCAGTGAAAAGACACCCACATAAAGCTCCCTTTTGGCGTTAAGAAAATCTATAATCTTCGCGAAATTGTTAAGCAGTTATCCACAGCCTGCCAGCGTAGCTGGAGTTTGCTTAACATAGCGTGTCATGGAGGGCCGTTGGCCCCTTATGGTTACGGCGAGCGGGGCGGGTGCGGGCATAAAAAGAGCCCCGGGTGTGGTACCTGGGGCCCTGAAGGGTGCGGTTTAGAGTTGGGATGCGGCGGCTTCGTCGCAGATTACGGTTACGTCCGGATGGGTTTGGAGGACTGAGCCTGGCACGGTTTCGGTGACGGGACCGTTTAGGACTTTGGCCAGAGCATCTGCTTTGGCGGTGCCAGTTACGATGAGTAGGATGCGCTTGGCGCTCATGATGGTTTTGATGCCCATGGAGTAAGCCTGTCTTGGGACGTCTTCGATTTTTTCGAAGAGGCGGGAGTTGGCGCGGATGGTGCTTTCGGTTAGGTCTACCAGGTGAGTGGTTTCGGTGAAAGGTGTGCCTGGTTCGTTGAAGCCGATGTGTCCGTTTTCGCCGAGGCCTAGCACCTGAAGGTCTGCTCCGCCGAGGGTCTGTACCATTGCTTCGTAGGAAGCACATTCTGCATCAGGGTCTACTGCAATACCGTTTGGTAGGTGGGTGTTTGCAAGGTCGATGTCTACCTTTGAGAAGAGGTGCTGGTTCATGAAGTAGTGGTAGCTGTTTATGTCGTCGTCTGCAAGGCCTGCGTATTCGTCCAGGTTTATGGTGCGAATGTTTTTGAATGATAATTCGCCGGAGTTGTACATTTCTACTAGCTCCTTGTACATGCCTACTGGTGATGAGCCTGTGGCAAGGCCAAGGATACTATCATTTTTTTCTTTTATTTGAGCTGCTACAAGGGCCGCTGCTCTCTTGCTTACAGCATCGTAATCTTTTTCTTTGTATATCTTCATTTCTTAAATACCTCAGTTTTATTATGTTATTATTGTACTAACAATATGTGTTTAGAGTTTGCGCTATCTCTTATGTAAACTCATTATATGGACCGCCAGAGTTTAGCGTCAATTAAACGGAGCACTTCTGAAACGGCTTTCATATAAATAATCCGATGATATAAATTTGATGTTAGTACTTTCATAAACATGCTAAATCATTGAGGAATAGAAATATGTTTCTTACAATAGAGACATAAGGAGTTACCTATGAATCATAATTCTCAAATCTTAAATCAAATAAAAGGTGGATTGGTGGTTTCCTGCCAAGCCCTTGAAAGTGAACCTCTCCATAGTAGCTTCATTATGGGAAGGATTGCGAAGGCGGCTGTGGAAGGCGGCGCAGTTGGAGTCAGAGTAAACGGGCCTGATGACATTGCCGAGATAAAAAAGACTACCGACGTTCCTATTATTGGATTGTGGAAGCGGGAATACGATGATTCTGAAATCTACATCACTCCTACCATGACAGAAATCGATGCTCTCGCTGAAGCCGGGGTGGATATCATTGCTACTGATGCCACAGATAGGATCAGGCCAGGCGGCATGACTCTAGACAGCTTCTTCAAGGAAGTTCGAGCAAAGTATCCGGATATGCTTTTTATGGCAGATTGCTCTACCTACAAAGAAGGTGTTTATGCCCAGGAGCTTGGGTTCGATATTGTCAGCACTACTCTAGCTGGCTACACCAAAGAAACTGCTGGAAGGCAATTACCGGATTTTGACATGCTTGAAAGGCTTGTCGCCACACTCAGTATTCCTGTAATTTGCGAAGGCGGTATTTGGGAGGTAGCTCAGCTTCAAAAGGCCTTTGAGCTTGGATGTCACTGCGCTGTTATTGGCAGCGCAATCACCAGGCCACAGCTGATTACAAAACGATTTACCGATTCAATCAAGGAGATTAGAAATGAAAATAATTAACGGTAGCGTGTTTTTGGAAGACGGAAAATTTGATGAAGTTGATGTTGTTTGTAAGGATGGGTTGATTTCAGATATCGGCCAGGATGTTGCTTCATCTAGCGATACAGAAATTTTTGATGCCAGCGATTGCTATGTTATCCCTGGTTTGTGTGATATACATCTCCATGGATGTATGAGTTTTGATGCTTGTGATGGTACAAAGGAAGCTCTTGCTGCCATGGCAAAATACGAGGCAAGCGTAGGCGTCACTTCTATCCTGCCAACAACCATGACATATCCAGAAGATACTCTTACTACTATTGCTAAGGCTGTTGCAGACTATCGTAAATACGATAATGGCAAAGAAGGTTTTGCCACTATCCACGGCATAAATATGGAAGGCCCATTCATTTCAACTGAAAAGAAGGGCGCTCAAAATCCTAAGTATATTCAAAACCCAGATTACGATATGTTCCACCGTATAAACATAGCCAGTGGTAATTCAGTTCGTTTATGCGATATTGCCCCTGAAACTGATGGCGCAATGGAGTTCATCGATAAGGCAAAGGACGAAACAAGAATATCCTTAGCCCACACCACAGCAGACTATGACACATGCAAGGAAGCATTTAGGCGCGGCGCAAAGCATCTTACTCACCTTTTCAATGCAATGCCAGCATTTACACACCGTGCACCTGGTCCAATTGGTGCTGCTGCAGAAAATGAAAATGTCACACCAGAGCTTATCTGTGACGGAGTCCATGTGTATCCTGCTGCAGTAAATATGATGTACAAGGTTTTCGGTGCAGACAGGCTTATCATGATTAGTGATTCTATGCGCGCTACAGGACTGCCTGATGGAGAATACGAACTGGGTGGCCAGCCTGTAATTGTAAAGGGCCGCAGAGCTACACTTCACGATGGCACTATCGCCGGCTCTGCCACTAACCTCTTCGACTGTATGATGACAGCTGTTAAGGAAATGAACATTCCTCTTACGGATGCTATCTTGTGTACCTCTAGAAACCCCGCAAAAGCTATTGGAGTGTACGACACCGTCGGTTCTATCACTATTGGCAAACAGGCGGATTTTGTTATAATTAATAAATCCGATCTAAGTATTAAAAAAGTCATAGTAAGAGGTAAATATGTCAACAGTTGATACAACTAAAGATAAAATTCGAGAAGCTTACGATAACTTGACTAAATCAGAGCAGCAGGTTGCAGATTACTTTTTGGAGAACACTGAAATCAGCGATTTTTCATCAAAGCATATCTCCTTGCTGCTATACGTTTCTGAGGCTACACTTTCACGTTTTGCCAAGAAATGCGGGTTCAAGGGCTACCGCGAATTTGTTTACATGTACGAGCTGGATTTCAAAGATTACTTCACCGAAAAGGAAGAAAAAGAAATCTCTGATATCACTCGCTCTGTTCGCAAAAACTATAAAGACATTATGGTGAAAGCCTTCGATTTGATTGATGAAGATCAGATGCGACGCATCGCCACCAAGCTCAGCAACACCGAATACACTGTTCCTGTTTACGGCATGGGTTCTAGCGGTTATGTTGCCAGAGAATTCCAGCTTCGCTTCATGCGACTGGGTCTTGATGTTATCGCAATTACGGATTCCCAGATGATTGCTATGAATGCCTCTTTAGTAAAAAGAGGTTCTTTAGTTTTGGCTTTTTCTATCAGTGGTACCACAAAAGTGGTTATCGACGGCATCAAAAAGGCAAAGCAAAACGGAGCACGTGTAATTCTTTTCACCGCTTCAAAAGACAAAAAATTAGCAGAGCTTTGCGATGAAATCGTTGAAGTTGCCTACCTCAAGGAACTTGAAAAAGGCACCAAAATTTCCCCACAAATATCTCTGCTGATATTAATAGACGTTCTATACTCTTACTATTTTGCAAATGACTCTTTCTTTAAGGCTGAGAAATACAAACGTACTTTATCAGCATTGGAGATTGAGAAAAACTCGTTGTTATAAGAGTATTTCAATACTAAATACACCGTTATCATCTTTTATATTCATTTTACCGTCGTATTTATTTACGACGGTTTTTACGTTTGCCAAGCCATGTCCATGTGATATCTTATCACTCTTTGTTGTTTGAATTGTTCCATCCTGAATACTAAGTGTTCTATGTGTTGGATTTTTTTCAATTATGCATAAGTATTCATTGTATGGATAGCTTACTAAATCAATTGTATCCCCTTTTTCACAAGCTTCAATTGCATTGTTCAATATATTTGAAAAGATAATACAAAGCTCATAATCTGCGATTTTATTTTTTTGAAGTAATGACACTTGCAAATTCAATTTTATTCCAAGTTCATCACACTTTTCTAATTTGCGTCCTAAAATACCATCTACTACAGTATTTCCTGAAATAACGACATTGTTTAATGTCTTAGAATGCTCCAGCAATTTTTCACAGTATTCTTTAATTCCCTCTATATCTTTTTTCTGAGACAAGGAATATAACGCATTTAGATGAGCATTTAAATCATGTCGATAGGCATGAAGTCTTTGCTCATTTTCAATGATTGCCTCTACCTGTTCCTTCTGTGATTGTATAGAAACCTGCTGATGTATTAGTTTATTTTGCTCTTCAAGAATCCTTCGATTCAAAAGTATAGATTTTATGCTGAGGTAATATATCAGAACGCAAATTATAGTTGTTGCAACTATATATATCTGCAAAGTGCTGTGATTATAATGTCCCCTTTGGAGTATTCCAAGGCCTCCCATAGATATACCTATAAATATCGTATATACGTTAAAAAGTATCATCTCACTTCTTGTGAAGTTCATTTCAACACGATATTTATAATACCTTTTTAGTCCGTATAATATCAGTAAAATAACGTAAGTTATTCCTAGACATAGAATCTTTCTAATTCCAAATCCATTCACTATATTTTTATCATACAAAAAGTAATCCCATATAGTGTTACATGAAGCGCAGATTCCTACTATAGGAAAATACATTCCATATGCCTGTTTTGAATCAATATCGTATATCATCGGAAAGGACAGTCCCATTATGAAACAGAACAAATCTAATGTAACGATCCCAGTCTTGTACAGCCATACAGCGCAAAGGACAATAAGCAGTCCCACTATAAGCTTTTTCCATTTAGGCATTATGAATTTTATATTCAAAATAATGGTATAAAAGAATAAGAATTGGCCTTCTAATAATACCGCGTAAATTATTCGCCCCAACCTAATCTCCCTTTAATATTATTTACCAAATATTTGCTATAATCATCTTTCAACTCGTTATAATACTTTCTCCCAACAGGCAGTACTACTCCATTCGTCAAAACCAATTCTTTATATTTGATTTTTAGAATGTAATCCATGTTTACTAGAAATGACTTATGACATCTGACAAATGAATCTCCTAATTCGTCTATCCAATTTATAATTGAAACGTGCATTAAATCGCTCACGGTTCCGTCGTTTAACGCTATTTTTGTATAATTGCCATCTGCCTGAATATATGATATTTCTGTCGCTCTTACTCTATTGTTTCCAAAGTCCACTCTCACTGCTTGGGAATAGACGTTATATACATGAGTGAGCCATTTATTAATGCTGTCTACTGTTATCGGTTTTACGACAAATCCCATAACCTTCATACCGAAAGCATCCTGCATCACATTTATATGGTTTGAGACAAAAACAATTCTTTCTACCTTCTCATCATCACAAAGAATATTTTTCACCTCAAGCCCATTTATTCCAGGCATTTCTATGTCTAAAAACACCAGATTTATTTGATTCTTTTCTTCTTTTAAAGAACCAATCAGCTCGTCACCCGATGTATATTCCTTTATTTCATATTCTGCTTTTTTTGACGAAAAGAAATTTGAGACATATTTTTTTATCTCATCTCTGTTTTCTTTGTTGTCATCACAGACTACAACTGTAAATTTATTATTCATTCACATTATTCCTCTATTAGAATATTACTATAAATATGCCTCAAGATAAATAAAAAGTCCAGCATATGCCAGACTTTTTACGTTAACCATTTTAATGTCTTGGTGGAAAAATTCCGATATCAGGCCACATTTTCTTTTCCCCCTTTCACTTTGATATATAATTGTATATTTTTTTAATACAACCATTCTTTATTAGCTCTACCAATATTGATAATGAGTATTTTTGCACAAGCATATAAGTAATATTAAATGAATAAACATATAATAATGGATTGCTATAATCAACATTATTTAAATCAATTTGTTTACTCACCTCAATAATGTCTACTAGCTTTTCCTTTTGATCTGCTAGATACATTGCCACTCCCTCATACAAGCAGAGTGGCATGTTTTTTTTATATCTCTCCGTTGCTAAATGCACAAACTCGTGAATAATAATTTCTTGCTGATAATGCACTGGAGCATCTAGTAGTTTGTCTAATATATAAATCGTATTATCATATGCAAAGGCAACTACCCAATCTGGTAAAGGGTTTTTAATTTCGTTTTGAGATGTCACGGTAATGTTTATACTATCCCTATAATCAAACATATCTCTGATATGCTTAATCTTATCTCCAATCCCTTTCATCAAATATAGACAAAACTCTGGTGAATAGTATATTCGCAGCTCTTTATTCGTTATTATCATATTAACGTTCGAGGCACTGCACATGACATTTCTTACTACAAGAATAACAATATGAATCTACATTTTTATTAGCTTTTAACACTATATATTTCATGCTCCATCTCCATTTTTTATTCACTTTTTACTAACTAGCCCTTATCCAAGCACTGTTTATCACATTTATTAACATTCTGAGAAACACATGCGAAACAATATGCCTCTTTGTATGACTTATCTGTTGATACTATATACTTCATCTGCTTACCCTCATTCTATTAATTTTTGGTCCTATCTTTTACACACTGAGTACCACAAACGTTTACACACTGTCCACCGCAGCCATAGCAGTATCCAGCAACTGTGAATTTCTCGTTTAAAACAATAAATCTCATTTTTACCTCCTTAAGCATAACCCACATTCGGACATTCGTAAGCGCTTAGTAATCCACCGTCGTGACTAACAGCGGTACTTTTGAAATAATAATAACAACTAAACATATGGAGCATTTCACTCCAATTACTATTCGTTATAGTTCGTTCATATGGAGCGTTTTACTCCATATCGAATATGATATTCAAAGTGGAGTGTTTCACTACACATGGAGGTTGTTATTATGCGAAGCAAATTTACTAAGCAACAAAAGTTTGACATGGTAATGGAATGTCGCAACAGCGGTTTATCCGATTACATGTGGTGCAAGAAGCACGATATCCAAAGCAGCACCTTTTATAGTTGGGTGAAACAGTTAAAACGAGATGGAGCTAATGTTCCTGAAAGAACATATGCCGAAGATTACCATCTTGATTCAAAACCAGATATCGTGAAACTTGAAATTGTCGATGAACTTCCTGCTGAAAAGCCACCAGTGGTTCAGCAGCTTCCATCAAACAATTGTGCCATCGAAATAACTATAGGACAGGCATCGATAAAAGTTTTCAATGATGTTAATCCAAAGTTATTATCTCAGGTTATGACCTGCCTGGGAGGTTGCGTATGATTGGTGATATCTCCATGGCAGATAACATATATATCATCTGTGGTTACACAGATATGCGCAAGTCCATAGATGGACTGTGTGCCGTAATTAAGGATCTGCTCGAACTCGATGCAGAAAATACCACATCGCTTTACCTCTTCTGCGGTAAGCGTAATGACAGGATAAAAGCACTGTATCATGAAAAAGATGGTTTTGTGCTTTTATATAAAAGGCTCGATTACAAGCTTGGTAAATACAAATGGCCACGTAATAAAAACGAGGTCAAAACCATTACCTGGCGACAGTTTGACTGGCTAATGTCAGGGCTGGATATCGAGCAACCAAAGGCAATAAAAAGTGCCTAAAAGCCTTGATTTTACTGGGTTTTTACCCCTAAATCTGGTATAATAAATGTATCAGAAAAAGGAGTTTTAACAGGTAAATGTCAGGTGCAAATGATATCCAACTCAGGGATCTGAGGGATACAATTTTACAACTGAATAATACAATCAACACTCAGACATCGCTTATTATGTCGCTTCAAAAGTCTATCGATGAGCGCAATGCCAGGATTGATGAAAAGGACCAGGTCATAGCAAATCTTCAGGCACAGCTTGATTATCTTAAGAATAAGCTGTTTGGTTCTACCAGTGAGATTCGTAAAAACGATATCCCTGGTCAGCTCAGTCTCTTTGATGCAGCTGATGCAGATGATAAGCCTGCCATTCCAGTTGAGCCTGAGATTATCGAGGTTAAAGCTCACACTCGTGAACGTAAGCCAAAGGCTACCTATGATGAAATCTTTGAGAACATCAAGACCACACAGATTCCTGTTGAGGAACTTCCAGAGGAAGAACGTAAATGCCCTGAATGCGGTAGTGTAATGGTTCCTATTGGAACAAAGGTAGTTCGCACTGAGGTAATCTATCACAAGCCTAGCTTGGAGAGAATTGAGTACGTGGCCAGGACGTACTGTTGTCCTAACTCCGAAAAGGAAGCAGAAACTTACTTTGCCTATGATAAATGTAAAGCTGCATTGATTGAAGGTAGTTATGTTTCTTCAGGCCTTGCAGCACATGTGATGTATTACAAGTATGTCATGGCTTGTCCGCTATACAGGCAGGAACAGGATTTCTTGCATCTCGGTGCCAAGATTAGCAGAGCTACCATGGCGAACTGGATTATTGCCTGTTCACAGGATTACATGGTTCACATGTACGATTATCTTCATCGAAAGCTATGCGAGAGGATGTTCCTCATGGCTGATGAAACTCCTATCCAGGTTTTAAAAGAACCTGAACGAAGACCACAGTCGAAATCCTATGTATGGGTATTTCGAACTGGCGAAGACCGAGGAGTTCCAATAATCCTTTTCAACTATGCACCAACAAGAAAAGGTGCCAATGCGGCAGACTTCTTGAAGGATGCTCCCGAAGGATATTTCCTTATGACTGATGGCTACAAAGGCTACAATAAAGTACCTGATGCCAATCGATGTGCCTGCTGGGCACACATCAGAAGGTATTGGCTTAGAGCCATTCCTAAAGGTCATGAAACGGATTACACTCATCCAGCGGTACAAGGACTTCTATACTGCGATAAGCTGTTTAGTTATGAAAGAACCTATAAAGAGAAGGGACTTTCAATTAAACAGATTTATAAGCGTCGTCTCAAGGATCAAGAGCCTGTGATAGATGCTTTCTTGGCGTGGCTTGATGGACTTACACCTAAGACTGGCGATAGTATAATCAAAGCGATTAACTATACCAACGGATGCCGACCATACCTGAAGAACTATCTTAAGGATGGAGCTTGTAGCCTTAGCAATAATCTAAGTGAAAATGCAATCCGACCTGTTGTAATGGGCAGGAAGAATTGGTTATTTAGTGATAGCCAGGATGGTGCTAATGCCAGCATGGTAATCTACTCACTGATTGAAACCGCTAAGGCTAACGATATCGATCCTGAAAAATATCTCGAGTATCTTCTCGAGAATCGTCCAAGTGCTGATTGGTCAGACGAGGAACTTGAGCATTTAACTCCATGGAGCGAAGCTACTCGAGAAACATGCGGTATATAAAATGGAGTAAAATGCTCCATATGTTGAATGTCTGGCATCCGGAAGGATGCCTTTATTCATACCCTACGGGGTAATACTAAGCGCTTACG
>NZ_FOWB01000013.1:0-82662 GCF_900115355.1 Pseudobutyrivibrio sp. JW11 | reverse complement strand
GTATTAATTCAAGGTTTGTTTCACTGTTCAGTTATCAATCTTCTCTTCGTTGTTGCCCTCAGCAGCAACTCGTTTATATTATCACGATGCTGTGTTTTTGTCAACAACTTTTTTGATTTATTTTTTAAATCATTTATTTAGAAAACTCAGTGTTTTCTAAGTGTGCCGCTCTCAGCGGAACGAATAGTATAATAGCAAAGGATTTCACTAAAGTCAACACGTTTTTGCAAAAAAATTATTGTCTTTATTTTCCGATAATTCTAGCAATTAAGTTGTTCTCATAGACGAAATACAATAGCTGGTCTTTTTCGGCGTTTTCTATTACAAAATGCCCTACTGCAGATGCTGGGAAACAGCTTGCAATATACATCAACAACCATATTGCTAACATTCCCTCAATCAATCCCGCTATTACTCCAAGAAGACGATTTACATCCCTTATTCCTGGAACTAAACCTATCCCCTTTATGATCTTGTCTATTATAAATATCACAAGTATACCTATTAGTACTGCTATTATTGTGGCTATACCATTTATAGCAGCATCTGTAAGTTCTTCAGCTATGAACCTGATTGTAGCGTCTATTGAGCTCTGGACACTTTCTGTTATTTCTTCTTTTATTGAGGATGGAACCATTGACATGACCGCATCTTCGCCTGTGCCCACTTCCTGTTCTTCCGAGGCCGTATATCGCTCTGTAAGATGAGTTACAATACCTTCCTGGATTGTATACGGTACCTGTGTAGATGTAGATATATAATTATCAATAAAATTGCTGCCGTAGTTAACAAAGCATATTAAGAACACCCATGCTATGATTCCAAATACGATTCTCAGCATGCCTCTTCTTGCTCCACGTATAATGCAGAACAATAATATTAACGCTGTGATAATTAATAAATAGTTTATTTCCATTTAGATTCCTACTTGATATATATTTCTTCTGTCTTACTATCTTCTATTAAATAGTATCTCTTAGATGTAGTTCCAGGAATTACTCCATAGATTTTATCATCAAATGTATAATTGAACTTTTTAAAGCCCTGTAGGTTATATATACTTACTTCGTTTTCATTACTGATATAGATTTCATTATTATCTAAAATAGTAATGTTGTCGTAGCTACTTTCTATTTCTTTTGAAATTAGTCTAAAACCGTATAAATTATATACGTTCAACTCGTTTACAATTTCACCATTGTCTGTTGCTGTTTCGCATATATATCCAAAATGACTATCATTATAGAATATACTTTTCATCTGTTGGCCAACTGTAATTTCTTTTGCCACAGTTGCACGAAGATTATTGTTGAAAATAATAATCTTTGAATCACTAAAGGCAATAGCCTTATCATTTTTCATATATTCTACTTTTGGAATTAATGCACCTATGTAATTGTAAGATGCAACGATATTGTCCTCTTCTTCCTTACCAGCACTGGTAAAATCATAGAACACTAACTCTGTATCTAATTCACCGTTATTTACATTTATGATAGATAATAAAAGCCTAGTGGCATCAGATGAAAGGGCCATAGACACTGGATAGCCTCTGTTCTCAGGATGGATTTCACCTGATACAAGAACGGAACCATCCCTATCATACATTTGTATATAACTGGTTGTTCCCTCTTGAAGTAATATTGCTACTGTGCCTTTATCTGCCACTCTTGCCTCTATAACAGGCGTGGTTGTCGAAATAGTATTGATATATCCTTTTGAGGAGAATACATCCACTTCTGTTCCTTTTTTATCATATACAACAATATAATCACCGCAAAAATCAATGTTGGGGTTTGTCATATCGTATGTGTAGTTCCATATTAATGTGCCGTCAAATGTGGTATAGAATATTCCATCAGCACTATATTTAATTAGATTATTATTAAAGCTACGATAATTACTCTCGCTAGAGTCCTGTCGTTCCCATGTCTTTTCTACTTCATAATCATCATATGTAGTGATTATTCGTATAACAAATATGGATATAACAATAAATAGAAGTAATAAAATGATATAAAAATAGCGCTTCTTAGGTGGCTTATAGTCGTCATCTACTCGTCTTGCCACTACAGGCTCTTTTTCATCTTTTTCTTCTTCATTGTTTTTTTCTGGTAACTTTATAATCTTAAATTCTTCCATATTTCTCGCTTCTTACTATTTTTTAAAAAGAAAAGGGCTGTATTAACAGCCCAATTTTCTTTAATAAACAAATATTGCTATCTGATATGGCGCCATCGAAAATCCTATTGAGTACTCTCTGCCATCACATTCCTCATGAATTGGTGTGCAAGTCTCAGGAATTATTCCGCCTTCGCCTCCAAATTCCTTGTTTTCACTATCAAGCAATAATCTAAATCGTTTGTTTTCTGGAACACCTACTCGATAATCATCGTATTTCATAGGAGTCATATTTATTACAAACAATAGATTATTTTTTCCATTCTTTGCCTTGCGAACAAAGCTAAAGATACTGCGGTAGCTATCGTTGGCATTTATCCATTCAAAGCCAGCCCATGAAACATCCTGTTCATACATTGCTGGATACTGTCTGTATATATGTAACAGCTCTTTGAACATGCGGGCTACATGTCGATGATTTGGATTGTCTAATACGTACCAATCAAGCTCTCTAGCCTCACTCCACTCAGTTCCCTGAGCGAATTCTTGACCCATGAATAACAGCTTTTTACCAGGATGGCCCATCATAAATGCATATCCCGCCATCAGATTTTTATATTTATCAACCTCTAGTCCAGGCATCTTTGCAAGCATAGAGCCCTTCAAATGAACTACCTCGTCATGACTAAGCACAAGAATATATCTCTCGGCTTCATTGTAGCTCATTGCAAATGTCATTTTATTGTGGTTGTCTTTTCTGAAATAAGGATCAAGCTTCATATAGTCTATGAAGTCATGCATCCATCCCATATTCCATTTGTAGGAGAAATTTAATCCTCCATTTTCAACATCCCCGGTAATCTTTGGCCAAGCTGTAGATTCCTCGGCAATCATAATAGCGCCAGGGTTTCGACCCCTTATCAAAGTATTGATATGCTTAAAGAACTCGATTGCTTCAAGATTCTCGTTGCCACCATGCTCATTAGGAATCCACTGACCAGGCTTCTTGCCATAATCGAGATATAACATTGATGCTACAGCATCTACTCTAAGACCATCGATATGATAATGCTCAACCCACTGTAAAGCACTACCAATCAGGAAGTTTTTAACCTCTGGTTTACCATAATTGAAAATTTTGGTACCCCAGTCTGGATGTTCACCCTTTTTAGGGTCTGGATATTCGTATAATGGTCTGCCATCGAAGTCAGCAAGACCATGTGCGTCTTTTGGAAAATGAGCTGGAACCCAGTCCAAAATTACACCTATTCCGTTTTTGTGCAAATAATTGATGAGATACATGAAATCATCAGGTGTACCATAACGTGATGTAGGTGCATAGTAGCCTGTAACCTGATATCCCCATGAACCATCAAATGGATATTCCGCAATACCCATCAACTCAACATGAGTGTATCCCATGTCGAGAACATATTCTGTAAGACTATGAGCAAATTCTTTATAGCTATAGAAGCCATCGTTTTCTGGCCTTGGATGACGCTTCCATGAACCTGGATGAACCTCATAGATTGCAAGTGGCTGTTCCCAAAAATTCTTGGCTGCCTTGCGCTGCTTCATCCAAGCGCTATCGGTCCATTTAAACTTTGTATTGTCATAGATTCTGGATGCTGTGCCAGGGCGTACTTCAGCGTATGTAGCGTATGGATCCGCTTTGTAAAGCTTTGTTCCATCCTCTGTATAAATAAGATATTTATACAGCTGCCCTTCCTTTACATTTGGAATAAATGTCTCGAATATTCCATGGCTCTCTGGCTCAACTCGCTGCATAAAATTGCGAGTTTCATCCCAGTCGTTAAACTCTCCAATAACAGCTACTCTACTGGCATGTGGTGCCCACACGTCAAAGTAGTATCCAGACTCTTTGCCTTGCTTCCCCCTGTGTGCTCCGAGCTTTTTGTAAATGTCATAATGTGTGCCTTGCCCGAATAAATAGGCATCCAAATCTGTAAAATTGCTCATAAACTATCCCCTTTTATTAATTATTTATTTGTCGAAATCCTTCTCTTTTAAGATGATATTGCCATTCTTATCGTATTTAGGCTTATTGAAGAATCCACCCTTTGTAGACTTTTCAATAGCATCATCCATAATCTCTGCTACCTCCTTAATAGTAGTAACATGATCATAGCGACCGATAAGATTGATTCTATTATAAAGTGCAAGAATTCCCATATCATCTATAGTACATTCTGCTTCGAGAGCATATGTCTTTGCAAATGATACCAATTCATCTATTGAGAATACCGGAATAACAATCTTTTCTGTAAATCTCTTTGCAAATGAACTGTCTTTGATAAGGGCTTTATCAATACCCTTCTTGCTATCTTCAATAATGATGATTGTTCCTGATGTATCGTTTTGCATAAGAAGAGACAATGTAACCGCTGTCTCCTTTGAAATACCACCAGCTGATTCGATGATTAAGCAACCACCCTGAATCTTGCTGTAAAGCTTTTGAATATCCTTTTCGTTAAGCTTTTCTCCGGAAATCTTTCCAATTCCACCCTTTGGATATCCAGTCTTCTTTTGTAAAACCTTGATAATGCTAGTTGCCATCTGTGTTTTACCTGAGCCAGGCTCACCAACAATGACAATACTTCCACCATTTGCGTTAGGCTTATCAAGGTATGATGCAGCTCCCTCGATTACGCGAGTAATATTAGCCTTCATTCCATTTATTGGAAGGAAGTATGAGAAGATATCAAGATCTTCATCATCAACCTTAATAGATGATTGCTGATTTGGCGCTGCAACTGGAGGGTTAACTTCTGCTACAGGAATTTCAGCCTCCTGAATCTGTACTTTTTCGATCTGTACTGGTTCTGGCTGAATTAGTTCTGGCTGAATTACCTCAGGCTGAATCTGATCAACCTCCTCGAACTGTGGCTCAGCAACAGCTGGCTCTTGCTCCTCAGCAAATAAATCTTCTGGAAGAATAATAGGAGGTAATTCAATGTCATCAATATTGATACTTGGTTCCTCTACTGATTCTTCTATTGACTCTTCTATTGGTTCCTCTTCTGATTCTTCTACTACTTCTTCAATTGGAGCCTCTACCTGCTCTGCCTGTTCAGGCTCTTCTACAGGCTCCTGGATAAATTCATCGCCAAGCCCCTCTATTATTTCTGCAACGGGCTCCATATCTGGCATTACTATAGCTGGTTCCTCTGCGAACCTTACTACAGGCTCTTCCTCGTAAGACTCTACTGGAACTGGAATTTGTGTATCCACTCCACTAAGTCTATCTATTTCTTTTTGTAAAAGGCTATTTACATCAGCAATCATCTGGGATGCTTCTTTGAAATCCACGTCTTCTGTCTCCTCAGTGTCATTTTCATTTAGCGTTGGAGGCTGCCAACTTGGTGTTGCCTCCTTTAACTCCCCTGCTGCATGCATAATAGCACTTGGTACTGCAGCTGCTGCTCCTGCAAGTGCCGCTTCCTCAGCGGATACAACCGGTATATCAATCATGCCTGTCTGTAATCCATCTGTAGAAAGCATCGGGATGGTAAATCCCGCGTGTGTTTCTGTATATTCTGGCTGCTGATTTTGCTCAGTGTCGTCAGGAACAGATTCCTCTTCTTCCAGCTGAACCTCTTTTACTTCTGTAGGTTCTGCGGCGCCTAGGTATTCTTCCTTGAGAAGCTCCTGTGAAGACATACCAGCATCGAGCTTTGACATAACTCCTTCTAATCGGTTCAAGACGTTGTTTGCCTCACGAAGGGCTTTCGCTCTAGCACTTTCAAGCTCCTTGCTCTTGGCATCCTCCATGGCCGCCTCTGCTGCACGCTTTGTCTTTTCCCACTCAGCAAGAACATCCTCGATGGTCATCTGTCCTTCGATTTGCTCTTCAGTTTGAGTGCTTTCATCAGCAAGCTTAAGGCTCATTTGGCCATCAAAGCCTTCTTCCAAGTACTGCTGGAATGTGTCGTTTATTGAGAAGTCCTCTGGCTCCTCTACAACTTCTTCATCTGCCACCTGAAGATAAGGTATTTCTTCAACGAGATTCTTGATGGCACCGATGTTTTCTGAAACCTCACCAGCATCGGTTGCTTTCATGATTTCGTCTATATTCTTTTTGATTTCCGCCTGAAGGTTGATTGTGTCGAAACGCTCTGGCCCTTCAGGAAGCTGGATATTTTTAATATTTGGAACAATACTGCTTGAATCAGCAACTATCTGTGGAGTAATCTCTGTGATGCCGTCTTTCTTCTGCTGCAAGCTACGATATTTATCCTCTTGGGACTTATCAAGTGGCTGATAAAGCATTTTTAATTCCAATGCTCTTTCAACTACTGGACCATCACCAAACCAAAGAATGATTTCATCGCAAAGTGCTATACATTTATCACCCTGATTTGTCTTGTGATAAAGATAAGCAAGCTCATAGGCCCACTCCTCTATAAAATCATTTTCCTTGAGCTGCTCAAGAATCTTGATAAGAGTGGCATTATCTGCGCCCTTTGCAACATTAATATTGTACTTGAGGATATATTTAAGACTATCGTGTGGAGCTATCTGCACAAATTCGTTGTAGTATTCCTGAGCTACATCTATCTCTTTGAGCTTCAGTGATATCATACAAAGCTTGTACAGAATCATCCTTCCGATAGGAGAACGCTCATGTGCAACTAATAATAAATCCCTTGCTTCTTCGATTCTACCAGCCGCTTCATAGGATTCACTTCCCGCAATCAAATCATTGATATTGTGAACCTTTCTCCAGTTGATAGTATCTGCAACGGACATTGCATCTGTAAATTTGTTTTTTTCGATGAGATTTTTCATCTCTTCAATTCGAGTACGATATTCCATTTTTTCCACAGAATTATTCTCCAAATTACATACTTATAGTTATTAAAATATTATCATAGCTTGTCATTAAAATCAAAAAACCAGGACTTAAAAATCCTGGTTTTTCAAAATTCATTATTTCTTTTTATTTTTCCCAAAAATAGGAGATTTCTTCTCTTCTTTAGCCTCTTTTTCAGCATGCTGTAGAAGAATATTTTTTTCTAAATCGATATATTCCATCTTTTCGTATTCGATTGTTTGCTCCGGCAGATTCCTTCTTTTTACTAGGTAATTTGCTACTCGTCCAATTATGTAGTAAATAATTGCCACAATTGGTACGGCTACAATCATTCCTCCAAATCCAAAGAAGCCTGCGCCTACAACTACAGCAAATACTACCCAGAATGAAGATATACCTGTTGAATCACCAAGAATCTTTGGTCCAATAAGGTTTCCATCAACCTGCTGCAAAATCAAGATGAAGATGAGGAAATAAATTCCCTTCATAGGCTCTGTAAGGAAGATGATGATGACTGTAGGAACAGCACCGATGTATGGACCAAATACTGGAACAATGTTTGTAACACCAACAATAACTGATACTAATACCGGATATGGCATCTTCATAATTAAGCATGCTATATAACAAATCACGCCAATGATTATAGAATCAATTATTTTTCCGATGATAAATCCGTAGAAGATATCTGCTGATTTACGTGTTATTTCAAGAGTGATATTTGCATATTTAGGAGACATCAATCCGCATATAAGCTTTTTGGCCTGCGCTTTGAATGTTTCCTTTGAGAGCAATACATACACTGAAACAAACATTCCAATGATTATGTTTACTATAAACTTTCCAACTGTAAGAACACTACTGGTTATAAGAGACATCATATCTGTCTCATCATAATCAATGTACTGATCCACAAAAGACAAACCCTGGTTTACCAAATCTCCAATATTGTTATCCTTGGCTTTCATAAGGGCTTCTTCGTACTGGCCTTTTGTAATTACATTGCACCAGTCCAAAACACCTGCTATCTGCTCTTCAATATGCTTTGCAAGATAGATGATTGTGCTAATTAGGTTTGGCACTATGGCGTTTATAATAAAGATTACTACTCCAGCCAATACTACTAAAGAGAGTATTGATGACAAAGTTCTATTCGCTTTCCTTGCCCCCAGCTCTGTTTTACAAAACCTATTGAACAACCTGCTAAAGCGCTTTTCGAAGAACCCCATTATAGGATTCATCAAAAAGGCCATTATAAAACCAATCAGAATCGGCTGAATGACTGTATTTACATGATTAATAGCTGCAGATACGCCACGGCTATTTCTCAGTAAAAAGTAAAAGATTATTACAATAAAAGCTGCAATAACATAGCTAAATAGTCTTTTTCTGAGAGCCTTTTGTTCAATTTTTGCCTCTTCGTCTGTCATAAATACCCTCCCTAAGAGCTTGCTCTTACTGTCTATTGTAATTAATCAAGCATCCTTTAAGAATAATTTTTCTTTCGTCGTCTGTAAGTTCTCCAAGAGTAAGATCAAATTCTTTTAATCCTTCTTCTTTTACAACATACGCCTTAATTGTTTCAGCTTTGTTAACAACTGCCTCTTTAATGCCTGGAATAAAGAGATAATCTAAATTCTTAAATGGCAACTGGCCTTCCTTGATAACGAATGGAAGCATTCCCCAGTTGATAAGGTTTGAACGGTAACGCTTTGTTGCATACTCATTTGCAATATTTGCCCATCCGCCAAGAACCTTCTGACAAGATGCAGCCTGCTCTCTTGCTGAACCATCACCTGGTTTAACAGCGAAAATTGTGCTACCTACTCCAAAGTTGCTGTGATTTACATCTGGATATGTCTCTTTAACTTTATGTACGATTTGTTTTAATTCTGGTACAGCTTCACCTGCACACTTTCCAGCTTCAAGAGCCTTCTGAGCTTTTTGGATATTTTTAGCTCTTCCTACGTATTCAGGGTCTTTTCTAGAGAGAGTAAATTCTGCCAATCCAAGAGGATTAGAGCGGTAAGAAGATGTCTCTCCTGATGGAATTAATTCATCTGTAGTTGTAACTGGGTCGTGAATCTCAGATACAACCTGTAAGAATAAATTCTCTGGTAATGGACTCATCTTTGGCCAATCCTTGATGTTTGGACCAAAGTGAATCTCTGTATCTGGCTCTGCTACGCCCTTTGAATCGAATACGCGGTTTGCATAAATTCTGCCATCGAAATGATATTTAGGCTTTGTAAAGTCTACGTCAATATCTGTTGCTGCTGTAAGATATCCCTTATTTGCTGCTGTTGCGGCAATTGAACGAGCATCCATAAGAGCAACTGATGCAATTTGACCATTCTGAAGCTTTGATCCCTCACGGTTAGGGAAGTTTCTTGTAGAATGACGAATTGAGAAGCCATTGTTAGATGGTGTGTCTCCAGCACCAAAACATGGTCCACAGAATGCAGTCTTAACGATAGCACCTGTACTCATAAGATCTGCTACTGCACCATTCTTAACAAGCTCCATGTATATAGGTGTAGATGCTGGGTAAACTGAAAGAGTAAACTCGTCTGGGCCGATGCTTGTACCGCGAAGAATATCTGCTGCGTCACAAATATTTTCAAATCCGCCACCAGCGCATCCTGCAATGATACCCTGATCTACGTATAATTTGCCGTTTCTAACTTTATCCTTAAGAGAGAACTCTACCTGGCCATCAAGAGATACCTTTGCACGCTTCTCGCAATCATCAAGGATATCCATAAGGTTAGCATTGAGTTCTTCGATTGTGTATGTGTTGCTTGGGTGGAATGGCATTGCAATCATAGGCTTGATTTCATCAAGATTGATTTCAATCATTCCATCGTAATATGCTACCTGGCCTGGATTAAGCTCTTTGAACTCTTCCTTGCGACCATGGATTTCATAGAACTCCTCTGTAGCTTTATCTGTTGTCCAGATTGAACTGAGGCAAGTTGTCTCTGTAGTCATAACGTCTACGCCAATTCTGAAGTCCATAGAAAGATTTGCAACGCCTGGGCCAACAAACTCCATAACTTTATTCTTAACGTAGCCTTTATCGAACACTTCACCAATGATAGCAAGCGCAACGTCCTGTGGACCTACGCCCTTTCGTGGTGTTCCTGTCATATATACGCCAATAACGCCTGGCATAGCGATATCATATGTCTGATTAAGAAGCTGCTTTACAAGCTCTGGGCCACCTTCGCCCATTGCCATAGTTCCAAGAGCTCCATATCTTGTGTGGGAATCTGAACCAAGAAGCATCTTTCCGCCTCCTGCCATCATCTCACGAGCAAACTGGTGAATAACAGCCTGATGTGGTGGAACATAGATTCCGCCGTATTTCTTAGCACATGTAAGACCAAACATGTGGTCATCTTCGTTGATAGTACCGCCTACAGCACAAAGTGAATTGTGGCAGTTTGTAAGGCAGTATGGGATTGGGAATTTTTCAAGGCCTGAAGCCCTTGCAGTCTGAATAATACCTACATATGTGATGTCGTGACTGATTAACTTATCAAACTTAATCTGTAGGTGCTGCATGTTTCCAGAAGTGTTATGGCTGGACAAAATTCCATATGCCATTGTTTCCTGGTGTGCCTGGTCTTTAGTTACATCCTTACCTGTTGCGGCTTTGATTGCGCTGAGAGCCTCTGGGCTATCCTCTACAATTTGGTTGCCGTTTACAAGGTAAACTCCATTGTTGTAAAGCTTCATCCTTTATTCTCCTTCTAGTGCTTTAATCCAAAAAGGCCTCCGAGACCTTTCTTACCAGGTTTCTTCTCTCCTTCGGACTCTTCTTCCTGCCACTTGAAGTACTCTGCATCTAAGTCCTCTGAGGAGATTCCATTTTCCTCTGCATCTGCTGGTGCATCTAAATCGTCATCGATTTCAAGACCTGCCTTTGCGAAGTATTCTTTATCTATTCTAATTTCTGGAGCTGCATATTTAGGAGCGCTATCATACTCCTCATCAGTTCCTTCCTCTTTTTCACGGCGAATTCGCATATTTTCTTCATCAATAAGACGAAGGTATTTTTGTGTATCAATTAAATCATTGAGGTGACTCTTAAGCTCTAACTGATTAGATTTAACAAGTCTTGTTTCCTCTTTGATTTTTTTATTTGCTTCTTCATATATCTTTGCAATAGATTCTTGGGATTCTTTGATAATTGACTGGATAGAATCCATAGCATTATCTGTATACATAAGTGATGCGGCATAGATATCTTCTGCTTTGCGAGTTGCTTCAAAGACAATATCATCCCCTTGCTTTTGCATCTCACGATTTGCTTTGTCACGACTCTTAACAGTAAGCTCGTGCTCTTCCATCATATCGTACATGCACTCGTTAAGCTCCTTAAGAAGATCCATCATTGCATTTTTATCAACAATGACGTTTCTCGCGCTGCCTTCATAAGGCTGAGCCTTTGAAAACAATACATGCATATCTCTAAGTACTTTTTCTGTTCTATCCTGTGCACCCATAATTAATCCACCTTGATATAAAAATACCGAGTTAACTACATCGGTATCATTTGGTAGCCGCCCTAGGAGAACTCCCTCCAGGCGACCCCTCGTCAGATGAACGGTCCTACTTAGTGCTGCTGCATTCCTGCCCTGACACGATTCGCAGGTGCCCATTACGAGGGACCCAAAGATCAACATCCTCTCAGGACGACCGCCAAATGATACCTTATGTCATTACTCGGAGACCTTATTGTATGAAAAAAGGCCCTATTTGTCAATAAAACAACCTGTTACATTAACTGATTTTTCTGTTCTCTTAACTCTTCGAAAAACTTTGTCATCATTTCTGTGCATCTTTCACCTAAAATTCCTGTCTCAAGCTCACACTGATGATTAAATTTATCTATTTGCAAAATGTTTATTACTGAGCCTGCACAGCCTGCTTTAGGATTCATCGCTCCAACTACAACCTTTGGAATACGAGCCTGAACTATTGCTCCTGCGCACATCTGACATGGCTCCAACGTAACATACAATGTGCAATCCTCTAATCTCCAGTCACCTGTTTTTCTGCAGGCTTCCTGAATGGCTGCTATTTCCGCATGAGCCAAAACGCTCTTATCTGTATTTCTGCGATTGTACCCTCTGGCAATGATTTTGTCATCCTGAACAATTACGCATCCAATAGGAACCTCATTGATGTCATATGCCTTCTTTGCTTCTTTGATGGCCTGTTCCATATATTTTTCATATACTTTGAGAGTCTTTTTCTCCTCTTTTTCTGCCTGTTTTGCGATGCGCTTCTCTTGGCGCTCTTCTTTCGACATCATGGATTTTCCCCTCCTAGTTTGCTATACTTTTTATAATATCTACAGAATAAATTTTAACAGAAAAGACTTTGCAAGCAATCATTTTCTTGAGAAAAATTGCCTGTTTTAGCTTTTAAATAGGAATTATTACTATGCTTATATTAGGAATGCAAAAAACTACATTGCTGGACTATCCTGGGAAGGTGGCTACCACTCTTTTTACTGGTGGTTGCAACTTTAGATGCCCATACTGTCACAACAGGGATTTGGTTATGCCTCCTGCGGATGTTATTGCCTATTCAATGGATGAAATCTTTGAACATCTTAATAAGAAAAAGAAAATTCTAGACGGGATATGCATCACTGGTGGCGAACCCACTTTACATAAGGATTTACCTGATTTTATTAAGCAGATTAAGGATTTGGGTTTATTGGTAAAGCTTGATTCTAACGGAACAAATCCCAAGATGCTTAGAACCTTGATTGATAGCGGACTTATCGATTATGTGGCTATGGATATTAAACATTCAAAGGAAAAATACAACACTATTGCTTGTATGAAGACCTTTGATATCGGGCCTATTCAAGAATCAATTGATATTTTGATGGAAGGGAAGATAGACTACGAATTTAGGACAACTATCATGAAAGAATGTCATGAAAGCGAGGATATGGAATCTATCGGACAATGGCTAAAGGGCGCCAAAGCTTATTATTTACAAAGCTATAAAGAGTCTGAGCAGGTTATAAATCCTATCTTTTCACCTCATTCACTGGAGACTTTAGAATCATTTGTTGATATTTTGAAGCCTTATATTCCTAACACTAGTTTAAGAGGAATAGATTAATCTATTATTCAGGGGAGGATTATATGCAATTCGAAATTAACACTGAACGTCTTACATTAAAGGTTTTAGGGAAAGAATCGGCACATCTTGTACTGGATTTTTATTCTAGAAACAGAGATATTTTTGAGAAATATGAGCCTATTATCGGAGATGATTTCTACACTCTCAATCATCAAAAGAAAATTTTGGAATTTGAGCACAACAATATTCTTAAGTTGATTATGGTCCGTTACTGGATTTTTGAGAAAGATAATCCTAACAAAATCATTGGAACAGTAAGCTATAGAAATATAGTTAGACCTATTTACCAAAGCTGTACCATCGGCTATAAAATGGATAGAGATTACATGAATAGAGGTTATTGCAGCGAAGCTATCGCATATACCATTCCTATTATTGCACGTGACCTTGGTATTCATCGCTTTGAAGCCTTAATCTTGCCTGATAACGACCCATCTATACACATGGTTAAAAAGTTGGGCTTCCAATTTGAAGGCGTCCTCCGCGATAAAATCATTATCAACGGACAACGCCTTGACCACTGTCTGTATGCATATCTTGCAAACAACTAACTATTTTAAAATCTTGCTACCATGAGGCTCCAGCACAAAATCATAGTGCTGACCTCTATAGTCAAAGACCATTTGTTTTTCTTCGGCTGTGTTATTTAATGCCACAATCACGTACTCATCATTCCAGACTCTTGCAAATACTAAAGTTTCATTTTTGACCTGCACTTCCTCGTAAACACCTTGTTTTAGAGGATTTGAGCTTTTTCTGATGTCTGCTAAAGTCTTTATGTGATCAATCAAATCTGGATTGCTCATTTTGCTCGGATCTATTTCTGGGCGAAGAGCATAGTCCCCATCTCCTGATTTTTTATCCCCTTCAATTGCCCACTCACTACCGTAATAAATCGATGGTATTCCCGGCATGGTGAATAATAGAGTGTAAACAGGATAGATATTGGCCTTATCTGTCAGCAGATTATATATTCTATTTACATCGTGATTATCCACAAAGTTGTATAGGTACTTACCTACATAGAGTCCACCTTGCCCCCACTGGCGCTTCATTGCATAGTTTATCTCGAAATAGTTATGGTCATTGTGGCTTGAATATATTCCCTTCCAGCACTCATAATTTGTTACTGCATCTAGCATGTTTTCGTTTACATAAATATTGTAGTCTCCATGGATTATCTCGCCCATTAGCCAGAAATTCGATGCTTTCTCTTCAGTAAAGTTCTTAAGCCTATTAAAAAAGCCTCTCTCTATGCAGTCTGCTGCATCCAGACGCAAGCCATCTATCTTAAAATCATCTATCCACATTCCTACAGCATTTAAAATGTGGTTATCCACATCATTGCACCAATGATTCAACTTTACCAACTCTTCTGCACCTGACCAACATTCATATGACAAACCGTCTCCATGCCAGTTATTTCCTGACAGATTCAATCCTGCAATCCATTCTTTGTAGGTAGAGTTTTCCCTCTTTTTTAATACATCCTTGAATGCAATGTGGCCCCTACCCACATGATTGAAGACGCCATCCAGGACAACCTTTATATCATTGTCATGACAAGCTTTTACGACCTTTTTAAAATCATCATTTGTACCTAGTCTACTATCGATTTTATAGTAATCCCAGGTGTCGTACCCGTGGGTACCTGATTCCATAATAGGCCCCAGATATAACGCATTAACACCGATTTCTTTTAGATGAGGTATCCAGTCAATTAGCTGCAATATACGATGGCCTGCGGTTTCTTCGCCTTTATTCTCTCTAGGACAGCCAAATGCTCCCAGTGGATAAATATGATAAAAAACCGAATCTTTAACCCAACTAATATCTCTCATACAAACCTCCTATATGATGCAAAAAAGGGCAGGATTATCCCGCCCTTATCTTAGATCAATATACCTGATTTTTCTTTACTACTCTCAATTTTTTCATTTAATATTTTAAATGGATGATAAAGTGTAACGCCTATAAACACCGCAATTAACCCATAGATGGTGAGTGTTAACATGCAATTTCTATATGTATTTTCATAGAATCCTGCGATGCACTCTCTAAGAGCATTCATTGAATAGTTAAATGGCATAAACTTGTAGAGCACCTGGAATACCTTTGGAAGTACTTCGATTGGGAATGTACCGCCTGCACCTGCAACCTGTATAACCATTAATACTACTGATAACGCTTCACCTACATTTCCAAATGAATATGTAAATGAATATAACAACAATGAATAAATCAATGATGTCCATGCACATGCCATCCAGAAGTAGAATGGATGCTCACATTGAATTCCTACAAACAGGAATGCCCCTAGCACTGTGATGATTGTCTGTATCTGGCCTATCACAAAGGTGGTGAAATATCTTCCTAAGAAGCACTGCCAGTTCTTTAGGTTGTCCAGACCTGTTGTGTCTTTAACAGTTGTCTTTAGAATGGTGGACATGATAAGTGCACCAACCCAAATAGAAAGAACAATGTAAAATGGCGCTGTCATTGAACCATTATTTTCCACTGGATAAATATACTCATCAGAAATATCTACCGGGCTGCTAATAAAATCAGACAGCAAATCTGGGTCTGACTGAAGCAATTCCATTATCTTTTGATATGCTTCGTTTTTACCAATGGCTTTTATCTCAGCTATCAATGCCGCTAATTGGCTTTCCATTTCCACAGCTTCATCTCTTGATTTTACTAGAGAATCCTTAGACTGCTCCATAATTACAGCGTAATTATCTAAGTTATCAGCTACCAAATCGATGCTTGTTGCATTGTAATTGATAAGCTTTTCTACTTCTTCAACTGCCTTTGATCCTGCATCGATTGCTTCCTGTCCCACTGAAGAAATTGCACCATAGTAATCACGAATATTTTTTGTACATGCAAGGACTGCTGCCACATTATTTACTAATGTGTTTTTAGCTGAATTGAAATCTTCTTCGCCCTTTGTAGTGGCTGATTGTATATTTGCCACATCTTCATCTAATCCTGCAATCAAACCGTCTAATACATTGGCATACTCCGTGATTGCTTCTTTTGCTTTTGTTCCTTCTTCTGTATTAGGAGCATTTACATTTAATAATAACTGGTATAAACCTTGTTGGTCGGTTCCCCACATTTCCTGGATTGTGCTAACACTTGATTGAAGCTGTGTATAGTCAATATCAACGTCCAGGCTTAACCCCGCCACTTTTTCATTTAATGTATTTGCATCTGAATCTACAGCGCTTAATTTTTCATTCAGGTTTTCTATTTTTCGATCAGCATTTTTCTTACTTTGCTCAACATCATCTTTTACACCAGCTGCCTTGTTTTGCGAGTCCTCAGCCATTGAGCCTGCCAGCTCTGTAATGCTATTTGCGCTTTCTGTGATTGCTTCTCCAGCCTCTGATATGCTTTCTGTTGAATCCATAAGTGCAATATATGAATCCAAAATGGTAATCATTCCATTCAAGTCTGAATCAAGCTGTTCTAGCTTATTGATACCTGCGCCAGTGATATTGCCTTCTTCATCCAATGTTGCGAAATATTCACCGCCCTTAAGAAGAGATTCTGCCACTGTACTAACAAAGGCATGGTCCACCTCACGCTCGATTGTGGTCTTTACCTTTGCTGTAATCTTTGGTGCAATGGCATTTTTCTTTTCATTTTCGTAGTAAGTAATTACTGGATTCTCGATATCTCCGCTAAGGAAGCTTATCATGTCGGAACTAAACTCTTCATCAATAACAAGAGCGGCATAGTAATCACCTGAATAAACGCCATTTACAGCTTCCTGCGCAGTGTCTGTAAATACCCAGCCTATAGTGGTATTTTCTTTTAAATTGCTAATTATAATGTCCCCGACATTTAATTCCACACTGCCAATCATTATGCCTTCATCAGATGATGCAACGGCTACCTGCAAGTTTGATGTAGCGCTTTCACCGTATGGGTCCCAGTTAGACAGGATATTAAACCAGGCATATAGGCATGGAATTACTGTAAGTCCTATGATAACAACCATAGCAACTACATTTGTTGATAATCTTTTTATGTCTGAAACGATAATCTTAATAACGTTTTTCATCTTTTCAGCTTGTCTCCCATAGAATGAATATCAGTTTTAATCTCTTCTTTAAGGTCCTTAATATCCTTTACCATTTCGTTTTTAGCATTGTTTATTTCATCAATACTCTGAATAACTTCTTCACCAATAAGAGCTTGTGCCTCTGCCTCTTTTTCCATAATTCCAAGCTCCTTTAATTGCTCCTGAAGCTCAAAATCCATGTATTCCACATATAAAAGATAAAATGCAATGCCAAACAATGAAACAATCCAAAGTACTAAGAACACAAGCTTAGAACGGTCAGTGATAAAGCTTATTACCAAAAAGACAAGTGGCAATAAAATATTAACTTTTAACCCTACCTTTATCTTTTTCTGATTACGCTGATGAACCTGCTGCTGCAAATCCATGAACTTCTCATAAACGATTTCTTTTTCTTTTCCCAAAACTGCCTCCTACATCATTTCGGTATCTTCCATTCGCTCTTCCATGTAATGATTAAGCTTTTCAAATGGAATTCTTACCAAAAGACCTATCACAAGTGATATAGCCATAAATATAACGAGTGTACCCAAGTACTTTAGATAATCGCACTCGTAAGTTCCACATAAGCACTCTCGAATAGAGTTGATTGCGTATGGGAATGGGAAGAATATGTATACCTTTCTAAAGAACTCTGGCAAAAGCTCAATAGGATATGTTCCTGAACTACCTGCAATCTGAATAACTACAAGTACTACTGCAAGTGCCTTACCAGCGTCACCCCAAGTTGTTACAAGGGAATAGATTAGGATAGTAAAAGTGGTGGCAATTACTGATCCGGCCAATAAGAATAACCAAGGATGTAAGCACTGCACATGCAACAGGAATATGTCTCCTAATACAATAATCACCGCCTGAATTTGTCCAAGTACCCAATATAGGACATATCTTCCAAAATATAATTGTCTCTCAGACGCATTTGGATATTTGTTTTTATCTGGCTTAATTTTAATAATTGCTGTTAATATCAATGCTCCTACCCAGAATGCCAATGTAGAATAGAATGGTGCTACTGCCGAACCATAATTCTCGATAGGGTATACAGCTTCTGTTTTCATTTCCACTGGTGTTGAGAAGAATTTTCCATATACTTCCGGGTCACCAGATAAGGCATTTACTAATACTTGAATCTTATCAGCTGAGCCGGCCTCTTCGATTTCGGCTATCGCATCAATCAATCTTCCATTTACGTATACTATAGCCTCGCTTGTTTTTTGCAGGCTTGTATCTGCGCAATCTACTGTGTTTCCAATTGCATCAAACATTACAACTAAATTGCCAAATGTTTCGCCAACAGTATTAAGTATCGCGCTTGAATTGTTAAGCATTCCCTCAAGTGAAGATAAGCCTGCATCGACCTTTTCTCTAAGTGGGCCAGATAATGTTTTATTTAACTCTTCGCCCTTTGTTCTTGCGTTAGTAGCTGCTGACTTAAGATTCTCTGTACCAACTGATACTAATTCTTCTTCATTAACATTATTTAATGCATCTATTGCTTCTTTGATAGCTTTGTCAGCTGCTGCTACCTGATTTTGGTATTCTGTTGAAGATGGATTAATCGAATTTATAGCAGTCTGGACTGACTGTATCTTTGCTACCATCTCTTTCAAATTCGCTGGTATCATCTGCTCAGGAATACCATTTGTCAATTCTTTATAGGCGTCTAGTATTCCATTAACAACATTATTGAATTCTGTTTTTGCCGCACTTAATTCTGTTTCATCAAGTCTAGTTGGCAGATATATGGCTATATCAGCCATCTCTAAAGTATCAAGCATAGCCCCTTTAAGGCTTCTTGCTACTTCTGTTGCATCATCGCTTATCTTTGCTGTATCAAGGTTTTGATTCATAGAAGCAGCTTTTACTTCTATGAGAGTCATGGCTCTTTCAACAGTTTGTGAGTAAGAATTAATAGTTGTATCACTTTTGTCTGTAATATTTCCTGCCGTCTCAAGAGATTTCGCACTCTGCTCTGCTTGATTCTTTACGTTTGTTGCATCCTGTTCTGCAGCCTCTAAGGAAGCCTTAAGCTGTGCATCGTTTTCTATGATTGTAGTCATAGCATTTTGATATGTAGTTAAATCTGCGCTAAGGCTTTCAAGCTTGTTTACAATCTCGTCTACTCCGCCCTTTTCCTGCAAATCTTCTGACACATCTGAAGCACTAGAAAATACCCTGCTAACAACAACTTCTGTGAATGCCACATTAATGTTGTTCTGCAAGGACTGGGCTACTGTATCTGAAATTTTAGTCGCTACGGGATTCTTCTTTTGATTCTCATAGAAATGTAGAACCGGTCTTTTGACGTCGTCTGTAAGAACGTTGTACATGTTGTATGTGAAATCTTCATCTACAACAATTGCTGCATAATACTCCCCGCTATAAACTCCATTTACAGCATCCTCCTCTGAATCGACAAACTGCCAATCCACAGAGGTATTTTCATGAAGGTTTTCAATTATGGTATCACCTTGATTGTGATACTCACCTTCTTCATCTGTGTATCCTTTGTCCAAAGATATAGCTGCGAACTTTAGCGCTCCTGTGTTGCCATATGGGTCCCAGTTAGAATAAATGTTGAACCATGCATACAGGGCTGGCAAGAAACAAATTCCTACCACAATAACAAGAGCGAAAAAATTCTTCACTAGACTGATAACATCATCAAAAAAAATCTTTTTAATGGTTTTCATTTTCATTCATCCTCTAGTTCTACTAAGTCTGTCGCATCGCAGATTTTAATTGCATTTCTGCTTTGCTGCTTAACCTCGTATAACATTTTGTCTGCTCCCTGAAGATAACCAAACATACTAGCATCTCTTTCTGGTATTCCATAACAGATACCCTGAGAAATGGTTACAATGTTGTCTGTAAGAGAAAACTTATGCTCCCACTTTTGCTGGTATATTCGATCTCTTAATTCATTTGCTTTGGCCTCAACCATTTCTTTGGTAAGACCTTCATAGATAACTACGAACTCATCTCCACCATATCTTGCTGTGAAAATGCCATCCTCTTTTGCCATTTCTATTAAAGTGCTGGCAATGAACTTGATACAATTATCACCTTCCTGGTGACCATAGTTATCGTTGTACTGCTTAAAGAAATCTATATCAAGGATTTCAACTGCTATACTAGATCTATTAATAAGGGCCTTTTCGAAGGCTTCCTCACTATACTCATTAAGCTTCAGTCTATTATACATTCCTGTTAATGGGTCTGTCTCTGAACGTTTCTGCAAGAATGTATTCTTCTCTTCGACTTTTTTATTGATTTGTGTAAGCTCCATATACGAATTACGCATAACGATCATATTGCTGACCATCAAGCGATTTTCGCGTTCCATAAATTCTGATAGCTCGAAATACAAAACTGAAGCGATTTTATATTCTTCGATTTGTCCTACTCTTCTGTAGTAACGAATCTTAAGGGTAAGAAGCTTTCTTTCTAAGTTTTTGATAGATGTGTGCTTTGTTAAATCATCAAGAACTGTGTAAGCTTTAAAGAAATCATCGTATTTTTCAATTTTAAGAAGCATGTGAAGATAATCATAGAAATCATCAAACACATCCAAAATAGGCATGCTTGTGCTGGCATGCTTATTAACCATTTCAATCCAATAGTCTCTTGCTTCATCCTCGCCTATTGCCTGATGAACTCGTGCAAAATAGCAATAGATGACTATTCTGTCCATCTCCATCAAATATGGAAGACAATCTGTTCTAAGCTTCTTCTCGATTTCAAGACATCTGTCCTCTCTATCAAGATTTAAATAAGCTCGTCCCATACCAAGTAGGATGGCTGTATAACTTTCAGTAAAACCATCCAAGCTCTTATGATCAAGAATATATCTATATGCAATTTCAGTATGAGAAATGGATTTCTGGTATTCCTCGATGTTAAGGTACAATGAACCAAGATTCATGTGGATCATCCACTCTATATCTGGAAGTGAATAATCCTCACAAATACTGATTGCTTTAATGAAATAATCCAGGGCAAATGGAGCATTTCCGCGATTTAGAGAAACAATGCCTAGCATATTGTTTGCCATGGCAACATATCCCCACTCCTTTACGTGCTCCATAGGTCCCATGCAAGAAAGCATTTGAGAATAGAAATTTGATGCGTCATTTAAAAGATAATAGGTTTCGCCCTTTGAAAAATAAGCATACCCAATAAGGGCATCGTCCTTCATGCCCTTACCGTAAGCTAAAAGCTTATCGCAAGCTGATAAAACTGTTCCTGAGTCCTTGCCTCTATTTTTTTGTATTTCACCTATGAGAAGCTGAACTTCTCTGCTGTAGCTGCGGACATCCATTAATTAAGCTCTCCCTACTAGTCTGTTAATCTCCTAAGCCTGCTTTAATACATTTGTTAATTTGGCAAAATCTTCAAGTGATAACGCCTCTCCTCGTACAGTTGGTACAAAACCACACTGCTCTATAGCATCAGCAATTTGCTCCTTTGAAAAATGAAGCCCATTGCTAAGACCGTTCAATAAAGTTTTTCTGCGCTGATTAAATGAAGCTCTAATAATCTGGAATAAAAGCTTCTCGTCACATTCAACTGGCGGATTGTTGTGACATCTCAGCGATATTACTGTACTTGATACCTTTGGCTGTGGCATAAAGCAACTTGGTGGAACCTCACATATTATCTCTGGATTTGAATAATACTGAACCGCTAAAGACAATGCTCCGTATTCCTTGGAACCAGGTCCTGTTTTCATTCTGTCGGCCACCTCTTTTTGAATCATGATTGTGATTGATTCAAGTGGTACATGACTTTCGAATAACCCCATGATAATTGGAGTTGTAATGTAGTATGGCAGATTTGCCACTACTTTTATCGGCTTTCCACCGTTTTTCTCAAGGGCCAATTTGTTAATATCAACCTTTAAAATATCCTGATTGATAACTGTCCAATTCTTGTATGTAGATAATGTATCATCCAAAATTGGGATAAGTGTTTTATCGATTTCCACTGCCACAACTTCCCTTGCTTCCTCGCAAAGACGTTGTGTCATTGTTCCTATACCAGGGCCGATTTCTAGAACAAAATCGTCCTTTGTAATGCCTGCTGCATCAATGATATTATCAAGGACATTGCCATCTATAAGAAAGTTCTGTCCATATTTCTTTTGAAATGAGAATCCATGAGCTTCCAAAACAGCTCTCGTATATGTTGGATTACTTAAATATGCCATATTTATTTCCTTTTGCTTTTAGTATACACCCTTAAGGCGTTTTCATAGGTAATATCTTCCACTTCTTTTACAGTAAGTCCCTTCAATTCGGCTATCTTTTCAGCCACATGGCTAAGATAGATTGAGCTGTTACGCTCACCTCTGTGTGGGACAGGCGCCATATAAGGACAATCTGTCTCAAGAACAATGTTTTCGATTGGAATAGCCTCTACTGTCTCAACTAGCTTTCTGCCGTTCTTGAAAGTCACTACTCCTCCAACACCAATATACCATCCCATTTTCACATATTCCATGGCTATTTCCTTGGAATATGAATAACAATGGACAATACCTTTCAATCCTTGTGTATTATACCTAATAATTGTGTTTAAAGTGTCTTCTGCCGCATCTCTAGAGTGAATAATTACCGGTAAATTTACCTCTAAAGCCAAATCCATCTGTCTGTCGAACCAAAGACGCTGTTTTGCTCTTTGTTCCGACTCCTTCACCCAGTAATAATCAAGGCCGATTTCACCTATTGCAACAACCTTTGGATTTGATGAATTTTCCCTGAGCCAATTGATGACATCTTCGTTTATTTCATCTATTTCCTCTGGATGTATTCCTATGGCTGCGTATACATTATCGTATTCCTCAGCCAGTTTTATACTGTCCTTACAACCTCTAAAGGTTGCACCTACATTTACAATATTACCGATATTGTTTTCTCTCAATAAATGAGAAAGAAGTTCGACTCTATCCTCGTCGAACTTCTCATCATCATAATGAGCATGTGTCTCAAAAATCATATTAACAAATCTCCGCGCCTGATGGCATAGACTTCTCTGGTGTCATGAGTGAAAGGTTGCCTTCAGCATCCTCTGCGCAAAGAAGCATACCTTCTGAAAGAACACCTGCAAGCTTTGCTGGCTTAAGGTTTACAAGAACCATAACCTTCTTTCCAACCATCTCCTCTGGAGAGTAGTGCTTGCTGATACCAGAAACGATCTGCTTTGTCTGTGAACCAATCTTTACCTGTGAGCAAAGGAGCTTCTTTGAGCCCTTTACTGCTTCACAAGAAACAATCTTACCAACCTGGAACTGAAGCTTCATGAAATCGTCAAATGTGATTTCAGGCTTTGCTTCGATATCGATTCCTTCCTCATCATCAGCATCTGCTTCCTCTGGCTGTGCTGGATGAAGCTCTGCTACCTTTGCCATAACCTCATCAAGGTCAAGACGTGCGAAGAGAATCTCTGGAGCATCTGTAACCTTGTCACCGTTTACATAGTGGCCGAAAGTAGAAAGCTCATCGTAAGGAATTTCCTTTGCACCAATCTGAGCTAATACCTTTTCTGATGTCTCAGGCATGAAGGCCTTAAGAAGAGTAGCACCAATTGAGATACCCTCAACCAAGTTGTAGAGAACAGTAGCAAGTCTATCCTGCTTTGTCTCATCCTTTGCAAGTGCCCAAGGCATTGTCTCGTCGATATATTTGTTACATCTCTTGAAGAGATTGAATACTTCTGTAATAGCATCTGCAACACGAAGTTCAGCCATCTTTGACTCAACTGCTGCAACTGTGCCTGTAACTACAGCCTTAAGATCTGCATCAACATCCTCTGTAACACCCTTATCCTCAACAACGCCACCGAAGTACTTGTTGCTCATTGAGATTGTACGGTTTACAAGGTTTCCAAGTGTGTTTGCAAGATCTGAGTTAACACGCTCTACCATAAGTGGCCATGAAATAGCACCATCATTCTCGAATGGCATTTCGTGAAGAACGAAATATCTAACTGCATCTACACCGAAGAAATCAACTAATTCATCTGCATAGATAACATTTCCCTTTGACTTAGACATTTTGTCATCGCCACCATCAGCTGACTTTGTAAGAAGCCATGGATGTCCAAATACCTGCTTTGGAAGTGGAAGATCAAGTGCCATAAGGAAAATAGGCCAATAAATTGTATGGAAACGGATGATATCCTTTCCGATGAGGTGAAGGTCAGCTGGCCATAAAGCCTTGAACTGATCAGATGACTCACCATCACACTCATAACCAATACCTGTGATATAGTTTGTAAGAGCATCAAGCCATACGTATACAACGTGCTTTGGATCAAAATCTACTGGGATTCCCCATGTAAATGATGTACGGCTAACGCAAAGATCCTGTAATCCTGGAAGAAGGAAGTTGTTCATCATCTCGTTCTTACGAGAAACTGGCTGAATGAACTCAGGATGTGTATTGATATAATCAATAAGCTTGTCAGCGTATTTGCTCATCTTGAAGAAGTATGCTTCTTCCTTTGCTGGCTGAACCTCACGACCGCAGTCAGGACACTTGCCATCAACAAGCTGTGACTCTGTCCAGAAAGACTCACATGGTGTACAGTAAAGTCCTTCGTATGAGCTCTTGTAAATATCGCCCTTATCGTAGAGCTTCTTGAAAATCTTCTTAACCTGCTTCTCATGATCCTCATCTGTTGTACGGATGAACTTATCATAAGATGTGTTCATTAAATCCCAGATATTTCTAACCTGACCTGAAACATTATCAACAAACTCTTTTGGAGTGATGCCTGCTTCAGCGGCCTTTAACTCGATTTTCTGACCGTGCTCATCTGTTCCTGTCTGGAAGAAAACATCGTATCCTTCCTGGCGACGGAAACGAGCGATTGAATCTGCAAGCACGATTTCGTATGTGTTTCCAATATGTGGCTTACCTGATGTGTAAGCAATTGCTGTGGTGATGTAATAATTGCCTTTGTTACCCATTCTTAACTCCTACTCTTCAAAAATATCCTCTATTTTTTCTCCACATGCACTACAGTACATGGAGCCATTTTTGACTAATGCGCCACACTTAGGGCAGGCTACACCGCCTTTAAGTGCCATGATATCATCTGATATCTCTTTGATTCGAAGAGTCACAGCGGTAATTCGTTTGATTTCTTCGCTGTCCTCATCTTTGTGCTCTTGATAGTATTTCTTGCCAAGCTTTTCATAAAGCTTGATAAGTTCGCCTTCTTTGACCTTTTTGTCATACTGCAATTTGGTCATATCTGTGGCGTTTTGAGCTTTTTTTCCAAGGTCTTGGGTGGTACTTCTAATGCTATCTGAAAGATTGTCTAAAAGACCCATAAAATTACCTCCTTATTCAACCCTTTAAACTTTATGATTTTACCATAACACCGTTCTTTTTACCACATTTAATCTATGCTACACCGCCATCTCTTACGATGATATAAGCAAGATATGCCACATAAAGTAGCAACATGATGATTCCATTAGCTCTATTGAGGTTCTTTTTCTTTAAACACATGAGCCACACAACAGCTGAAAAAGCTACAAGAATCAATGTATCAATAGCGTTTACTGTAAGGTATGTCATAGGTGAAATAGCACCTGCTGTACCTAAAATCAAAAGAATATTGAAAACGTTCGAACCTACTACATTTCCGATTGCCATATCAAGCTCGTTTTTCTTGGCTGCAACAATTGATGTAACAAGCTCTGGAAGTGATGTTCCAAGGGCAACAATTGTAAGACCAACAAGAGTTTCTGACATACCAAACTTAAGAGCTAAGGTTGTACATGAAGCGACAACCCAATCACCACCAAACTTAATTGCCACTGCACCACCAACGATATAGATAATGCAAAGCCATGTTGGAATATCTACAATTTCTTTTTCTACATCCTCTTCAGCAAGCTCTGCTTCATGTGCTCTGTGATTTTTTGCGGTCATTAGCATTGAACCAAGGAAAATAACAAAAGCTATAAGAAGAATTGCTCCATCAATGTGTCCAACTGAGCTTCCGATTAATCCCATAATCATGAGAGCAATTGCACATGCTACTGAAAATGGAAAATCCTTTTTGATTGTGTCATCAGCTACTTCAAGGGCTGAAAACAACGCGCAGCTTCCTAAAACTACCATCAAATTAAAGATGTTTGAGCCAATTACGTTTCCAATTGCAAGCTGATTACTGTTTGCTAAAGAAGCTGTAACAGAAACTGAAAGCTCTGGAAGCGATGTTCCCATTGCAACGATTGTCATACCAATTACAAGTGCTGGAACATGAAGCTTTTTTGCTACTGCAGATGCACCTTCAACGAAGAAATCTGCCCCCTTAATCAAAAATACAAATCCTACTACCAAGAGAATCAAAGCTCCTGGTATTGTGCTAAAAAATGTCATTTATTCTCCTCCTTTAAAACCCAAATGATATTCCAAATAAATGCTCAAGCAAGATCTTCACGCCCAGGAAAATCAGGATAAATCCGCCTAATAACTGAGCCTTTGCCTTGAACTTATTACCAAAAATATTTCCCACATAAACACCACCTGCTGAAATAGCAAATGTTGTTAAACCAATAATTAAGATTGCACGAAGTATGTTAAATCCTTTATAGAATGAAAAAGTAACACCACAGGCTAATGCATCAATACTTGTTGCAATTGCAAGAAGTGTAAGCTCCTTGTAATCAAGTGGTGGGTCCATTATCTCAACCTTATCCTCATCCTTCCATTCTTTGATTGCCTCAATAGCCATTTTGCCACCTATATACAACAGAAGTACGAAGGCTATCCAATGGTCATAGGCTGAAATCATATCAGCAAAAGCACTTCCCAAGATGAAGCCAATCAGTGGCATCAACGCCTGAAAACCGCCAAAGAATAGTGCTATCATAAACATTTGCTTTTTGTTTACCTGCTTCATTGCCAGTCCTTTGCAGATTGCAACAGCAAATGCATCCATTGATAGACCTACTCCAAATAAAAATATGTCTACTACACTCATATTAAACTCCTTTTTTGTGAGGGCTAATATAACAAAAAAGACCCACGTGTAACCAAATCTATGGCTACACGTGAGTCTCACTATTTAATGTTTGCCAGGGTAAATCCCGAGTCTGTTGACAAACAACGCATTCGTTTAATAGCGCTAGCTACTCCCTCACGAGATGTATACAATATACTAAACATTCTCGCATGATGTCAACACCAGGATTTAGATTTCCCAAACACCAGCAAACCATGCTGGGACTCTCATCTCTTTTTCCAAATCCACATTATCGTAATTACGAATCAAGCAAGCCTTTCTTTCCACGTCAAAATCCAGCTTGTATTGCACCTCATTGGCACTTACATTACATACAACAAGAATTTTTCTGTCCCCCAATTGTCTTCTGTATGCAAATATATTTTCATCTTCCTTATCCAAAAGCTCATAAGTGCCATAAACGATAATGTCTGACCACTGGCTTTTTCTTCTAAGCTCAATCAGCTTTTGATAGTAATAAAAAACTGAGTTCTTATCTTCCAGTTCAGCCTTAGCATTTATTGTCTTGTAATTTGGATTTACCCCTATCCAAGGCTTTCCTGATGTAAATCCAGCTTCGCTGCTGTCATCCCACTGCATTGGAGTTCTTGCATTATCACGGCCTTTTGCTCGAATGCCGTCCATTAAATCCTCCTCTGACATTCGGCCTCCGCCAACCAATTCCTTGTGAGCATTTAGTATTTCAATGTCTCTACATTCATCAATTGATTTGAAAGGATAGTTTGTCATTCCAAGCTCTTCACCTTGATAGATATAAGGTGTCCCCTTCATCATGTGAAGAACTGTGGCGATGCACTTTGCTGATAGTGGTGAGTCATCTCCAAGTCTTGATACGATTCTAGGCTGATCGTGATTGTCCCAATACAACGAATTCCATGCCTGTCCCTCAAGTTCATTCTGCCATTTACTTAAGTTTGCCTTAAGATCTGGCAAGTAGAATCTTTTGGTGGTCCATTTTCCTCTTTCATCATAATCTAGCCCTGTGTGCTCAAACTCGAAAACCATATTCAGCTCAGAGTTATCAAGGCTTGCATATTTCTTTGCTTCCTCTATAGTTACGCCTGCGCACTCCCCAACTGTGATCAAGTCGTATTTTGAAAGCACTCGCTTTCTCATTTCCTGTAAATATTCGTGAACTCTTGGGCCGTTTGTTGTATTGGATAAATCCCCATACAAAGCACCCTCGCCCTTGTTTCCATCTGGCAATCCAGGTACTTTTGAAATCATGGAAATAACATCCATTCTAAATCCATCAATGCCCTTTTCGCACCACCAAGTCATCATGTTGAAAACTTCATCTCTGACTTTTTCGTTATCCCAATTCAAGTCCGGCTGCTTTTTTGAAAAGCAATGTAGATAATACATACCAGTCTTTTCATCAAATTCCCATGCCGATCCCGAAAAACATGACCCCCAGTTATTTGGCTCTTTGCCGTCCTTTGGCTCTCGCCAGATGTAATAATCTCTCTTAGGATTATCCTTTGAAGATCTGCTTTCGATAAACCATTTATGCTCATCCGATGTATGATTAACTACCAAATCCATTACAATTTTGATTCCATGCTCGTGAGCCTCTTTTAATAGGGCGTCGAAATCGTCCATATTACCGAAATCATCCATTATGTCCTTATAATCTGAGATGTCATATCCATTATCATCATTAGGAGATTTATATATTGGACTTAGCCAAATTACGTTTATTCCAAGCTTTTGTAAGTAATCTAATTTACTTCGTATACCATTTAAATCACCAATGCCATCACCATTTGAATCACAAAAAGATCTTGGATAAATCTGGTATATGACACTTTCTTTCCACCATGCCTTTTCCATTCTGTCCTCCTTTAGTTATACGAATAACCTTGTAACTAAAAATTAACCCAAGAATAATCTTGGGTCAAAGGTTATGCACATAACTATTACTATGTGACATATTTAGTTTTTTATTTTTATTAATATTTTACAACTGCCTACATGACTCCCTGATAACCAGCTCTACCGGCAGTTTTATGTTATGTTCCACTGGCTTATTCTTAATCATTTTCATCATGCTTTCCACTGCAGATTCTGCTTTTTGCTGCACGTTTTGGCGTATTGTAGTAAGCTCCGGTGTAGATAATTTTGAGAATAATATATCATCGAATCCCGTTACTGATATGTCCTCAGGCACTTTTTTCCCATGCTCGTTTAAATACTTTATTACTCTTAATGCGTAGAAATCTGAAATACAAAAAACAGCTGATTTTTCTATTAAGGCTGGATAGATTCTGTCCAAACCTTCCTGCAGTTCTTCCCTTTTCATATCGATAATAAAGTGAGAGCTTTCATCGATTTCAATACCATTATCGATAAAGCTTTGGCGGAATCCGCGCCATCTATGCCTTGTGTCTTCCTCATCATTATCATCTAGCATTGCCACATTTGTATGACCTATCGATGCCAAATAACTGCCGATTTTGTATCCACCATCGTAATCGTCTATAAACACCTGCACCAGTTTATCGTACTCATAAACAAAGGCCGCATCTATGGTAACAATTGGTTTTACAAACTCCTGGCTGATTGCAATCATGGCTTCCTTGGTGTAGTTACTTAGAATCAGTCCATCCAAATTCCATCTTAAGGCATCCTTAACAACTCGTTCTGGTGACTGGTCCAGGATAATCAAAATATATTTATCTCTTTTTCTAAATTCCTTTTCAAGATATGAGAAGAGGATACTAAAATATGGATCACCCATAATATCCTTTTTATCGCTGGAATCCATTACCGCTACGCCAATTAAGCCTGAGCATCTGCTAACCAGATTGATGGCAGATTGATTTGTAATATATCCGCTTTCCGCTATTTCTGCTTCAATTCGTTCTCTTACTTCCTTTGAGACCTTTTCATATTTACCATGAAGTACATACGACACAGTTGCTGTACTTACCCCGCATGTTTTTGCAATGTCTTTGATTCTTACCATAGCATTCTCCTCCTTGTTTTTAGTTATACGCATAACCTATTTACCTGTCAATATTTTTATGTTAGCGTTTACTTAGATTAATCTAAGGAGTGGCTTTTACATGGAAAAAAAATGGTGGCACAACAAGGTAGCTTATCAAATCTACCCAAAGAGTTTTTACGATACCAATGGGGATGGTATTGGAGATATAAACGGAGTTATTGAAAAACTAGATTATTTGCAGGATCTTGGAATTGATATTATTTGGCTTTCACCAATTTATTGTTCGCCTTTAGCTGACCAGGGATATGATATTTCTAATTACTACGATATCGACCCTCGCTTTGGCACTATTGCTGATTTGGACCGTCTAATTGAAGAAGGGAAGAAGAGGGGTATAGGCATAGTAATGGATTTGGTTGTAAATCATTGTTCCGATGAACATGAATGGTTTAAAAAGGCCTGCGAAGACCCTGACGGAGAATACGGCAAATTTTTTTACATTGAAGATTACAAGGATGGTGATTCTTTGCCTTGCAATTGGCGTAGCTACTTTGGAGGCAGTGTATGGGAAAAATTGCCAGGACATGACGACAAAATCTATCTTCATGTGTTCCACAAGAAACAGCCAGATTTGAACTGGGAAAATCCTAAGCTTCGCAAGGAAGTTTACAAGATGATTAACTGGTGGCTAGATAAGGGTATTGCTGGATTTAGAATCGACGCCATCATCAACATTAAAAAGAAACTCCCATTTTCAGATTATCCTGTAGATGGTGATGACGGACTTTCTTCAATCGACAATATGCTAAAAGAAGCAACTGGGGTAGGAGAGTTCCTTAATGAATTAGCTGATGAGACATTCAGAAAGCATGATGCCTTCACCGTAGGTGAAGTATTTAATGAGAAGGATGATGAATTGCCTTTATTCATCGGCTCACATGGATACTTTTCTACCATGTTTGATTTTTCTGCTGAATCTACAAAAGAAGATATTTCTCCTGAGAACTATAAAAATGCGATTTTTAAGGCTCATGAGAGAGTTGATGGCATGGGTTTTCTCTCTAACATCATCGAAAACCATGACGAACCTAGAGGAGTTTCAAGGTTCATACCAAAAGAAGATTTAAATGACACCAGCAAAAAGATGCTTGCAGGTATATATTTCCTTCTTCCTGGACTTCCATTTATTTACCAGGGGCAGGAGATAGGTATGGAAAATCTGGATAAAGTAAACGATATTAGTGATTTGGATGACTGTGCAAATGCCAACATCTACGAAACAGCATTACATGAAGGCAAAACACATGCTGAGGCTCTTGCACATCTTATAAATGTGACAAGAGATAATGCCCGCACACCTTTCCAGTGGGATGATTCTGAGAATGCCGGTTTTACCTCTGGAAATCCTTGGCTTTTGATTAATCCAAAATATAAACATATTAATCTTGCTGAACAGATTAATAATTCAGATTCAGTATTTAATTTTTATAAGGAGCTCATTTCACTTAGAAAGAATCCTGAATATGAATCAACTTTAGTATATGGCGAATTTGCTCCATACAAACCAGAGCAGAAAAACCTTCTTGCCTACAGTAGGGTAGGAGAGAAGAGTGTAATGGTTATTGCTAATTATCAGAAGGATGCCCAGACACTTAGTCTTCCTTCCAAAATAAAAAAGGTTTTACTTTCCAATACAAGCAAAACCTTAGACAATTCTTCATTTAACAACACAGAAATTGTGCTCTCTCCTTATGAATTGTTAGTTGTTGAAATGGTTTAGACACGGGCATCATCTAGACCATTTCTATTGAATTTTTTATAAATGAAATTCACAATGAAAAAGCTTGTGATTCCACCACATATTCCTATCAAGGAACCTGCTAGCACATCTGTAGGCCAGTGTACAAACACATACAAACGGCTTATGGCGATTAAAGCAGCTAGTACAAGTGCTGGGATTCCAAGCTTTTTATTTCTTGTAAATATAGCAGTTGCCACAGCAAAGCTAGCGTTTGAATGTCCTGATGGGAATGAATAATCCATTGGAATATTAACAAGCATCTGCACATCTGGCTCAAGCCAACATGGACGACATCTCATAATACTTGGCTTTAAAATCACATTGCAAATAATAACTGTCATGATAAGTGATATTGCTGCCTGCACACCCATCTTTCTATTGAATGGCAAAATCAAGAGTAGGAGAGTAACAACTATCCAAAACCATCCGCCATTTCCTAAGGAAGTAATCTTCGGAACTATCCAGTCTAAAAAGCTATTATGTATGCTCTGAAACCAGTGGAGTAAATCGAGCTCCCATTGAAAATAAAAAATGTTACCCATTATTTATATTCTCCTTTATACAAAAAAGTGCCAAGGTCTCTTGGCACTTTTATTATATCATTTTTAGATTTTATGCTTCAATCTTGCAGAACGATTTCTTGCCCTTCTTGAGAAGGAATTCCTCTGCAAATGCATCCTTTTCGTATGATGTAAATGGATCAGCAACCTTATCTCCGTTAACTGAAACACCACCCTGCTGAACAGCACGACGAGCCTCTGCACGGCTAGCAGTAAGACCAGCAGAAACAAGAATCTGAAGGATATCTACCTTACCGTCCTTGAAGTCATCATCTGAAAGCTTGTGGCATGGTACGTTTTCTGAGTTTGCTCCGCCTGCGAAAAGTGCCTTAGAAGCCTCGCGAGCCTTATCAGCCTCCTCTGTACCGTGAACCATCTGAGTAAGCTCATAAGCAAGGATATCCTTTGCTTCGTTAAGCTGTGCACCTTCCCAGCTGTCCATCTTTTCAATCTCCTCGATTGGAAGGAATGTAAGCATACGGATGCACTTAAGAACATCTGCATCACCAACATTTCTCCAGTACTGGTAGAACTCGAATGGTGAAGTCTTATTAGGATCAAGCCATACTGCGTTACCAGCTGTCTTACCCATTTTCTTACCCTGTGAATCAGTGAGAAGAGTAATAGTCATAGCGTGAGCATCCTTACCAAGCTTACGTCTGATAAGCTCTGTACCACCAAGCATGTTTGACCACTGATCATCACCACCGAACTCAAGGTTACAATCATAGTGCTGGAACATGTGATAGAAGTCGTATGACTGCATAATCATGTAGTTGAACTCAAGGAATGAAAGTCCCTTTTCCATACGCTGCTTGTAGCACTCAGCACGAAGCATGTTGTTAACTGAGAAACATGCTCCAACTTCTCTAAGAAGCTCAACATAGTTGAGGTCAAGTAACCAATCTGCATTGTTAAGCATAAGAGCTTTGCCATCAGAGAAATCAATGAAACGCTCCATCTGACGCTTGAAGCACTCAGCGTTGTGATCGATATCCTCACGTGTAAGCATCTTTCTCATGTCTGTACGACCTGAAGGATCACCGATCATAGTAGTACCGCCACCGATAAGGGCGATTGGCTTGTTGCCAGCCATCTGTAATCTCTTCATAAGTGTGAGAGCCATAAAGTGACCGGCTGTAAGGCTATCTGCAGTACAATCAAAACCGATATAGAAAGTTGCCTTGCCCTCATTTATTAATTTTTTAATTTCTTCTTCGTTTGTTACCTGAGCAATCAGGCCACGAGCAACTAACTCGTCATAAATTGTCATTGCAAAATTCTCCTTTCTCACATTTTTGAATAGTTAGTTTTGTATAAACAAAAATCCCTCGCCCCCATTACTTAGGGTCGAGGGATTTAAATTAGAGGTGCCAACCAGATTTGAACTGGTGATAGAGGTGTTGCAGACCTTTGCCTTACCACTTGGCTATGGCACCTTATTAAGTAAAACGGAGAAGGAGGGATTTGAACCCTCGCGCCGGTTGCCCGACCTACACCCTTAGCAGGGGCGCCTCTTCGGCCTCTTGAGTACTTCTCCAAAGTTGTAGGTAAATTACTTATTTTGTTTCGACGCAAGTGTTATTCTACTAGAGTAATGCACCATTGTCAACAATATTTTGGGGAAATCTTCACGATTTCCCCAAAAATTTTTCACACTTTAAAATCTAGTAAAAAGACTAGTTGATTGTAGCATGATAGAAGTACTTCATTCCCTCTACAGTACCATATACACCATCTACATAATCCTTGATCATGTATGGATCGTTGTAGTAGTAGATAGGGATGATGCACCATGTATCCATAAGGTAATCCTCTGCCTCATGCATAAGCTCTGCACGTGCAGCAAGATCTGCCTCTGAACGGATATCAGAAATCATCTGATCATACTTATCCCAATCAAGATCCTTGCTAGAATCCTTACCGAACTGTGGGTTGTTGTTTCCTGATGCTGTTGTGTACATTTCAAGCATGTTGATAGGATCGTTGTAATCCATGATCCAACCTTCACGAGCGAAGTCGTACTTACCAGCCTTACGTGTCTCCTGGAATACGTTCCACTCTTCCTGATCGATAGAAAGGTTGATTCCTACTGTTGCAAGGTCAGCCTGGATACACTCACCAATCTTTACGTTACCTTCTGAGTTGTTTGTAAGGTATGTTAAAGAAATATCCTGTGTAAGAGCATCTGAAGCTGTATCATATAAACCGATAGACTCAAGAAGTGATTTAGCCTCTTCTACGTTTGCTTCATAATCTGTTGAGTAGTAATCCTTGTTCTTGAACTCACCACCGTTACCATCTGAGCATCCAGCTGGAACGAATGATGTAGCAACTTCCTGGTTGTTCTGACCAACTGTATCAATGATGTACTGACGGTCAATTAAAAGAGTGATAGCATGACGGAATACCTTTGCCTGCTCCTCATCAAGACCAAGTTCATCATAAAGATCTGTGTTGTAGTTGAATGATGCATAGTATGTACCAAGGTTATCAAGTACTACATACTCTGAGCTTGTCTTAGCTGTTTCCATTTCCTCTACAGGAATATCATCGATGAAATCAAGATCTCCTGTTGTGTAAGCTGTGTAAGCAGCTGTTGTTTCAGCTGTAAGCATTACGTTAAGTGTTGTAACTGTTACTGAATCAGCATCCCAGTAATTGTCGTTCTTTACATATGTCATATCTGAATCATGGTTCCATGATTTAAGAACATAAGCACCGTTACATACGAAGTTTTCGCCTGCATCGTTAGCCCATGTACCAACTGGATCACCATCAGACATAGAAGCTTCTACAGCTTCCTGGTTAACTGGGAAGAAGAATGGGAATGCACATAAATCAAGGAAATATGGGCAAACTGCTCCAAGTGTTACTGTAAGAGTCTTACCATCTTCAGAAGCAACTACATCACCATCACCAAGACCTTCTTCATATGTGAAGCTTGGGAAGATTTCACAAAGGTAGCTGTAATCAGCTGCAACCTCTGGAGAAGCTGCACGCTTCCAAGAGTAAACGAAATCTGTTGCATCAAGATCATCACCGTTAGACCACTTTAAACCATCACGCATTGTGAATGTGTATGTAAGTCCATCATCTGATACCTCATAGCTCTCTGCACAAGCTGGCTCAAGCTCGCCTGCTTCGTTGTAACGCATCAAACCTTCAAATGAGTTAACTGCAAGACATCCACCATCTACTGATGAGTTAAGAGCTGGATCAATGTGAGCTGGCTCACTAGACATCCAAATGTTAAGTGTTGTCTTATCTTCCTTTGTTGTTGCAACTGCTGGTGCTTCACCTGTAGATGAGCTCTCAGTAGACGCTGCCTTATTGCCACATGCAACCATTGAAAGTGCCATAGCAGCAACAAGTACTAATGAGACTAATTTCTTCTTCATACTATCCCTCCTATAATTTTAATCTCTTTATATTTCAATCCCTATAGGAATTAAAACCAATACCTTCTCTTATTTGTTCCAACATGCAACCATGTGACCATTTCCTCTATCTGTAAATGGAGGCATCTCACATGCACACTGCTCTGTAGCATAGCGACATCTTGTTCTGAAAGGACATCCGCTAGGCATTTTAAGAGGACTTGGAACATCGCCCTCAAGGATAATTCTCTGGCTCTTTCTAGCTGTCTCAGGATCTGGAATTGGTACTGCTGAAAGAAGTGACTGAGTATATGGATGAATTGGGTTGTCCATAAGCTCATCTGCATCTGCAATTTCCATCATGTGACCTAAGTACATAACAGCAATTCTGTCAGAGATATGCTGAACTACTAATAAATCGTGAGCGATGAATAAGTATGATAAACCTCTTTGCTTTTGAAGGTCCTCAAACATATTTACAACCTGTGCTTGAATTGAAACATCAAGAGCTGATACAGGCTCATCACAAACGATGAATTTTGGATCTACAGCAAGGGCTCTTGCAATACCGATTCTCTGACGCTGTCCGCCTGAGAACTCGTGAGCATAACGTGTAGCATGCTCTGCGTTAAGTCCTACTGTTTCCATAAGCTCCATGATTTTGTCATGGCGCTCTCCCTTTGATGTGTAAAGCTTGTGCACATCAAGAGGCTCACCGATAATATCTTCTACAGTCATACGTGGGTTAAGAGAAGAGTATGGATCCTGGAATACCATCTGCATCTGCTTACGATATGGCTGCATTTTTACATCAATTTTTTTCTCGCTATCATAAAGAACATCGCCATCAAATACAATACGTCCGCTTGTTGGCTGGTAAAGACGTAGAAGAGTACGTCCAACTGTTGTCTTACCACAACCTGACTCACCTACAAGACCAAGTGTCTCACCTGGCTTGATTGTAAAAGAAATATCATCAACAGCCTTAAGAGGAACTGTTCTAAATCCATTTTTTACTGGGAAGTACTGCTTTAAGTGGCTTACTTCTAAAATATTCTCGCTACTCATTTACTACTTCCTCCTGCTTCATATTCTTAATATTCATCCAACATGATGCCATGTGTGTCTCGCCAACTCTGATTTCTTCTGGCTTTTCCTTTAAGCAAATCTTCATTGCTTCATCGCAACGAGGACAGAATGCACATCCTTCTGGCATGTTTAAAAGATTGATTGGTGTACCACCGATTGGTACTAATCTCTCTTTGCTGTTTGATTTTGTTGGAATAGAGCGGAGTAAGCCCTTTGTATATTCATGTGAAGGAGAGTAGAAGATATCATCTGCTGTACCTCTTTCACAAACACGACCACCATACATAACGATGATTTCATCACACATAGATGCGATTACACCAAGGTCATGAGTTACCATGATGATTGCCATACCAAGCTTTTTCTGAAGATCCTGCATAAGCTCAAGAATCTGTGCCTGGATTGTAACATCAAGGGCAGTAGTAGGCTCATCGGCAATAAGGATATCTGGCTCGCAAGCAAGTGCCATGGCAATCATAACACGCTGTCTCATACCACCTGAAAGCTCATGTGGATACTGCTTGAGACGCTTTTCTGGCTCATTGATTCCTACAAGGCTAAGTAATTCCTTAGCTCTTTCGTTTGCCTGTTCTTTTGTTTTGTCTGTATGTAAAAGAATTGCTTCTTTTAACTGATAACCGATTGAGAATACTGGGTTAAGAGATGTCATTGGATCCTGGAAAATGATAGAAACGCATCTACCACGGAAACCTGCCATCTGCTTAGCATCCCAATCTACAATGTTTTCGCCTTTGTATAAAACCTTGCCCCCGGAAATGCTTCCGTTGTCAGCAAGAATCTGCATTATAGAATATGCAGTAACTGATTTACCAGAACCAGACTCACCTACAATACCAAGAGTCTTTCCTGGCTCAAGTGTAAAATTAACTCCGTTTACAGCACTTACATCACCGTTATCTGTAGTAAAGGTAGTATGTAGATCCTGTAACTCTAATATGTACTTATAATCTTCCATCACTATCACCTCTTATCTAGATAACTTTGGATCGAATGCGTCACGAAGACCATCGCCAAGTAAGTTTAATGCAAGTACAATCAAGCAGATTGCAAATGCTGGAAACAAAAGTCTTTCTGGATATGTCATCATACCGCTTCTTGCTTCGTTAGCAAGTGAACCAAGTGATGGCATTGGAGCAGAAACACCAAGTCCTACGAATGAAAGGTAGCTCTCTGTAAAGATAGCTGATGGAATCTGAAGGGCAGTAGTAATGATAATTACTGATAAGCAGTTTGGTAAAATGTGCTTCAAAATTGTACGTGATGTAGATGTACCGATACATTTTGCAGCAAGAACATATTCATTCTGCTTGATAGTAAGAATCTGACCTCTGATAAGACGAGCCATACCTACCCAATATAAAAGTCCAAATACGATAAACAAAGCAATCATATTTGTTCCAAGTTTAGCAAAAATAGTTCCTTTGATAATACTTCCAAGTGTTTCGTTTAAAACTACGGCAAGAAGAATTATCAACAACATGTCTGGTAAAGAATAGATGATATCAACAATTCTCATCATAACAAGGTCAACTCGTCCACCAAGATAACCTGAGATTGAACCGTAAAGCATACCAATCAATAAAACAAGGATTGATGCAAAGATACCAACTACAAGTGAAACTCTAGCTCCATAAATTACACGGATAAAATAATCTCTTCCAAGAGAATCAGTACCGAAGATATGAGGGAATACGCTTTCCCCTTTTGCTATCTGCTTAAGCTCTGATGCACTGTATTCAAATGGATGTAAGTTTGCAGAACCCTTCATGATATCTGCATAACCATAAGGAATAACAAGTGGTGCAAAAATAATAACTATGATAAGTGCTATAAGAATTCCGATAGCAAGCATTGCTAAAGGATTCTTTCTAAGACGTCTCATACCATCCTTAAAGAATGTTGTAGATTCGCCCATAACATCCTGCTGTCTTTTTTCTTCGTCTGTTGCCTTTTCAAAATCCTGCATAGAAAACTTGCTAAGGTCAATCTGTGCAGAAAAAGGCGCCTTTTTAAAATTGTCCTTCATCGAATATAACTCCTTTTCAATTGATTCTTAGTCAAGCTTAATACGAGGGTCAACAATCTTATAAACAATATCTGTTATAAGGTTTGCAATTACCATAACTGTTGCAAGGAAAATGGTAGTTGCCATGATAAGTGTGTAATCACGGTTTGTGATGGCACTTACGAACTTTGATCCAAGGCCACCAAGGTTGAAGATTGCTTCTACTACCATTGAACCTGTAAGGATTCCAGCAACCATAGGTCCTACATAAGTAATAACTGGAATCAACGCATTTCTAAGACCATGAACGAAGATAACTTTTCTCGATGAAACACCCTTTGCCTTTGCTGTACGGATGTAATCCTGTCCAAGCGCATCAAGCATTGATGTCTTTGTAAGTCGAGTAATATATGCAAGTGGAGATAAACAAAGAGCAAGCACTGGTAAGAATACTAAGTTTTCTCCAGCAGAGAAGGCTTGTATTACACCAAGCTTTACACTAAATACGTAAAGCAAAATAGTTGCTACTACGAACGATGGCATGGAGGTAATTATCGTAATGAAGAAGATAATCAATCTATCCTGCCATTTATTTCTCTTAAGTGCTGCAATTGATCCAAGGATAATTCCAAAGATGATTGCGAAGAATGCTGCAATTAAACCAATCTTTGCAGAGATAGGAAAACTCTCCGCGAAAATATCTTTAATCTCACGACCGTTTTTAAGAGATACACCGAAATCACCGTGTGCCATATTTTTCATATAAATTATGTACTGCTCCCACAGAGGCTTATCCAAATTATATCTAGCCTCAAGCTGTCTAATAACAGCTTCATTGACTGCCTTTTCTTTATTGAAAGGACCGCCTGGAATAGCATTCATTGCGAAGAATGTAATCAAACTAATAATGATTACTGTAACGAATGCCAGCAAAACTCTTTTAACAACATATTTTGCCAATTTTTTATACTCCTTTTCTTGTACTACTTTATTTAAAAACCCCGCACAGTTTTTAAATCTAATTTAAAACTTGAAATTCCTTGATAGCTGTTTCGTATAGGTTGTTTCCATCAGAATCAATAACCACGATTACTGGAAAATCCTCTACATAAAGCTTTCTAATAGCTTCAGCTCCAAGGTCGTCGTAACAAATCACTTCTGAAGATTTGATACATTTTGATAGAAGAGCACCAGCTCCTCCAACAGCTGCAAAATAAACAGCTTTGTTTCTAACTATGGCATCTACAACATCTGGATTTCTTTTGCCCTTGCCAATCATTGCCTTCATTCCAAGGTCAAGAAGCTGTGGGGCGTATTTATCCATACGGCTTGCTGTAGTAGGACCTGCCGACCCAATTGGTCTTCCTTCCCTAGCTGGGGATGGTCCCATATAGTAGATTGTAGAATTTTCAATAGGTATTGGAAGTTCTTCTCCCTTATCAAGAGCTTCTTTCATCCGCTTGTGAGCGGCATCTCTAGCAACATATATCTCTCCTGTGATGTAGACATAATCTCCTGAATGAAGTGATGTTGCTATTTCTGAAGTTATTGGAGTTTGAATTTTATGCTCCATTAAATCTCCCTTGTAATATGCCTATTTACGTGGCAACAAATATTGATTGCCACTGGTAGTCCTGCAATGTGAGTTGCATATGTATTAATGTTTACTGCTAGAGCAGTAGTAGTACCACCGAGACCGCCTGGTCCAATGCCAAGATTATTAATCTTTTCAAGCATTTCATCCTCTAGGTCTTTCACCCATGGGGTTGATGGTCTATCGTCGAAGCTTCTTGTAAGTGCTTGTTTGGCCATCAGGGCTGACTTTTCAAAAGTTCCGCCTATGCCAACACCAACAACCATTGGTGGACAGGCATTTGGCCCAGCATCTTTTACCGCCGTAAGAATAGCTTCTTTAACTCCCTCGATTCCATCAGCCGGCTTTAGCATGAAAACTCTACTCATGTTTTCAGAACCAAATCCTTTTGGTGCCAATGTAATCTTTAATTTGTCCCCAGCTACATAATCGTAATGGATTACTGCAGGTGTATTATCTTTTGTGTTGACTCTTTCAATTGGATCTGAAACTACTGACTTTCTAAGGTATCCCTCTGTGTAACCTTTTCTAACGCCTTCGTTTATAGCATCTGTTAAAAGTCCACCGTCGATATGAACTTCCTGACCAATCTCCACAAAAAATACTGCCATTCCAGTATCCTGACAAATAGGAATCTGTTCCTTATCTGCTATATCCAGATTTTCTTGAAGCTGGTTTAAAATTTTCTTTCCAAGCTCAGATTTTTCAGTGTTAACAGAATTTTTTAATCGTGAATTCATATCATCAGATAGATAATGATTTGCTTGAATACACATTTCACTAACGATGTTAACAATATCTGCTGTTTTAATGTCCTTCATCACTATATCCTGTTAATGCTTTAATTTATCGTCACTTTAAATGAGTAAAGCAATAAGTTTTAAATAAAAAGGGCTGCTATTTTTAAAATAACAGCCCCATTGCTATTACACACTTTTATGATTCGGTTGTTGAACCTTCATTTAATTCTTCAACCTCTTCCGCAAGTATTGTATCACTTTTTCTAACTTTTGCAATACTAATTAACTTAGTATTTTCTTTTAAGTCGATTAATTTTACACCTGATGTAATTCTGCTAAGAAGAGCAGTACCAGCAACATTGATTCTGATAATTGTACCAGCATCATTGATGAGCATTACTTCATCATCCTTTTCTACTGCCTTTGCTCCGATAAGGTTACCAGTCTTTTCTGTAATCTTGTAACACTTAACACCCTTACCACCACGGTGGATTGTGTTGAACTCAGTCATAAGAGTACATTTACCAAGACCATTTTCTGATACAGTCATAAGACTTTCGCCCTGAGATATAAGCTGCATTCCAATAATCATATCATCGGCTGCAAGGTTCATACCGATAACACCCATTGTTGCACGACCTGTTGGACGAACCTCTGTCTCGCTAAAGCGTATTGCCTGGCCATATTTTGTAACCATAATTACATCTTCATCGCCATCTGTAAGCTTAACCTCAATAAGCATATCATCATCACGAAGTGTAATTGCTGTAAGACCATTCTTTCGAATATTCTCGTATTCAGTTATCTTTGTCTTCTTAACAAATCCATCTGCAGTTGCCATGAATAAGTATTTATCTTCGCTGTAATCCTCAACAGGAATCATAGCAGTTACCTTTTCATCTGGCTGAAGCTGAAGGATATTTACTACTGCAATACCTCGGCTTGTTCTGCTGCTTTCTGGAATCTCGTATGCTTTGATTCTGTATACTCGACCCTTATTTGTGAAGAAGAGGAGATAGTCATGGGATGACATCATAAGCATTTCAACAACGTAATCATCATCAATTGTATCCATTCCCTTGATTCCCTTACCACCTCTATGCTGAGTCTTGAAGTTATCCTCATTCATACGCTTGATATATCCAAGCTTTGTGAATGTAACAACTGTGTTAGTAACAGGAATCATATCCTCCATATTGATATCGTACTCATCAAATCCGATTGATGTACGTCTATCATCGCCGTACTTATCAGCGATTTCTGTAATTTCAGTTTTGATTACTGAAAGAAGTACCTTTTCATCTGAAAGAATAGCTTTCAATTTTCCGATTAATACCTGTAATTCATTGTATTCCTGCTGAATCTTGTCTCGCTCCAAACCTGTAAGAGCACGAAGACGCATATCAACAATGGCCTGAGCCTGAGCATCTGAAAGACCAAAGCGCTCCATCAATGTAGCCTTTGCTGTTGCTACATCAGCTGAACTACGGATAATCTGAATTACTTCATCGATATTATCAAGGGCAATAAGTAATCCCTCTAATATGTGAGCACGTTCCTCAGCTTTGTTGAGCTCGTACTTTGTACGACGAGTAACAACGTCCTTCTGATGATTAAGGTAATGAACAAGCATTTCCTTAAGGCTAAGAATCTTTGGCTGATTATCAACAAGTGCAAGCATGATAACACCGAAAGTATCCTGAAGCTGAGTGTGCTTATAAAGCTGATTTAAAATGATGTTAGGATTTACATCACGTCTAAGCTCGATACAGATTCTCATACCTTCACGAGATGACTCATCACGAAGATCTGTAATTCCGTCGATTCTCTTATCCTTGTGAAGCTCTGCAATCTTTTCAATAAGACGAGCTTTGTTTACCATGTATGGAAGCTCAGTAACAACAATTCTGTTTTTACCATTGTCCATTGGCTCGATTTCTGAAACAGCACGAACTCTGATTTTAGCACGACCTGTACGATATGCTTCTTCGATTCCGGCCTTTCCAAGAATTACACCACCTGTTGGGAAATCTGGGCCCTTTACAATATCAAGAAGCTCATCGATTTCTGTATCTCTATCTTCCTCGATTTGATTGTCGATGATTTTATTAACAGCACCAATTACTTCACGAAGATTGTGTGGTGGAATGTTTGTAGCCATACCAACGGCGATACCAGTTGTACCATTAACAAGTAGGTTAGGGTAGCGGGCTGGAAGAACTGTTGGCTCTTTTTCAGTCTCATCAAAGTTTGGCATGAAGTCTACGCCATCCATGTCAATATCTTTACCAAGGGTGAACTTTTCATCCTTGTAGTTGATACCAAACATTGTCATGGAAATCTTTGAGAGACGGGCCTCAGTGTATCGCATGGCAGCGGCGCCATCGCCATCCACAGAACCGAAGTTACCATGGCCATCTACCAGTGGATAACGTGTGTTCCATTCCTGTGCCATGTTGACAAGTGCACCATAAATAGAACTATCACCATGAGGGTGATACTTACCCATTGTATCACCGACAATACGAGCACATTTTCTGTGTGGCTTGTCGGGACCATTATTAAGCTCAATCATAGAGAAGAGTACTCTTCGCTGTACTGGCTTAAGACCATCTCTTACATCTGGAAGTGCACGTGAGGCAATTACACTCATGGCATAATCGATGTATGAGGTTTCCATTGTTTGTTTCAGATCAACATCATGAATATTATCAAAAATTTTGTCGTCCATATTTTTCCTTCGTCTTTGCTATCGGGGCTTGCCCCGAAAATTTTTTACGATTAGATATCTAAGTTCTGTACGTATTTAGCGTTAGCCTCGATGAATTCACGTCTTGGCTCAACCTTGTCACCCATAAGAGTTGAGAATGTAACATTGATTTCAGAAGCATCTTCATCATCAATAACTACACGCTTAAGAATTCTCTTTTCAGGATCCATTGTTGTTTCCCAAAGCTGCTCAGCATCCATCTCACCAAGTCCTTTGTATCGCTGGATTTTGTTTGAGCTGTCACGGCCAACTTCTGTAAGAATCTGATTTAATTCTTCATCAGAATATGCATACCAAACCTTTTTGTTTTTCTCCAACTTGTAAAGTGGAGGAGTAGCAAGATATACATAGCCCTGTTTAATAAGCTCTGGCATAAATCTGTAAAGGAATGTAAGCATAAGTGTTGCAATATGAGCACCATCAACATCGGCATCAGTCATGATAATGATTTTGTGGTAACGAAGCTTTGAAATATCAAAGTCTTCATGAATACCAGTACCGAATGCTGTAATCATTGCCTTGATTTCGGCATTGCTGTAAATTCTATCTTCACGAGCTTTTTCTACGTTAAGAATTTTTCCACGAAGTGGCAAAATAGCCTGTGTTGCACGGCTACGGGCTGTCTTTGCTGAACCACCAGCGGAATCACCCTCTACGATAAAGATTTCGCAGTTCTTTGGATCCTTGTCTGAACAATCTGCAAGCTTTCCAGGAAGTGACATCCCTTCAAGAGCTGTCTTTCTACGAGTAAGATCACGAGCCTTTCTAGCTGCTTCTCTTGCTCGCTGCGCAAGCAGCGATTTTTCGCAGATATTTTTAGCAATTGTAGGATTCTGCTCAAGGAACCATGTAAGCTGTTCAGATACGATTGCATCAACAGCTCCACGAGCTTCTGAGTTTCCAAGCTTTTGCTTTGTCTGACCTTCAAACTGAGGCTCTTCAATCTTGATAGAAATAATAGCTGTAAGACCTTCTCGAATATCATCACCATCAAGCTGTGGATCAGAATCCTTTAAAATCTTGTAATCTCTAGCATATTTATTAAATACTTTTGTAAGAGCACCTCTGAAACCAGTAAGATGTGTACCACCTTCTGGAGTTACGATGTTATTTACATAACTGTAGGCCTGATCCTGATATCCATCGTTGTGCTGCATAGCAACCTCAACATAGATATTGTCCTTTGTACCTTCGCAATAAATAACCTCATCGTAAAGTGCTTCATTTCCACGGTTGATATACTGAACAAATTCCTTGATACCACCTTCGTAATGGAAGCTCTCTTCGTGTGGCTCATCACCTCTTTTATCTGTAAGAGTGATGCGAAGTCCCTTTGTAAGGAATGCTGTCTCACGAAGTCTAACTTTAAGTGTTTTATAATCAAAAATTGTTGTTTCAAAAATTGTATCATCTGGAAGGAATGTTACTTTTGTTCCAGTCTCTTCAACAGGACATGTTCCAATTTCTTTAAGAGGATACATTGTCTTTCCACGCTCATATCTCTGCTTAAAGATTTTTCCTTCACGCTTGATTTCTACTTCAACCCAATTTGAAAGGGCATTAACAACTGAAGCACCTACACCGTGAAGTCCACCTGATACCTTGTATCCGCCACCGCCGAACTTTCCTCCGGCATGAAGCACAGTAAATACAACCTCTACCGCAGGAATACCTGCCTTACTGTTAATTCCTGTAGGAATTCCTCGGCCATCATCGACTACTGTAATCGAATTGTCAGGATTAATTGTTACTTGAATATGAGTACAAAATCCAGCAAGTGCTTCATCTACAGCATTATCAACTATCTCATATACTAAATGATGAAGACCTCTTTCTGATGTAGATCCAATATACATACCAGGACGCTTACGAACTGCTTCAAGTCCTTCCAAAATCTGTATTTGGTCTGCACCGTACTCCTGATTTACTTCCTTACTCACCTGTGTTCCTCCGTTATTAATTCTATAGAACCATTTGTTACTTTATAAACTGTGTTTAGCATAAATCTATTTTTTACAAATTCATCAAGACCTGTACAGGTAATGATAGTTTGTGTATCAATTAAATTATCAAGCAAATCACTTTGACGATTTTTATCAAGCTCTGATAATACATCATCTAAAAGTAATATTGGTTTATCGTTTATTGTATTTTCAACTAATTTTATTTCTGAAAGCTTCAGCGAGAGAGCGCAGGTACGCTGCTGGCCTTGGCTTCCATATTTTCTAATATCAATTCCATCAACAGTAATTTTGATATCGTCCCTATGAGGACCAACAGAAGTTTGGCAAAACCTCATATCTTTTTCTTTATTTTTTACTAATTCATCAAGAAAAAATATGTCCTCAATATTTGGATCATAGGTTACTTCTATGTTTTCCTTGCCAGAAGTAATCTTTGAGTGGATATCTTTGACAATAATGTTGATATCATTAATAAATTGCTGACGTCTTGTGATTATCTTTTTGCCATAGGATATAAGTTGTTCATCCCATAAGCTTAAAGTTTCTTTTAATTCAGGCTTATAAATCATCTCTTTAAGAAGAGCATTTCTTTGATTTAGAGCTTTGTTATAATTTGTTAAATCTGAAAGGTAGATTTTATCAATTTGGCAAAGCTCAGCATCCATAAATTTTCTTCTTTCTGAAGGACCATTTTTTATGATGTTTAAGTCCTCAGGAGAGAAGAAAATAATATTTATAAGTCCAAATAATTCGGCTGCTTTTTTTATTGGAACTCTATTAATAGCAATTCCTTTTGATTTATTTTTCTTAAGGTGAATATCAATTTGATATTCCCTTTCGTTTTTTACAACAATTGTTTTGATATGACTTTCATCAGTATCAAACTTAATTATTTCTTTGTCACGACTTCCCTTATGGGATTTTGTTGTGCCACTTAAATAAGCAGCCTCTAATATATTTGTTTTACCTTGAGCATTATCTCCATAAAGAATAGTAGTATGATCATCAAAATTTATATTAAGTGATTCATAATTTCTAAAATTCTTAAGTTCAATGGATTTAATTATCATTAGTAACTGTTACGCTTTCTCCATTAAATTCAACAACATCGCCAGGATAAATTTTTTTACCTCGACGAGTTTCTACTTCACCATTATATTTAACAAGACCTTCCTCAATAACTTCCTTTGCCATTGCACCTGATTCAACAAGATTTGCAAGCTTAAGAAGTTGGCCAAGTTTTATAAATTCATCTCTAATTTGAATAGTTTCCATTAGTTTGCTCCTGGATTATTAAAGTTTACAGGAAGAACGATGTAAATAAATGAACCATTGTCATCCTTGATGAAACATGGGCTCTTTGCATTTAACATGTAAAGATTTATTTCTTCATCGTCTATTACCTTAAGGGCATCGATAACAAACTTTGGATTAAATCCAATCATGATATCTTTTCCCTCTTTTACAATATCAATATCTTCGTTCATTGATCCAATGAATGATGAAATAGAAAGTGACATTGTGTTGTTTGTTGCATTTACAATAATTGGCTTCTTGTCACCTTCGTTAACAAGAATAGTTGCTCTATCAATACAATCAAAGAATTCTCTTTTATTGATTTTGATTTTTGTTTCATAATCAGCTGAAAGCATCTGCTCAATTTTGAAGTACTCACCTTCAATGATACGAGATACAACAGTAGTCTGATCAAATTCAAAAATGATGTGGTTATCAGTAACAAAAATATTTACTTCATCATCAATACCACCATCAATGATTTTAACGATTTCATTAAGTGTCTTCTTTGGAACTACAACCTTTACATCAGGTGCATCGTTCTTTAATTCTACGTTTCTAATAGAAACTCTATGACCATCAAGTGCTACTACTTTAAGCTTATTATCTTTAATTTCAATAAGCTCACCAGTCATCATTTTATTATTATCATTATCAGCAACAGAGAAGATTGTCTGTCTGATGATATCTCTTAATGTAAGCTGTGATAAAACGATTGGCTGATTTCTAGGAATTACAGGAATATAAGAAAAGTCTTCTCCAGATTTTCCTACAATATCAAATTTAGCTTTTTCACATGTGATAGATGTTTTAAATGAAGAATCTGTTTCTATAGTAACTTCATTTTCAGGAAGCTTTCTTACAATCTCAGAAAACTTTTTAGCATCAAGAGCAATGATACCTCTTTCTAAAATGTTTCCATTAACAATAGTTTCAATTCCTATTTCCATATCATTAGCAGTGAGTTTGATTTCACCAGATGAAGCATCAATAAGAATACATTCAAGTATTGCCATTGTAGTTCTGGTTGGCACTGCCTTTGATACAATATTTACTCCTTTAACAAGGTCAGCTTTTTGACAAGTAATTTTCATTTGATACGCTCCCTTTCTTAAACATAAAAAATAAATAATTTTATTCTAAGTATTATTCTTATAGGTTGTTGATTTGTATATAACTGTGAAACACCAGTATTTATACGTAAAACATGAATTAATAACTCATGAAAAACTGTGAATTAAGTATTGATAATTTATGGATAAATTGTGAATAAAAAGTGTCTAAATTTTCAAATATTAACCGTTATGTGATGTAATAAACATGGTTTTAACAATTTATCCAAAGGGTTATCAACAAGTTATTAACATTAATTAGGATTAATCTTTTTCTTAATTGTTTCTACAAGGTTTCTTGTATTTTCATCTTTATCAATTTCATCCTCGATTTTATTAGCACCGTGAATGATTGTTGAATGATCTCTTCCTCCAAGAAGAAGACCAATTGCTTGTAAAGATGAATCTGTCATTGTGTTACATAAGTACATGGCAATTTGTCTAGGTCTAACTACTGAACTAGAGCGGTTTTTAGATGCCATTTGATCAACTGTAATATTAAAATGCTCAGCAACAACTTCTATTATAAGCTGCGGAGTAATTTCTCTTGAAACATTAGGAGAGATGAAGTTTTGTAATTCTCTCTCTGCTATATCCATTGTAATATCAATCTTTTCAAGTCTTGAGAAAGCAATAAGCTTATTAAGAGCTCCTTCGATTTCTCTAATGTTTGATTGAATATTTTCTGCAATATATTTTCTGATTGATTCATCAAGATTAAAGTTCTTTTCTTCAATCTTTTTATTAAGAATGGCCATACGTGTTTCATAATCTGGATATCCAATATCTGCCATAAGACCCATATCGAATCTTGATTTGAAACGATCATCTAATGTCTCCATATCCTTTGGAGGTTTATCAGATGAAATAACAATTTGTTTACCCATTGCATGTAAAGCATTGAATGTATGGAAAAATTCTTCCTGTGTAGATTCTTTTCCTATAATAAACTGAATATCATCGACCATTAATACATCTACTGTACGATATTTATCGCGGAAGCGTTGCATAGCAGTAGCATTATTGTTTGTTCTAAGGTTTTCAATAACCTCGTTAGTAAATTCTTCTGATGTTACATATAATATGTGAGTGTTTGGATTTTGATTTTCGATGTAATTACCAATAGCTTGCATTAAGTGAGTTTTACCAAGACCTGGTCCACCGTAGATATATAGTGGGTTGTAAAATTCTCCTGGTGATTCAGCAACTGCAAGAGCTGCAGTTTGAGCAAATCTATTATTTCTACCAACAACAAAATTATCAAAAGTAAACTTAGGATTAATAGTCGAATTTCCCATTCTTTTTTCTTCAAAAGAAGGTGTTTCTTCTATTTTAATGTGTTCAATATTTTTTTCTTTTTTGATTTGGTTTGCATTGTCTTGAGATATAACTAAGATGTCATCATATTGAATTCCAGTAAGTTCTGCGATTGTGATACGAAGTGGAGTTGTAAACTTTCTGGTTACATAACCAAGTGTCATACTGTTTTGATCACCGTTATAGATGATGTATAATTTGTTATCTTCTATTTGAAATAATTCTAGAGGTTTAAGCCAAGAATCATAAGAAACATCAGTGACTTTATACTCATTTTTTAAGTAGTCTAGGATTTCATCCCATTTTTTTACAAGTTCTTCCATATAATTTCCCTTTTATCCACATTTAAACTATTTTATATTCTACCCTAAATACGGCTTTTATTCAATAATTAGTGTAAAAACGTGTAGGGGGTAGTTTAAAGGCTAAAATGGCTTATTTTTTGAATTTGAGCGTTTAAAGTTGATATTGTGAGTTATCCACAGTCATAGTAGAGAGTTTTCCACAATTTTAACCTTTAAAATTCATATATTTTTCTGTTTTTTGTGGAAAAATGTTAATTATTACTATTTTATCCACATGGTTATCCACAGCTTGTAGATAAATAAAATATTTTTTTTTACGATTTTCCACTATATTTAGTATTGTTTATTTTAAATTTCATTTATATCTTGTGTTTTTTAGTTATCCACATTCTTTCATTATTATATTAATGCTTTTTATTATTGACTTTATGGGCTTTTCCCTATATAATTTCAACTGATGTTTTCTCATAAAGAGGAGGTGGATATATTATGAAGATGACATATCAACCAAAAAAGAGACAGAGATCCAAAGTTCATGGATTTAGATCTAGAATGAGCACAGCAGGCGGACGTAAGGTTCTTGCTTCAAGACGTGCAAAAGGAAGAAAGAAATTATCAGCTTAGGCCACAGACCATGTGGTCTTTCTTTCTATTTTAAGGAAAATTTTTGTTATGGAATTTAGTGAATCTCTAAAAAAGAATAAAGACTTCACAACTGTATACAGAAGAGGTGTGTCTAAAGCTAATCGACAGCTTGTAATGTATATCTACCATAATAATACAGATCGAAATCGAATTGGAATTTCTGTTAGTAAAAAGGTTGGAAATTCAGTAGTACGACATCATTTGACGAGACTGATAAGAGAAAGTTATAGACTTAATGAAGAGATGTTCAATAGTGGTTTGGACATTGTAGTCGTTGCAAGAGAAGCCAGTGCATCTGCAACTTTTGATGAAATACAAAAATCTTTACTTCATCTTGCAAATCTTCATAGGGTAACTCGAAAATAAATGGAATCGTCGTTTCTATTATGTTGAAGAAGATATTTATATATTTAATTAAGTTTTATCAAAAATATATTTCTCCAATGAAAACCACCAAATGTCCTTATTATCCAACATGCTCTTGCTACGGCCTTGAGGCAGTTCAAAAGTATGGAGCTATAAAAGGCGGTGGATTAGCTCTTTGGAGAATTATCAGATGTAATCCTTTTTCTCATGGTGGATTTGATCCGGTTCCATAGTAACTGGAGGTTTTACATTGAGCGATTTATTTCTTACCGCTTACGGTGGATCTATCCTTGGACCTATTGCTAAGGTTTTAGGATGGATTATGGATAAGATTTATGTTTTTCTCGCTGGTTTAGGTGTTGAAAACATAGCTCTTACAATCCTTGTTTTTACTATTCTTATTTATGTTTGTATGTTTCCTATTACATACAAGCAGCAAAAGTTTGCAGTACTTACTCGTAAGATGCAGCCTGAGATGAAGGCTATTCAGGATAAGTACAAAGGTTCTAGAGACCAGGCAACTATGCAAAAGCAGCAGGAAGAGACACAGGCTTTATATGATAAGTACGGCATTTCACCTACTGGTAGCTGTGTTTATATGTTAATTCAGATGCCTATTCTTTTTGCACTTTATAGAGTTTTCTATAATGTACCTGCTTATATTGGTTCTGTTAAGAATATTTTTACAGAATTAGTTAACGGTATTGTTGCTACTGATGGTTTTGCTACTACAATGCAGACTATTTACGATGAATCTGGAATTAGATTACAGCAGACACCTGAATTTGCATCTGCAGATTCTGATGCTGTTTCTAACTTTATCGTTGATGTTTTGTATAAGCTTCCTGCTTCAGGATGGGCTGAGGTTACTGACAAGTTCCCAAGCTTATCTTCATCAATCGATTCTGTTGTTGCAAAGCTTGAGCAAATCAACTATTTATTCATTTTAAATATTTCTGATACACCACTTAACCTTGTTAAGACTGGTTGGGCTGGAAAAGATTTTGGATTAATCATTGCAGCTTTAATGATTCCACTTCTTTCATATCTTTCACAGCTTGCTACAATTAAGCTTATGCCTACAAACACTGAGGGTCAGTCAGATCAGATGGCACAGCAGATGAAGACAATGAATCTTATGATGCCTTTAATGTCACTTTTCATTGGTTTCACTGTTCCTGTTGGTCTTGTATTCTACTGGATCGTTGGTGGTGTAGTTCGTATTACACAGCAGTACTTCTTAAATAAGCATTTTGAGAAGATTGATCTTGAAAGTATTATTGAAAAGAATAAAGATAAAGCAGCTGCAAAGGCTGAAAAGCGTGGTATTCGCCAGGCTCAGATTTACGAAGCAGCTCGCATGTCTACAAAGTCTTCTTCTATGGCTGACAAAGCAAACCTTGTAAAAAATAATGAAGAAGCTCTTAATGCAGCTAACGAGTTAAGATCAAAAGCTAATGCTAATTCTCTTGCTGCAAAAGCAAATCTTGTAAAAGATTTCAATGAACAAAATAATAAGTAAGGGGGCAATAATCTTGGAATTCAAAGAATTTACAGGTAAAACTGTTGATGATGCACTTACTAATGCTACTGTTAGTTTAGGTGTTACATCTGATCAGATTAAATACGAAGTTGTTGAAGAGGGAAGTACAGGTTTCCTTGGAATCGGTTCAAAGGATGCAATTATTAAAGTTGTAATTTCTGCAGATGAAGATCCAAAGGAAGTTGCTAAGGAATTCCTTGATGGAGTTTTCGAAGCAATGCAGCTTGAAGTTAATATTTCAATGTCATTTGATGAAGAAGATAAAACTCTTTCAATTGATTTAGCTGGTCCAGAGATGGGTGTTTTAATTGGTAAGCGTGGACAGACACTTGATTCACTTCAGTATCTTACAAACCTTGCAGTTAATCGTTCATCAGAAAATTATACTAGAGTAAAAATCGATACAGAAGATTACAGACGTCGTAGAAAAGAAACTCTTGAAAATCTTGCAAGAAATATGGCAAGCAAAGTTAAGAGAACAAAGAAGTCAATTACTCTTGAAGCTATGAATCCTTATGAGAGACGCATTATTCATTCTGCACTTCAGAACGATAATAATGTTACAACTCATTCAGAGGGCGAAGAGCCATATCGTTATGTAGTTATTACTCTTAAGAAATAATTTTTGATTTTTTAGGGTTAGTCTTTTAAATTGGACTAACCCTTCTCTTTGTTTTTAAATAATGTAGATAAATATCATTTTAAATAGTATTTTATAATTAAGTGTTATTTAAAATCATATTTATAACTTTTATGGAGGTTTGATTTGTACCAGTCAGATACTATTGCTGCAATCGCTACATCTATGAATAGTTCTGGAATAGGAATAATCCGTGTTAGTGGAGAAGATTCTATTTTTATAGTAGATACTATTTTTCGTGGTAAGAATAAATTAAAAGATTGCGATAGTCATACAATTCAATATGGTCATATTTATGCCGGTGATGAGATAGTAGATGAAGTACTAGTACTTATCATGAAAGCTCCTCGTAGTTATACTACTGAGGATGTTGTTGAAATAGATTGTCATGGTGGCATTTTAGTTCTTAAAAAAGTTTTATCTCTTTTGGTTAAAGCTGGAGCTCGTATTGCTGAACCAGGTGAGTTTACAAAAAGAGCTTTTTTGAACGGACGTATAGATTTATCAGAAGCAGAATCTATTATGGATTTGATTTCTTCAAATTCAGAGCTTGCTATGAAAAATTCCATTAAGCAGTTATCTGGATCATTAAATAAAATCATTGTTGATTTACGCGATAAGATTTTATATGAAACTGCTTATATTGAATCAGCATTAGATGACCCAGAACATTATGATTTAACAGGATATCCGGAAGAACTTAAAGGTAAGGTTGAAGGGATTATTGATACTGTCGATGGCTTAATAGATTCATTTAATTCTGGTCATATTTTAAAAGAAGGTATCAATACTCTTATTCTTGGAAAACCAAATGCAGGAAAATCTTCTTTGCTAAATACTTTATCAAGAAGAGAGAGAGCAATTGTTACAGATATTCCTGGCACCACTCGTGATACTTTGGAAGAGCAGATTACTATCAATGGTGTTAGTTTAAATATTATTGATACAGCTGGTATTCGTGAGACAGATGATGTCGTAGAGAAAATTGGTGTTGATAAAGCTATCGATTCTATTGATGATGCAGATTTAATTTTATTTGTATTGGACTCTTCAAGACCTCTTGATGAAAATGATGAGTTCATTATAAATAAGATTTTGGATAAAAAAGTTATTATATTACTAAATAAATCTGACCTATCTACGGTAATCAGCGAGGAAGAAATATACAATAAATACAATAAATGCGTTATTTCATTCTCGTCAGTAAGCCTTGATGGTCTTAAGACACTTGAATCTACTATTACTGATATGTTCTTTAGTGGTGAGGTTCGCAGTGATGATACTTTATACATTACAAACTCTCGTCAGGCTGCTTGTCTTTCTAATGCAAAGAGTAGTTTGGAAAATGTACTTTCTAGTATCGATAATATGATGCCAGAAGATTTCTTTTCTATTGATTTGATGGATGCCTATAGTTATTTAGGTGAAATTACTGGTGAAACAATAGATGATGATTTAGCTAATAAAATTTTCTCAGAATTTTGTATGGGAAAATGATATTTCAAATCGAACAAAGTGAAGATTTGGAATATCAGGAGGGCCTTTGCCCGATTATAAGAAATAAAAGGAGTTATTTATGTCTGTAGTTGAAGAATCCTATGATGTAGTTGTTATAGGTGCAGGTCATGCTGGTTGTGAAGCAGCTCTTGCATCTGCTCGAATGGGATTAAATACAATTTGTTTTACTGTAAGCATGGATTCAGTTGCTTTAATGCCATGCAACCCTAATATTGGTGGTAGTTCAAAAGGTCATCTTGTCAGAGAGTTGGACGCACTTGGGGGTCAGATGGGTATCAATATTGATCATACTTTTATTCAATCAAAGATGCTCAATTCTTCTAAGGGACCTGCTGTTCATTCTCTTAGAGCTCAGGCTGATAAAAGTGCTTATTCACTTCGAATGAGAAAGACAATGCAAGATACAGATAATCTTACACTTAGACAAGCTGAAGTCACTGAATTAATTATGGATGGCAAAAAGGTTGCAGGTGTTAAGACTTTATCTGGAGCAATTTATCATGCGAGAGCAGTAGTAATATGTACAGGTACATATCTTAGAGCTAGATGTTTATACGGAGATGTAATTGAACATACTGGTCCTAACGGTTTAAAGGCAGCTAACCATCTAACTCAGTCATTATTGGATAATAATGTAGAAATGAATCGCTTTAAAACTGGCACTCCGGCAAGAGTTGATAGTCGTTCTATTGATTATTCTAAGATGGAAATCCAGCTTGGTGATAATCCTGTAGTTCCATTTTCATTTAGTACCAATCGAGAAGATGTTCAGATTGAACAGGTTCCATGTTATCTTACTTATACTAACGAAAAGACTCATGAAATTATTAGAGCTAATCTTGATAGATCGCCAATGTATTCTGGTGTAATTGAAGGAACTGGTCCAAGATACTGTCCAAGTATCGAAGATAAAGTAGTTCGTTTTGCTGATAAGAATAGACATCAATTATTTGTTGAGCCAGAGGGACTTAATACAAATGAGATGTATATTGGTGGTATGAGTTCATCAATGCCAGAGGATGTTCAGTATGCAATGTACCATACAGTTCCTGGTCTTGAAAATTGTAAAATTGTTCGTAACGCATATGCGATAGAGTATGATTGTATTAAAGCTACTCAGCTAAAAGCATCACTTGAGTTTAAGGATATTGATGGTCTTTTTGCTGCTGGTCAGTTTAATGGAAGTAGCGGATACGAGGAGGCTGCAGCTCAGGGATTAGTTGCAGGTATCAATGCAGCGTTAAAATTACTTGGAAAAGAGCCAATGATTCTTGATAGATCAAATTCGTATATTGGCGTTCTTATAGACGACCTTGTTACTAAGGAAACTAAAGAGCCATATCGTATGATGACATCAAGAGCAGAGTATAGACTTCTACTTAGGCAAGATAATGCAGATTTACGCCTCTCTAAAATTGGTTACGAGGTAGGTTTATTACCTAAAAATCGCTATGATCATGTGGTCGAAAAAGAGCGTCAAATTGAAGAAGAGGTTGCTCGAGTTAAAGAAATCAATATTGGTGCTAGAAAAGAAGTTCAAGCTCTACTTGAATCATATGGAAGTATTCCTCTTTCAAATGGTATTAAGCTAGTAGATTTGATTAGACGTCCAGAGCTTGATTATGACAAGCTTGCTCCTATTGATCCAGATAGACCAGAGCTATCTGATGAGGTAAGAGAGGAAGTTAATATTTATATTAAGTATGAAGGATATCTTACAAGACAGGCTAAGCAAGTTGCTCAATTTAAAAAGCTTGAGTCAAAGATGATTCCTACTGATATAGATTATGATGATGTTTCTAGTTTACGAATTGAAGCTCGTCAAAAACTTACAAAACTTAGACCAGCTAACATTGGACAAGCATCAAGAATCTCTGGAGTTAGTCCGGCAGATATCTCAGTACTTTTAGTTTATTTGGAAACTTATAAGAGTAAAGAAAAATAATCGGTCTGTTTTAAGGGTACTTCTATATACCCTCAAAACAATACAATTTTTTATTATAGGAGATTTATGAGTAGAGATTATTCATATTTGAAGAATACAATTATTGATTGGAATCTTACTTTAGATGACAAGCAAATAAATCAACTAGATTTATTCTATGAAATGTTAGTTGAAAAAAATAAGGTAATGAATCTTACTGCTATTACAGAGTTTGATGAAGTTATTGTAAAGCATTTTGCAGATAGTTTATCTATAGGTAAAGTTATGCCATCAAACATAAATACTGTATGTGACCTTGGAACAGGAGCAGGTTTTCCAGGTATACCTATGGCTATAGCTTATCCTAATATTCAATTTACATTGATTGATTCTCTAAATAAAAGAATTAAATTTCTTCAGGAAGTAGTAGATGCATTAGGTTTAAAGAATGTTACTCTTATTCATGCAAGAGCAGAAGAGGCTGGTAGAAATAAACTATACAGAGAAAAGTTTGATTTGGTTGTTTCTAGAGCCGTTGCTAATATTAGTACTTTATCTGAGTATTGTTTACCTTTGGTAAAACTCAATGGTTATTTTATTAGTTTCAAATCAGGTGATATAAAAGAAGAGGTATCTTTATCTGGAAATGCTATTCAAAAATTAGGTGGCTCTATGGAAGAACCAGTTTATTTTTCTCTACCTGATACTGATATTAGTAGATCATTTATTATTATTGGTAAGAAAAAATCTACACCTAAGGCTTATCCTAGAAAAGCTGGTACTCCAAGTAAGGAGCCTTTAAAGTAATATTTTCACATGAAACATTAATATGGGGGATGGTTTATGGTAAATGACTTCCTAAAAAAATATCAGGAAGAACTTATTTCTGAAAAAATACAACTAAAAGAAGATATGGATTTATTAGAAACTAAGATAAAAGAAGAAAAAAAGTTTCTTAATGTATTAGAAGAGTCTAATGAATCTTATTTTGTCGAGTTTACTCCAAGAGATATTAATGCCAAAAATAATGAAAAGGCAGCAGAAATACGTCAAATTCTTTCTGAGTTAGAATCTCAAATGAGTAATAAAACTAAACAAATGAAGTTTTATGATAGCAGATTAGTAGAACTTAATGCTTTGATAAACAATACTGCTGTTATAAATAGACCATCTGATACTAATAACAATCAAACTACTATTAATGATAGTATTGATGATAGTTTTAAAAATCAGCTTGAATCGATTAAAGATATTATAGTTTTGGACCCTTATAGAGCAAAAATTGAATTAGAAAAATTAATTTCTACACTATAAAATAGTTACCAAAACTAAATATAGAAAATGTTTCACGTGAAACATTTTCTATTTATTAGCATTACAAACACAAAATATAGTATAAGGATTTTTGAATCAACTTCTATATATTGCTATTTTTAATAATAATGTTTCACGTGAAACATTTCTAAAGCGGATATAATTAATCAATATCTAGTAAATAAACATCCATATATTGCAAACCAAAACAGAAATTCTTGGTAGAATTGAATATATTGGAATGATATAATTTTACTGTTCACAAATTTAAATACTAAACTATAAAAGAGGGAGACAATAAATGAAGAGAGTAATTGCAATAGCCAACCAAAAGGGTGGAGTTGGTAAAACTACTACAAGTATTAACCTTTCAGCATGTTTAGCTGAAGCAGGAAAAAAGGTTCTTGTTATAGACACTGATCCACAGGGAAATGCAACAAGTGGACTTGGTCTTGATAAGGATGAATGTGAGAATACTGTTTATGATTTAGTTCTTGATCAATGTAGTATTAAAGAATGTATGTATAAGGTGGAAAATATTCCAAACCTTACTATTATTCCTTCAAATGTAGACTTGGCCGGAGCGGAGATTGAGCTTCTTGGTATTAATGAAAAGGAATATATTCTTAGAAATGCAGTTGACTATGTAAAGGATGACTTCGATTATGTAATCATTGATTGTCCACCATCTTTGAATATGTTAACTATTAATGCTATGACAACAGCTGACTCAGTACTTGTACCAATTCAGTGTGAGTATTACGCACTTGAAGGTATTAGCCAGTTGATTCACACAATCGATCTTGTACAGCAGAGACTTAATTCAAAGCTTAAGATTGATGGCGTTGTATTTACAATGTACGATAAGAGAACAAATCTTTCTTCTGATGTTGTTGATACAGTTAAGAATAATCTTAATGCAACAGTATATCAGACAATCATTCCTAGAAATGTAAGACTTGCTGAAGCTCCATCTCATGGACTTCCAATTAATTTATATGATGAGAAGTCTGCTGGTGCAGAAAGCTATCGTAATCTTGCAAAAGAAATCATTGGAAGAAAGGATTTATAATTATGGCAGCTAAAAAGGGAGGATTAGGTAAGGGACTTGATTCCCTTATTGTTAATAAGAACGAGGGTGTAGTAGTAGCTAACCCAGAGCAGCACGGTGCACCTGTTGAAGTAGAAATTGATAAGGTTGAGCCAAATAAACTACAGCCTAGAAAAAACTTTGATGAAGATAAGCTTCAAGATTTAGCAGAAAATATTAAAATACACGGAATCATCAATCCACTTCTTGTTCAGGATAGAGGTTCATATTATGAGTTAATCGGTGGCGAGCGTAGATGGAGAGCTGCTAGAATTGCTGGCCTTAAGAAAGTACCAGTAATCATTATGAATCTTAGTGAGCAGGAGTTCGTAGAGATTTCTCTCATTGATAATATTCAGCGTGAGCAGTTAAACCCAATCGAAGAAGCTATGGCTTTTGCAAGACTTATTGATGAGTTTAAGCTTAAGCAGGATGAAGTAGCAGAGCGAGTTTCAAAGAGTCGTACTACTATTACAAATGCTCTTAGATTATTAAAGCTTGATAAGCGTGTTCAGGATATGATTGTAGATGATAAGCTTACTACAGGTCATGCTAGAGCAATGCTTGCAATTACTGATTTAGATAAGCAGTATGAATTCGCAGAGAGAGCATTCGACGAAAAGATGTCAGTTCGTGATGTAGAGCGCGAGGTAAAGAAGCTCTTAAACGACAAAGCTGACAAAAAATCAAAAGCTGCTGGACTTGATCCTCAGCTTGCTGCAGTATATCAGCAGACACAGGAAAAGCTTAAGGGTGTACTTGGCACAAAAGTATTTATCAATGCAAAAGATAATAAATCAGGAAAGCTTGAAATCGAGTATTATTCTCAGGATGAGCTTAACAGAATCGTAGATTTGCTTGAATCTATAAAATAAACATATGTTCGATTGGAGAAATAATAATGATAGAACAATATCTTGGAATTAGTACAGACTACATTGTAATAGGACTTGCAGCACTAGTTCTGATAATGACAATACTTTTAATTGTATTTATCGTGCAAATGCATAAGCTTAAGAAGAGATATAAAATCTTTATGCAGGGCAGCGATGCAAAATCATTAGAGGATACACTTGTTTACAGATTAGAGCAGGTAGATGAGCTTATCGAAGCAAATGCTAGCAATGAAAGAAATATTGATGCAATCTTCAAGAACATGAAGGATTGCTTCCAAAAAATTGGTCTTGTTAAATACGATGCATTTAACGAGATGGGTGGAAAGCTTAGCTTTTCACTTTGCATGCTTAATGAGAAGAACTCTGGTTATATCATTAATGCAATGCACTCAAGAGAGGGTTGCTATACATATGTTAAGGAGATTATAGATGGTAATTCTATAATCCAACTTGCAGAGGAAGAGGAGCAGGCTCTCAATCAGGCTTTAAATGTTTAATGGACGGTATATGATGCATAAATTTTTACCAGCAATTGGATTTAGTAAACTTAATAAAGAAACACTAGAAAATCTTATTCAAGAAATAATTCTTCGACCTGATTACCAGGAGTCTGCAATAGATTTCGAAGGTAATCAGTTTGTTGAGCTTAGATATATGGTGGCAGACAATGTTGGACTTGTTTTGCGTGGAATCTATAACGATAAAGATGAATTTATTTTAGATTACTATTATCCAACTTATCTTGGTGAGAGTATATCATCTAATAACGAGGTAGATGTAATAAAGCAGTCTGATAAGGAATGCTATCATGTTATGGTTGATGAATTAAGATTAGGTGTTAATCTTATTTTTCATCTCCAAAACATGGGAGAGTATCTCAGAAGAAATACCACCAACGGTAAAGGTGTTAAGCGTGATATTAGATTGGCAGCCTTATCTTTGGATGGAAAAGTTATTCTTCCTCTTTACGACAATGAAAAAAGTCGTATAAAGGAGAAAATGAATAACAAGAAACGCATTGATCTTGTAGAGCAGGCTAGAGAGGGAAATGAAGAAGCTCTTGAAAGCCTTACAATGGATGAAATTGATTTATATCAGCGTATTACAAGAAGAGTTTCTCGAGAAGATATCTTGAGTGTCGTGACAAGTTTCTTTATGCCTTACGGAATAGAGAATGATAAATACGAGATTATGGGTGATATTCTTGATGTTAAAACTGTTGTAAATCATCTCACAATGGAGGAATTATATCTGCTTGTAGTGGAAAGCAATGATGTAGTTCTTGAAGTGTGCATAAACAAGAATAATTTATATGGAGAACCTACAATAGGACGCCGTTTTAAAGGTACTATTTGGCTACAGGGAACTGTTGATTTTTCTTAAGCTTTAGATTAAAATCAAATAGTTGTCGAGTTTGAGTAGCTCAGCTGGATAGAGCGTCCGCCTCCTAAGCGGAAGGCCGTGGGTTCGAATCCCATCTCGAACATGATTGGAAGGAGTCTATGAAATAGGCTCCTTTTTTTAATTAGGAAATATAACATTTTGTCCACACAAAATTCGCAACTTTGGGGTAAAATACCTTTGTATGGAGAATTGTATATTGTATAATAAAAAGGAATAACACAATTCTAGGAAAAGGGGGAAAATAAATTAGAGGAGGACGGTAGTGTATGGCAGATTTAAGTTTAACTAAAGAGCAACAAGATACTCTTGGAGAAATTGCGAACATCAGCATGGGTTCATCTGCAACATCTCTAAGTGCATTATTAAATAATTTAAAGGTAGATATCACAACACCCAAAATCGAGTTAATTCGTAAAAGCGAATCGCTTGATGACTATCACAATGTTTGTGTGTTGGTACATATAAATTATATTAAGGGATTATCAGGAAGTAACGTATTAATCCTAAAAGAAAATGATGTAAAAATAATCGCTGACCTTATGATGGGTGGCGATGGAACAAATACAAGTGGTGAGATTGGCGAGCTTCAGCTTTCAGCCGTTTCAGAAGCTATGAACCAGATGATGGGAAATGCAGCAAGCTCAATGTCACAGCTACTTAATAGAGTAGTAGATATTTCACCACCAAAAACAGATAATATCGACGTAGAAAGCGTAAAAATATTCGAGAGATTATTTGAATCACCTGAAATAGATTTTGTCAAAATAACATTTGATTTAAAAATAGGAACGATAATAGATTCAGTTATGGTACAGCTGTATCCTATTTCGTTTGCGAAGGATATGGTATCTCTATTTGAAAAAAAGGATTAACTAGGGGGCACAATGGACGAGAACACAAAGAAAACTCAAACAGAAATAGCCAAGGATAAGATTCAGATTATTCTATCCAGCATAGCACTTGCTGTGTTAATTATCATGGAGTTTTATATCATGATAAATTTCAAAAGCAATTTTATGGCTATGGCGGTAGGAATACTTCTGATGATAGTTGCTTTGTTTTTCCTTATAAGTGCCATGTTAGATATATCTCTTAAACAAAAGAACATGGAGCAGGAAAAGTATGAGGAAATCTACAATGCACAAAAGGCATCGTATCTCGTCATAAAGAAAAGCTTTGATGAAATGGATCAAAGACTTCGAGCAATTGAGGAAAACAGTGCTTTACCTGCAGAAGATATCATAAATGCACAGAAAGCAGTAGCAAAGGTTACTATTTCACGAAGCAAGGAAAACACAGATGCGCTGATGAACTCAAATGATGAGTTAATCAATCAGCTGGTAAATATCCAGGAAAAGCTTGAAAACAGTAACAGTCAGATTCTTGAAAAACAGCAAACTTTATTAAAAGAAACAAACCTTGATATACAGCAAAAGATAGCAGCACTTACATCACAGATATCAAATATCGAAGGTAAAATTCAAAATGGAATTCCTGTTATGGCACAGCCAATGCAGATGCAGATGACACCACCTCCAGTGATGCCAGTAATGCCTGAACCTGCAGTTGCAGCTGAACCAGAGCCAGTAATTGAAGATATCCCTGATTTAGAGGATATTCCAGTAATGGAAGAGCCAGTAGCTGAGGAAGCTCCTGCAGAGGAGATAACTAATGTAGAAGACATTCAGATTCCAGAAGAAGTAGAACCTGCAATGGAAGAAACTCCTGTTGAAGAAATACCTACAGAAGAACCAATTGAGGACGTAGGACTTGACTTAGAAGCTGTAATTGAAGAAGAATCTACAGAAGAACCAGTTGAAGACCTTGGCCTTGATTTAGATGCTATAGTAGAAGAACCTTCAGTAGAAGAGGAAATTCCAGTAGAGGAATTGCCAGAAGCTGAAGAACCAGTTGATGATATAGGCCTGGATTTGGATGCAGTGGTAGAGGAAGAAGCACCGATAGAGGAACTCCCAGAAGTAGAAGAGCCGGTAGATGACTTAGGACTTGATTTAGACGCTGTTGTAGAAGAAGCTCCGGTGGAAGAGGAAATTCCAGAGGAGCCAATAGCAGAGGAAACTCCAGTAGCAGAAGAAGCCCCAGTGGAAGAAGTAATTCCAGAGGAGCCAATAGCAGAAGAAATCCCAGCCGAGGAGCCAGTTGTAGAAGAACCTGCAGCTGAAGAAGCTCCAGTAGAAGACATAGGTGCAAACTTGGATGCTCTGTTAGAAGAGGTTGGAGATATTCCAGAAGAGGAACCAGAGCCAGAACCTGAACCGGAGCCAGAGCCTGAGCCAGAACCAGAAGATGATTCAATAGTTATCCCAGATGTAGGAATAGATTTAACAGATCCTAATAGGGTAATGAGTCCTGAAGAAATAGAAAAGCTATTTGCAAATATATAAAATTAAGATACCTGTCTCAAATCAGAGGCAGGTATTGTTATTTATATAATCAATAAACGATAAAGAATGAGCATGTTGGAATTTTCAGATAACTATAGTAAAAAAAGTTGTTAAAAAACGTAAAAAAATGAAAAAAAGACTTGCAAAAATGTTAATCAGGCTATATACTTATATTCGTTGCTGAGGCAATAACAAATGAATAAGCGCGATTAGCTCAGCTGGCAGAGCACCTGACTCTTAATCAGGGTGTCCAGGGTTCGAACCCCTGATCGCGCATTTGACCATCGAAGTTACTTCGGTGGTTTTTTTATATCTAAAAATAATCAAAAAAAAGCCTTGATTGTAATAATCAAGGCTTTACTATTATCTACTTGTAATGAGCTTACAAATTGGATTTCCTTTACTAGAAAATTTCTCTTCGTATTCAGTCATAATATTGCCGGCGTTCATAGTCTCATCATTATGTAAATCGTAAGTTACGGCATCAAGTTTCCATAAAGGATGATTGTCAATTTCTTCTACAGAAAAATCAAATAAATCTCTGTTGTCAGTTTTGAATTCAATATGTCCTTCCTTAGAAAGAATCGAATTATATCTGTTTAAGAAAGTAGAAGATGTAAGGCGACGCTTTGCATGTCTGTCCTTTGGCCATGGATCGCTGAAGTTAAGATAGATTCTATCTACTTCATGGCAAGCAAAGATATCAAGTATCTCAGCAGCATCAAAACAGATAAAGCGAAGATTAGGAATTTCTTCATCCTGCACCTTCTGAACGGCTCTAAGTAAAACAGAAGTGTATCTTTCGATACCTATATAGTTGATATCAGGGTTCTCTTTTGCAAGAGTAGTGATAAACTGTCCTTTACCCATTCCGATTTCAATATGAATAGGATTGTCATTGCCAAATACTTCTTTTTTATATGAGCCCTTGAGCTTTGTAGGATTCTGAATGCAATAAGGACTATTTGCAACAACCTCATCAGCTCCTGGGATATTTCTTAATCTCATAATAACCTCCAAAAATAAAATCAAAATGGATTATAACATAAAAATCGTAAGATTAGTATTGCAACAGACTAAATAGAGAAGTTATACTAAATAGTCGTAAAGGAAAAAGAGTATGAATATAAAAAGAAAACTTGCAAAGGCATTAGCCTTTATTTTTATTGCTAATAGTATATTTACAATGAAATCAATCCAGGCTGAGGCTGCAGATTATTGGCCTAGTGGAGTTGATGTGGTGGCGGAATCAGCCATTGTAATGGAAGAGGAAACAGGAACAATCCTATATTCTAAGAATATGGATGATGTACATTATCCTGCCAGTATCACAAAAATAATGACTGCCCTTATCGTATTGGAAAACTGCGATTTGGATGAGACAGTCACATTTTCTGCAGAAGCGGTATACGGTACGGAGCTTGGTTCTTCCAGTATCGCCAGAGATGTTGGAGAGGAAATGACTGTTGAGCAGACGCTCTATGGAATGATGCTAGAATCAGCAAATGAGTGTGCATACGCATTAGGTGAGCATGTTGCTGGTGATATGGATAGCTTCGTTGATATGATGAACGCCAAAGCCAAGGAGCTAGGCTGCAAGAACACTCACTTCAACAATTCCAATGGTCTTCCTGATGAAGAGCATTATACAAGTGCTTATGACATGGCGTTGATTTCAAGAGCTGCATACAAGATTCCAAAGTTTGCAGAAATAGTTGGAACAAAGAACTACACGATCCCAGCTACAAATAAGCATTCAGATCCAACGCCACTTAATAACCACCATCAAATGCTTCATTACTACAAGACAAATCAGTATTTGTATGAGTATTGTCTAGGTGGTAAAACAGGATACACTGTAGTGGCAGGCGCTACACTTGTTACATATGCAAAGAAAGATGGAATGACACTTGTGTGTGTTGTAATGAAAGATACAACCACAGATGAGTATACTGATACAACAAACCTGTTTGAGTACTGTTTTGACAACTTTAGCAAGTACGCAGTAGCGGATTTTGCTTCAATATCAGAGGATGATGTTAATGTAACAGGAATCCTCAGTGAAAACAGTGAATTAATAAAAGTAGATGAAGATGGAATAATCGTTATTCCAAAGACAGCCAGCATATTAGATGTAACCTCAACAGTAGTTCCTTATTCTGATTCAGAAGATTCGTCAGTTATAGGCCAGCTACAATACTCATATGCAGATAAGTCTGTAGGATATGCAAATCTGATATTTACAAACGCAGAAACAGCCGGAAGTTATCCATTCGATAATATTCCTGTAGAAAATGGTGGAAGCGGTAAAGAATATATACAAGTTGATTATCCAAAAATTGGGTTAGTAATCCTTATAGTTCTTGCGGTTATTTGTTTGATTATGTTTATAAGAAGTAAATCAAGTGAGATACTTTTATTCAGACATCGATTCATGAGCAGACACCAAAGACCACAAAAGACAAACATGACTATCATTAGAGATAATGGTAAGAGAAGAAAAAGACGTAGATAAACGACAAGAAATGTCCTAATTATTCATAATAACGACATAGTATAATAAAAACGACAGCCTATATTTGTTAGACTGTCGTTTTGCATTTTCACAGACATCAAAATTATTTTCACGTTTATAGAAAATATTTATCTATTTATCAGACTATTTATCAAAATTTCCAACTGATGCTTGTTGTTTGTAAACAATATGATTCCATTTGAAGAGTTAATCATGGTAATTACTTTGTCTGCAAATGTATCTGATTCAGAAAGAAGCTGGAATAGATAATCCTTATATTTTCCATCAGCTTTTAAGAATAATGTTTCGTAATTCTCAAAAGGAGCAAGCTCGCAATGAGACTTTGTCATTAGAAACGCAATTTCTTTATCCTGGCCAAGCTGTTCTTCAGTTTTGTTTATTATGAAATAGCCTCGATCATCTTTTGGCATACCAAGAGCTTTCACTGCACGCTGGACCTGCTTTGTTAAGCTGTCACTGGCAGGATATAGAGACTGGAAGTAGCTCATGAAATCAGAAGCGCTTTTGAAATGTTCATTTGTACCTCGCTCAAGGACCTCGGTCATTAGTATCTTCTTAATTACCTTCTCACATTCTTTACGAGAAGGATTTTTTCTAAGAGTGATTTTTTCTTCAGACATATATTCCTCCAAAAAGACAATATTAATTGCTATATTTGTATTATAGGACAAATTTACGACAAATAGAAGACAAATCATAAAACATAATAGAACTAAGGATTAGTTGACACCTCAATAATAGAATGTGATAATGAAGAAAATAACCTCGTAAAGCAAGCAGGAGTGGAAAAAATGGAAAACTTATTTTCAAGAGATGAAAAGAAGCAGTATCAGCTGGAGCAGATTAATGATTTAGTAGAGGCTAACGGCGGATTAATTAAAACAAGTGAAATTGAAGCCCTGGGAGTAGACTATCGTCGCGTGCTTAAGTTCGTAGAAGAGGGATATTTAATCAGAGTAAAAAGTGGATACTACACTACAAAGTATTTTGAATGCAGTGAAGAGCAGTGGATTTATAAATTGTTTGGGGAAGACGGCATCCTCACAATCGAATCTGCGCTTTGGGTATATGGTTATCTGAAGGACAGACCATACAAGTGGAGTATTGCAATTAATAAAAACACAAGTAAATCCAGATTCCACATTGATTATCCGATAGTGGAACCATATTATACTGAGCCAGAAGTGCTTGAACTTGGAGTAACAGAGACGGATTTTGCAGGTGGTCGCATGAAAATCTACACCAAAGAAAGACTCATCTGCGATGTACTGAAATATCAAGAAAAGATAGATAGAGAAATATTCAAAACAGGAGTATTAGCCTACATCATGGATGAGAAAAAAGATGTAGCGAAGCTTATGGAATATGCCAAGGAGCGTAAGGTTCTTAAAAAAGTCCAGAATATGATAGGTGTGTGGTTGTAATGATTAACAAAGGAAACATAAAGGAAAAGTCGGAACAACTTAATATTCCTTTCAAGAATTTGCTTTCTGCAGCAGTATGTGAAATTGTAATAGAACTGCTTGCCAATGGAAAATATTGCAATGAGTTATATCTTTGCAATTCAGCAGAATTCAAATCTGATGTCTACAAAGATCTTTGCATCAGTAATATCTACTACGAGTATGTAAGAGACCTTGATGACAAAATGGCAATCCTTTATATGCGAGATATATTGAAGGAGATAATGGCCAAAGGAGCCCTCGAGGGCATGGCGGTAAATGGTTCTGTTGGAGAAACAGGAATTAGTTTAAAGATAACCGTCGATGATATGTATATTCCAATTAATCTATATTTCAAAAAGCACGGTGCAAGCCATGAACCGGAAAAGATTAGTTTGGAGCTTATTGCATATGGAAATAGAAAAGTAGATGTACTTATCAATCCAAAAGAGGAAGAGCTATCAAAGCATTTGCTTGAAATAATAGATAAACTAGAGCTTATTAACAACATGGATCATTATTATGATGCATATGAAATCCTTACATCAAATCCAGTAAATGGACGAAAGGTGAAGGATAGATTAACTGAGCTTGTAAAAGAAAAAGGTATAACCATTGATGATTCAAGACTTAATATGCTAAAAAGCTACAGTGATTACACCTACATGAAAAGAAAGTGGAAGGTCGAATTGAGGCAAAAAAAGAAGTCCGAGCCACAGTGGTCGGACGTTAATAATTGCCTAATGAATTTTTTAAGCCCAATCTGGGATGCCATGGAAAAGAACATGGTCTTCCTTGGAGATTGGATGCCACAGCTTAAGCGATTCCTGGATTAAGGATTAGCAAACAAAGTTGTGTTTTAAAATGGAGAAAACAGCATAGTAATAAGACTTTCTGTCGTTTACTTTGTAAAACTGTTGCTCCATGGAAATAGAGGAAATGCTCTTAATAATTTCCGTATCCACAAGATTGGTATAGCATCTAGCCTGAATGTAACTCTTGGTAGTTTTTTTGAAAAAGATACTTTTGAAAAGAGGGCCGATGCAACGCTTGTGATAAACACCACAGATGGTATCTAAAAATTCATCATCAAACTTAAAAGATGTGATGTCGTAATTATATGAATGGTCATAGAGATAAGCTGCAATGCGTGGATCCATAAATGGAGTGTCCACTGACATGAAAAAAGCTCTATCTCCTGAAATCATTGTAAGGCAGGAAAGAATGGCGCCGACAGGGCCGGCGTTTCGATAGATATCAGGGATTTCCTGAGCATCAAGGCCCAAATGAGTAAGGTCACCACGCTCATTTACTGAAAGGTAAATCTTATCAAAAAATGGACTGAATTTATCGTAGATATATTCAACCATAGTTTTATCTTCAAAGGGTAAAAGTGCTTTCTTTGTACCCATGCGGGAACTATCGCCACCGCAAAGGATAACTAAAGTCCTATTCATAACATCCTCCTTGCTTTGATAAAATCCATTATATTGATTCTTTGTAGAAAATAAAAGCTAGAAAATGAGTTTAGAAAAAATATTAGAAGATTATTCAAAATCGAATATGTATCCATTCCACATGCCAGGCCATAAGAGAATGCTTGATGGGCCATATAAAATAGACATGACAGAAGTTGATGGAGTGGACGATTTGCATGACCCGGAGGAGGTTATAGCGGAGGAGCAAGAAAGGTTAGCCAAAATTTATGGAGCAGATAAAAGCTTTATTTTAGTAGGCGGCTCTACTGTTGGAAACCTTGCTGCAATATACAGCAGCTGTAGTGAAAATGATTTGATATTAATTCAGAGGAATTCCCATAAAAGTGTTTATAATGGTGCAATCCTAAGACACTTGAAGGTTGGATATATTAATTCCAAGGCAGATGAAAATGGAATATACAGGGCAGCAACTTTAGAAGAGATTAAAGCTGCAGTAGAAAAATACGGTATGCCCAAAGCAATTCTTCTGACGAGCCCTACTTACGAAGGATATCACTGTAAGTTGGAAGATATTTCAAAATACTGTCACGCAAAAGGCATAATACTGATAGTTGATCAGGCTCATGGTGCTCATCTCGGATTTAACGAAGCATTTAAAGAATCTGCAGTTGGTAAAGCAGATATCACTATCCAAAGTCTTCATAAAACTCTGCCAGCGCTTACCCAGACGGCAGTAGTTCACGTGAATGGAAATAGAGTAGATAGCCGAAAGATTGCAGCAGCTTTGGATATTTTCGAGACAAGTTCACCAAGCTATGTGCTGATGAATTCCATTAGTCACTGTATGACCATTCTTGAACAATCCGAGGATATGTTTATGGATTATGTGGATAACTTACAGGATTTCTACAAGATTAGTGGACAATTAAAACACCTTAAATTAGTCGTAGAAGACGAAGAAACAAAGGATCCAGGAAAGCTTGTAGTAATATCAAAAAACACAAATATCTCCGGGGTGGAACTGGCTAGAATCCTTAGGGAAAAATACGAAATAGAAACAGAGCTTTCAAGCTTTTCATATCTGCTTGCCATGACAAGCATTATGGATTCCAGGGAAGGTTTTGAGAGATTAACAAAGGCATTAATTGAAATAGACGAAGGACTAGAGAATGGCAACGTAGATGTGCCAATGGTCTGGATTGATAGCGAAAAATTAATGGAGCCTTGGGAAGCCAAGAAAGGAGAAGGCCGCCAGGTCAACCTTTCAAAGGCCACGGGACTTGTATGTCAGGATGAGATTTGTCTTTATCCGCCGGGGGCACCTGTTGTAGTACCAGGGGAAGTCATTTCAGAGAAAGCAATCAAACTAATCCGCCAGGCGAAAGAAAGTGGAATACACGTAACAGGAATAAATAATGACTGTATCTACGTTGTCAATTAGCCTTGGCTGAATTATACTTTAGATACAAAAGAAAAAAGAGGACAAAATGGGAAGTATTTATTGCATAATGGGCAAAAGCTCATCGGGAAAAGACACTATATTTAAGCTTTTGCTAGACAAAGGGGATTTAGATTTAAAGCGAATCGTATCATACACAACCAGACCAATCAGAAGTAATGAAAAGCCTGGTGATGAATACAACTTCGTTTCTATCGAGGAAAAGGATAAATTAGTAGAGGCAGGCAAGGTAATCGAAATTCGTAAATACGATACTGTTCACGGTCCATGGTTTTATTTTACTGTAGACGATGGCCAGATTGATTTATCGAAAAATGATTATCTTATCATTGGAACAGTTGAAAGCTTTGTAAAGATTCGTGATTATTACGGAAAAGACGCTGTTTTGCCGATATATATAGAGGTAGATGATGGTGTTCGTCTTTCGAGAGCACTTGAAAGAGAACGCAGTCAGGAACACCCAAAGTACGAAGAGATGTGCAGACGATTCTTAGCTGACCAGCAGGATTTCTCACAGGAGAATCTGGATGCAGCGCAGGTTTCTAATGTTTTCAAAAACGATGATGATAGCAGAATCACTTGCGATAGAATCGCCACCTTTATAAAAGATAGAAGGGGTTAGCATGGATATTAGAGTAAATGATGTGAGCCAAGTTCAACCTACAGATCAGGCAAAATCCACAGCACCTGTAGATGACACATTCAAATTTACACTTGCAGCAGCCGTAGATGATGCTGAGCTTCAGGAAAAGCTCACAAATCTTTTAAACGACATAACCACTCAGGGAAAGCTTTTGTCTGAGCATATGGATATTCGTGACATGAAGCGCTACCGCGGATTGGTCAAGGATTTCCTTAACGAGGTTGTAAATCGAAGTCACAAGTTTTCTAGAGAAAACTTTTTAGACAGACGTGGGCGTCATAGAGTTTATGGTATGATAAAGCTTGTAGATGAGCATATGGATGAGCTGGCAACAGCCCTTGTTCAAGATGAAAAAGACCACATTGATATATTAAATAGAGTAGATGAAATCAGGGGATTGCTCCTTGATATAATCACCTAGATTAGGAGAATTTTGTTAGATGAGCTTTGCGCAGATAGTAGGGCAGGAAGAGGCAAAGAGCCTATTAAGAAATGCAGTTAAAACAGGAAATCATAGCCATGCCTATATTTTCAGCGGTGAAAAAGGCTCAGGAAAGATGATGCTTGCAGAGGCATTTGCAGCAATGCTTCAGTGTGAAAATCCATCTGAAGATGACGCCTGCCTGGAGTGCCATTCTTGCAAACAAGCTCTATCGAGAAATAATCCTGATATTATTTACGTTAGAAGAGAAGATGGCAAGAATAACATCAGCGTAGATGTAGTACGTGAGCAGATTGTAAATGATGTTGATATCAAGCCATACAGTAGCAAATACAAAATCTATATCGTAGATGAAGCAGAGCGAATGAATCCTCAGGCACAGAATGCCATTCTTAAGACTATTGAGGAACCACCAGAATACGCGATTATCATTCTGCTTACAGCAAATCATAATGCATTTCTTCAGACAATCCTGTCTAGATGCGTTCTTATCCAAATGAAATCCGTAGATACAGAAAGCATAAAGCGGATATTGCAGACACAGTATGAGACTGTTGATTATCAGGCACAAATGGTGGCTAGCTTTGCCCAGGGAAATGTGGGAAAGGCCATTGCACTTGCTACAGATGTAACTTTCAATGATGTTAAAAATCGTGTTGTTGCCTTATGCAAAAAAGCAAACAAAATGGATGAGCAGCAGATAGCTGACGAAGTGAAATCCATCAAAGAGGATAACGATAGAGATAAAAAAGAAGATTCCGATAGTGAGAAATTTCAGCCATTTATCGAGCAATTGCTAGATTTAATAACTCTTTGGTATCGAGATGTGCTATTATATAAATCGACATCGAGGGATGATTTACTGCTATTTTCAGAGGATGCCTTCGATATTCACGACCAGGCACAGAGCCTGTCATATCATGGCCTAAACGAGATTTTCGATGCAATCTCAGAAACTAGAGCCAGACTAAATGCAAATGTCAATTTTGAATTGACCATTATGCTTCTTATACAGAGGATGAGAAATCCTGAAAACTAAAGGAGACACTAGATGATAAAGGTTATTGGAGTACGCTTCAGAGGAGGCGGAAAAGTATATTATTTTGATCCAAACGGCATAGAGCTTAAGCGTGAGGATCAGGTTATTGTTGAAACAGTTCGCGGTGTAGAAATCGGAACAGTTTTACTTGTAGACAAGGAGATTTCAGATGATGAGGTTCCAGGACCTATCAAGAAAATCATCCGCAAGGCTACAGAAGAAGATGCTAAAAAAGCAATCAAGAACATTGAAAAAGAAAAAGAGGCCATGCGAATTTGCGAGGAGAAAATCGCAAAGCGTGAGCTTGAAATGAAGTTAGTTGGTGCCGAGTACACATTCGACAACAACAAGCTTATTTTCTATTTCACAGCAGATGGACGTATCGACTTCAGAGAGCTTGTAAAGGATCTTGCAGCAGTGTTCCACACACGTATCGAGCTTCGCCAGATTGGTGTCCGTGACGAGACAAAGCTTATGGGTGGCATCGGAATCTGCGGTAGAGAGCTCTGCTGTAAAAGCTGGCTTGGAGATTTTGTTCCAGTATCAATCAAGATGGCAAAGGAGCAGAATCTTTCACTTAACCCTACAAAAATCTCAGGACTTTGCGGTAGACTTATGTGCTGCCTAAAGAACGAGCAGGAAACATACGAATACCTTAATAGCCGCCTTCCAGGAATCAATGACTCAGTTACAACTCCTGAGGGAATCAAGGGTACAGTTCAGTCGGTAAACGTTCTTCGCCAGACTGTCCGCGTTCTTTTTGAAGATGGCGATTTAAAAGAGGTAAAGGATTATCCTACATCAGTTCTTAAGTTCAAGCCTCGCAAGAAAAAGGTTCAGGTTTCTAAGGAAGAGGCAAAGGAACTTGCCGACCTGGAGGATAATTAATGAATAATCTGTTGCAGGAAGACGAGCGACTAGATGATTTACAAATAAATGGATATCAAATAATTCAGCATCCTGACAAATTCTGTTTTGGCATGGATGCTGTCTTGCTATCGGGCTTTGCTAGCGTCAAGGAAGGAGAAAGGGTTCTGGATTTGGGAACAGGCACAGGGATTCTGCCTATTCTTCTTGAAGCCAAGACCGAAGGAAAGCATTTCACAGGATTAGAGATTCAGCCTGAAAGTGCAGATATGGCAAGGCGCTCTGTTTTGTTTAATCATCTGGAAGAGAAAATTGATATAATAGAGGGTGACATCAAAAGTGCTAGTGAAATCTTTGGAAAAGCTTCCATGGATGTTGTCACCAGCAATCCACCATACATGACAAATCATCATGGATTAAAGAATCCAAACGACGCAAAAGCTATAGCTCGACACGAGCTGCTTTGCACCCTAGATGATGTGGTGCGAGAAACTGCAGCTGTTTTAAGACAGCGAGGCAGATGTTACTTTGTACATAGACCATCACGCATAGTAGAAATCTTTGAAGCCATGAGAAAGTACAAGCTTGAGCCCAAAAGGATGCGTCTGGTTTACCCATACGTGGATAAGGAACCAAACATGGTTTTGATAGAAGGTGTGCGTGGCGGCGGAGCCCAGCTTACAGTGGAGGCGCCATTGATTGTTTACAAGGAGCCAGGCCAGTACACAGATGAAATCTACGAGATATACGGATTAGATAAATAATTATCTTCCGATAGGAGATTATAAATGTCACAGACAGGAACAGTATATTTAGTTGCAACTCCAATAGGAAACCTTGAGGATATGACTTTTAGAGCAGTAAGAATCCTCAAAGAGGTGGATTTAATTGCAGCAGAAGATACAAGAAATTCAATAAAGCTATTAAATCATTTTGAAATAGACACACCGATGACCAGCTACCACGAGTTTAATAAAGTGGAGAAGGCCATCACTTTAATAGAAAAATTAAAAGAAGGTCAGAACATTGCGGTAATCACGGACGCAGGCACACCTGGAATATCAGACCCAGGGGAAGAGCTTGTTAGGATGTGTTACGACGAGGGAATCGAGGTCACATCAGTGCCAGGACCAGCAGCATGTATCACAGCCGTTACCATGTCTGGCCAGGCATGTAGACGATTCGCTTTTGAGGCATTTCTTCCAAAAGACAAGAAAGAACGTCGTAGAGTCTTAGAGGAGACCAAAAACGAGACAAGAACTGTCATTATTTACGAAGCACCACATCATTTGATAGGCACATTAAAAGAGCTTGCAGAGGTCCTTGGTGAGGATAGAGGCATCACTCTTTGTAGGGAGCTTACAAAGAAACACGAAGAAAAAGAGAAGACCACAATCGGTGGAGCTTTAAAATCCTACGAGACCAAAGAGCCTAGAGGAGAGTACGTTCTTGTTATAGCTGGCAAATCTAAAGCAGAGGTTTTAGAAGAAGCAAGAGCGGCATATGAGGACATGACTATTGAAGAGCACATGGATATGTACTTAAGCAAGGGAATGGATAAAAAGGAAGCCATGAAGGCAGTGGCAAAAGATAGAGGAGTCAGCAAGCGAGATATTTACAACGCTTTGCTATAGGAGATAGGAGAATATAATGCATTTCATCGTGGATTTGTTTACAAATAAGATTTTTTTAGCACCTGCAGCAGGATGGTTTATTGCGCAGATTATTAAAATCATTATTGATACTGTAAAATCAGGTTTTTGCAAGGAGAGACTATACGGCGGAGGGGGAATGCCAAGCTCTCACTCAGCCACAGTTACAGCGCTTATGGTTGTGACTGGCGCAATTTACGGGGCTTCCTCATTTGAATTCGTAATGGCATTATTCTTTGGAATCGTTGTCATTTATGATGCAAGAGGAGTTCGATTTGAAACACAGCGCCAGGGCAAGGCACTGAACAATCTTAACGAAGAGCGTAAGGAAGAAGGCAAGCAGCCACTTGATATCAACAGATTTAAGGAAAAGATGGGTCACACCATTCCAGAAATCGCTGTTGGAATACTCATCGGAATCATCTGTGCTGCAGTTGTTTTACACCTTAACATTTAGAATTTAAGAAGGGGGGAAATGTTTTGGATAAAATTGAAGAACTGAAAAATATGATAGAAGATTCGTCGAAAATCGTATTTTTTGGCGGAGCAGGAGTATCCACAGAAAGTGGAATTCCAGACTTCAGAAGCAAGGACGGTTTGTACAATCAGCATGATGTCAGATTCGATATGTACCAGCCAGAGTATCTACTTAGTCACAGTTGTCTGATTAGGGAGCCAAAGGTTTATTTCGAATTTCATCGTCAAAAGATGGATACGCGAAACATCGAGCCAAACAATGCTCATAAATATCTGGCTAAGCTGGAAGAAATGGGTAAGCTCACAGGCGTGGTTACTCAAAATATCGACGGCCTACACCAGAAGGCTGGCAGTAAGAAAGTCTATGAAATCCACGGCAGTGCACTTCGTAATTACTGTATGAACTGTGGAACCAGCTATCCAGTAGATTTCATTTTCGATTCAGAGGATGAGATCCCAAAGTGCGATTATTGCGGTGGCACAGTCAGGGCTGATATCACTCTTTACGAAGAGGGATTGCCTGAGGATGCAGTGGAAGGCGCAATCAGAGCCATTTCAGAAGCAGATATGATGATAATTGGCGGAACATCACTTACAGTGTATCCGGCAGCATCATTTGTTAATTATTTCAGAGGAAAATACCTGGTAATAATCAACCAAACCGATTTATCCGTTCGCAGAGCGGAGAACACACTGGTGATTACCGACAGAATCGGACAGGTGTTTACAGAATTGGCAAAGCTTCAGGGAATAGAATTGTAATTCACTGAAAATAATACAAAAAATACAATAAAAATTCAGTTAAGCCTTGAAAAACGCACAGCTTCATGCTATTATCTTAATTCGTGGTATAAAACATTTATATCCTTGCTAGGCTAGCATTGCTAGTTTGGCCAATAGACCAAAAGGAGGTAGAAAGCATGAACAAGTATGAATTAGCACTCGTTGTTAATGCGAAGATCGAAGACGATGCAAGAACTGCCACAGTTGAAAAGGCAAAGGAGTATATCACTCGCTTTGGTGGACAGATCTCAGACGTCGATGATTGGGGCAAGAAGAGACTTGCTTATGACATTCAGAAGATGAATGAAGGATACTATTACTTCATCCACTTCGATGCTGAGCCAGGCGTACCTGCTCAGATCGAGGAGAATGTTCGCATCATGGACAACGTACTTCGATTCTTATGCGTTAGAGCTGACGAGGCTTAATAGTATAAGATAAGGAGATTAATTATGAATAAAGTTATTCTTATGGGACGTCTCACAAGAGACCCAGAAGTTCGTTACGGTGGAGCAAACAACAGCGCTGTTGCAAGATTTTCATTAGCAGTTGATCGTAGATTTAAGCGTGATGGAGATGAGCAGACAGCTGATTTCATTAACTGTGTTGCATTTGGCAAGACAGGTGAGTTCCTTGAGAAGTATGCTCGCAAGGGCACAAAGTTCGTAGTTGAAGGTCGTATTCAGACAGGCAGCTACACAAACAAGGACGGCCAGAAGGTTTACACTACCGATGTTGTATGTGAGAATGTTGAGTTCGCAGAGAGCAAGAATTCTCAGGGCGGCGGAAACAGCAGCTTCGACGGTGGCGCAGGTTTCGCACCAAGCTCAGATGCAGGCGACGGCTTCATGAATATCCCTGATGGAATTGACGAGGAATTACCGTTCAACTAAGTCAAGGCAACGAAAGCTTTGACTAACATCTATAGGAGGTTAAATCATGGCTTTTAATAAGACAGGCGATGGTCAGCAGAGAAGAAGACCAATGCATAGAAGAAAGAAAGTCTGTGTTTTCTGTGGTAAAGATAACGTTATCGACTACAAGGATACAGCAAAGCTTAAGAAGTACATTTCTGAGCGTGGAAAGATTCTTCCACGTCGTATCACAGGCACATGTGCTAAGCACCAGAGAGCTCTTACAGTAGCTATCAAGCGTGCTCGTCACGTTGCACTTATGCCATACGTACAGGATTAATTCTTGAATTTATAGGTATTAGAACGATTGTGATTCAGTTTTGACACCAATTTGACTCCAAAATCAAATGGTTAGATACAGAATAATACGTAATAATACATAGGTCAGGAGAAATACTTGAACAAATTAAGACACTATTTGGATTCGAATCCGAATGGTGTCTTTTTTATTTGTCATTTAAAGATTCTACTAAACCTTTGTCGCAGTTATACCAGCAGAGCATGAAAGGGAGATAGCAGATATGAGCGATATTCAGTTCAAGTATTTTTATGGAAAAGAATCAGAGTTATTTACATTTTATAGAATTCCAAAAGAATTAATAACAAATCCACGCTTTAAGAGTTTAAGTAATGATGCAAAGCTTCTCTATGGATTAATGCTAGATAGAATGGCATTATCAGCAAAGAATAAATGGTTTGATAAATATAATCGTGTCTACATATATTTCTCGGTAGTGGATGTAATGGAACAACTAAATATTGGGAGAAATAAGGCAATTAAACTTTTTAAAGAATTGGATGATGAATCAGGAATAGGCTTAATTGAAAAGAAACAGCAGGGACAAGGAAAGCCTGCGATAATTTATGTAAAGAGTTTTGTTATTGAGGATGACAAATTATATTCTAAGGAGTTTGAAAAACAAACTGCTAAGAGTTTAGAAACAAAACTTCAAGAAGTATCAAATACAAACTCTAATAATAATAAAGAGATTAATACTAATGTAGATATAAAATCTAATCCTATCGATATAGATGTGATGGAGATGGGAAAAAGAATACGAGACCAGCTGGGTATAGACGTATTGATGAATGATGATCCTGATAATAGTGAGTTATATGAAGAAATCTTAGAGTTGGTATTGGAGACTATGCTAAGAAAGGATAAAAGCATAGTTATAGCAAGCTGTAGATATTCAAGTGAATTAGTAAAAAGAAAACTGAATAAGTTAAATATGTTTCATGTTCAGTATGTTGTTGAATGTATGTCGAAGAACTGTACCAAAGTGAGGAACATTAAGAAATATATGTTGGCCAGTCTGTTTAATGCTCCAACAACGATAAAAAGCTATTATCAAGCAGAGGTAAACCACAATATGGTTATGAGGAAGTAATTACGAAAGGGGGAACTATGGCTACTACAAGAATAATACCTTTACATCTAAATAAGGGTAAAACAATGTCGCAATGCCTTGAAGAAAGATTGACATATGCCCTAAATGAAGAAAAAAATGAAAAAGGGAAATATGTATCTAGTTATGAATGTGATATACGTACAGCTGATGTCGAGTTCTTGTTACATAAGCAGATGTATCATAATCAGGTTGCGGGAGTCCGTAGTAATGAAGTAATTGCTTATCAAATTCGACAGTCGTTCAAACCAGGGGAAATCACTCCAGAGAAGGCGAATGAGATAGGTTATGAATTGGCAATGCGTTTTACTAAGGGGAAATATGCTTTTATTGTTTCAACGCATACAGATAAAAAGCATATTCATAATCATATAATTTTTAATTCCGTGTCAACTGATGGTAAGCGAAAGTTTAATAATTATTACTTATCATCAATGGTGGTACGAAAAATATCAGATTGTCTTTGTCTTGAAAATGGTCTTTCAGTAATTAAAACTCCAATGAGTTATTCTGAACGAAAGGCAAAGGGAAGTTACACTAGAAAGGCTAATTTTAAGGATAAACGCATAGAGTTTCTTAAAGATGTTCAGAATAAAGCTTTAGAAGGAAAGGGTAAAGGATATATTACCTGGGCGAAGCGATTCAATGCCAAACAAATGGCAAAGACTATTTTATTTTTAGAAGAAAAGAAAATTGCATCATATGAAGAACTCTGCAAAATAACAGATGAACGAACCCAAAAAATTGATAGATTAAAGGAATCAATAAAAGAACATGAGGCTTATCTGGAAAAAAACAAGAGGATGCAAAATGCCATTATTGATTATTCCAAGAACAAAAAATACTTTGATGAGTATAAAGCCAGTGGTTATAGCAAAAAATATTATTCGCAGCATGAAGAAGAGATTATTAGATTTAAAGCTGCAAGGGAAATCTATAAAGAGGTGGGTAACAAGAATTTATTTAATCTCAAAAAACTGCGTGAAGAATATGGAACTGTACTTGAAATAAAAAAAACAGAGTATCAGGAATATAAGGAATTGAGAAAAGACATATATGATTATTATGTAGCACGTAAGAATCTTGAAATGCTTTATGGAGAGGAAAAGGGTAGAGGTTCAAGCGAGCGTAAGCGAGAAAACTCACATTTGGAAAATGTGTTGTAGGCCGAATAGGAGATTTGTCCGACCAAATCATTGCTTGCCACTCGATTAAAATCTCGAGATGTCATAATATATATTTGAATTTATTTAAAAGTATGTAGTATCATTTTTCTTAATAATGAAATAAGGAATCGGAGGTCTGATATGGATCAGAAATATAGAGATGCGGTACAGCTTATTAAGACGGCAATACTTCAAAGTCAGTATGAAGCTGCGAAATCTGCAAATGAAAAACAGTTAATGCTTTATTTTGGCATTGGAAAATATATATCACATAATTCAAGAAATGGATTTTGGGGTCAGGGAGCTATTGATACAATTAGTGAACAATTAACAAGAAAATTACCAGGACTACGAGGATTTTCTTCTCGAAACCTTAGAAATATGCGTGTTTTCTATGAGGAATGGTCAACTCTAGATACATCGAATAACGAAAACTATAATTTGGCAGAAGCTTCTGCCAAAAGTAGTTATGGTTTTGATGTTCAAATTTGGCAGAACCGTCTGCCAAATTTAGAATCATTTTCAGTAGAAGCTTTTTTAGGAATTAGTTTTAGTAATCATTTGCTAATAATTTCAAAAGTAAAAAGTTATGATGAACGAATATTTTATATTAAAAGAAGCGCTAGCGAAAAGTATTCACTTGAACAATTAAAGCAGAGTATAGCAGCTAATGATTTTGAGCATCAAGGAAATTTGTCTAACAATTTTTCAAGTACATTAAGTCCAGCAGTAAAAGCGTTTAAAGCAATTAATACATTTAAAGACGAATATCTACTTGATTACATAAATGTTGAAGAAATTGATATCCGTGATTCAGCTGATATAGACGAAAAAGTTGTAGAAAATGCAATAGTAAATAATGTTAAGAATTTCATTTTAACATTTGGAAGAGATTTTGCGTTTATAGGTAACCAATATCACTTAGATGCATTTGGAGAAGATCAATACATCGATTTACTCTTCTTTAACAGGGAATTAAATTGTCTGGTTGCGGTCGAACTCAAGCGAGGAAAGTTTAAACCATCTTATCTAGGACAGTTACAAGGCTATTTAAGTGTACTAGATGGATATGAAAAAAAGCCACATGAGAATCCTGCTATTGGACTGATTTTGTGTAAGGATATGAATAAGTCATTTGTTGATTATGTAATCCAAGATTATTCAAAGCCAATGGGTGTTGCAACATATAAAACATCTAGAGATATGTCAGAGGACCTTAGAAAAGCCCTTCCTGATATAGAAGAATTAAAGAGATTACTTGATACAGAAAATGAATAAGCTTTTTTGATTATGTTTAACGGGAGCGTGTCACGCTTCCGTTATTTTATATCAAAGTAAAATATACACGACAGTTTTCTTGTTTTTGTTGTTTAGATGGTGGTCGTTTGCTAGAATATTTTTCAGATGTAAAGCAAAACATGAATCGTTAGGAGCATAGATGGGATTTATAGATGAATTGAAGCAAGAAAATATTGAGGGGATTCGTAAGTTTCCTAAGGCTGACTTGCATAATCATTTTGTGTTAGGTGGAAGTCGAAAATACTTGCGTGAACACATAGGAGAAAATATTCAAGCAATTAAGAAACCGCTTCATTCTATGAATGATATGCATGCTTGGAATGAACAGAATATAGGACAGATTTTTAATTCGTCAGAAGGACGAAGGCTTTTAATAGATGCCACGTTTGCTCAAGCAAAGGAAGATGGAGTCACTATCTTAGAAATTGGGGAGGATGTATGGGGGCTAAACGAATTTTTTCATGGTGATATTGATGAGCTAGTAGCAGCATTTGAAACAGCTAATCAAGAGATAGCGCCAGAAATTGAATTGCGATTACAAATCGGTTTATCTAGACACTGTGATATTGGATATCTAGAAGATTGTTTGTCTCATTTCTGGGGGAATGAGGCTTTTTATTCAATTGATTTGTATGGTGATGAGCTGGCACAGCCAATAGAAAACTTCAAGTCTATTTATCGTAGAGCAAAATCTGAAGGACTTAAGCTAAAAGCACATGTTGGTGAATGGGGAACGGCAGAGGATGTAAGAAAAGCAGTGGAGTGTTTGGAACTTGATGAAGTGCAACATGGAATTGCGGCAGTAGAAGATAAAGCTGTAGTGCGTTTCTTAGTAGATAATCACATTCGATTAAATATTACTCCCTACTATTAGTATTAGTCATAGTCTTTCTTTACCTTTTCTATAGGTTCGACTATGCTGTTTAAGATGCTGTGGATTGGTTTATTACTCCTACCGCATAGACGGTTTAGTAGAGGCTCCAACCACAGTCTCTTTGTTTATTTGTTAATCAGTTAGTTACCGCATGACGGTTTATCAAGAAGTAGGTTACGATTGCAAGGAGCCCTGTGGATCTTAAAACAGTATCAATCTATTTTAAGGAGGTCCTATATGATTTTTGTAGGAATTGATGTCGCTAAAGATAAGCATGATTGCTTTATCACTAACACCGATGGAGAA
>NZ_FOWB01000011.1:0-94058 GCF_900115355.1 Pseudobutyrivibrio sp. JW11 | reverse complement strand
ATTAAGATATTAAAGTGTTCAATCGGCTTGGTAAAACCCATGATCATGGAGCATCGACACCCTCGCATATAAGAATCCAGCTTAAGATGGACAGATGCGAAACCACACTGCTAGATGGTAGTCCATGTACTTAAGCAAACAGCCAGCCGGTTTGAAGTTAACTTCCATGTCAGGGGAACAGACTTATTATGAAGTAACCATTTCTGGTTCAACAGGGGGAAATAGAACTATTACCTGATTGACACTGGGACAATTATATCATGGGCTTAACTAAGCCTATTGAACAGATATTTATTAAGTTATCAAGGTACATTTAATGTATCTAAAATATTATACGAGGAGGATAAAAATATGTATGACAAGATATCACGATTACTCATGTTTGGGGATTTAACAGAGGATACAATTCTTTATCAGCTTGGAAAAACTATCGATATGGTAGAGTCTGGTGATTATAACAAGAGGGAAGCTACCCGCCAGATTAACGCAATTTCAAAGAGACTTCTTATGCTCGCAACAGATTATGGGTTTGACGATAATCTTTGGCATAATTATTTAACCTTCTACATTATTATGAATGAAAATCCATTTTCTTTAGTTACAGAAAAGACTGATGTTAAGCCTGGTTCTGTTAATCACTTAGTGGAAAATGATTTCAGAATTCTAAAAGAGCTTTTTGATTACGATTTTTCATCTTTGGAAAAGGAGCTAGGCATTGAGTCATTCTCCGTATTTACGAACTACAATTCTGTTAGAAAAAATGAGCAGATGTATAACCGTAATGTGAGTGAAAAAGTTAGAAAGCTATCAAAGGAGCTAGAGGCAGCGGAGGATGAAAGGGAATTCTTTAACGTAATTACGAATTTCTACAAGGCCTATGGTGTAGGCATGTTCGGCCTGAATAAGGCCTTTAGAATAGAGGAGATAGGCTTAAACGACATCAAGTTTGTTCCTATCAACAATATGGATGAGGTTGTGCTTGATGATTTGATTGGATACGAATATCAAAAGCAGCAGCTAATCGATAATACGGAGAGCTTTGTTGCAGGCAAAAAGGCGAATAATGTGCTTTTGTTTGGTGATAGTGGTACAGGAAAATCTACAAGTATTAAGGCAATTGTTAATCAGTACTATGATGATGGACTTCGAATGATTGAGATTTACAAGCATCAGTTTAGATATCTATCAAAGATTATAGCCAGCATTAAGAATCGTAATTACAAATACATCATCTATATGGATGATTTGTCATTTGAAGAGCATGAAATAGAGTACAAGTTCTTAAAGGCTGTTATTGAAGGTGGCGTTGAGACAAAGCCAGATAACATTTTGATTTATGCTACTTCAAACCGTAGACATTTAATAAAGGAAACATGGAATGATAGAAATGATCAGACCAACACTGACGACAGACATCATTCAGATACAGTTGAGGAAAAGCTTTCACTTGTTCATCGCTTTGGTGTAACCATCAGCTACTCAAAGCCAATGCAGAGAGAATATATAGATATTGTTCTTGGATTGGCTTCAAGAGCAGGCATCACCATGCCTCAGGAGGAACTTATTGCGAAAGCAAAGGTATGGGAAATGGAGCAGGGCGGTCTTTCAGGAAGAACAGCCCAGCAGTTTATATATCACATATTAGGCCAGCAGAATTAATTTGCCAGCTTGTTTTCTTTGAACATTTTCATCATCTCATTTGTGAGACTGTAGTCGAGGGGCTGTAATTCAATATCCTCTCGGCTCACCCACTGAGCATATTTCAGTTCTGATTCATCCATAGTGATGGTGTCGTCACCATCCACATCGCAGTAATATCCAAGCAGAATATCGCTGGCAATTCCCCAAGGCTGGGATTTGTAGTAGCGGATATTTTTAACCTTAAGTCCGGTTTCCTCCATCACTTCACGTTCAACAGTTTCTTCCATGGTTTCACCTATTTCTGTAAATCCGGCTACAAGAGCATTGTGAGCAAAACCAGTTTTGTATTTTGTGAGTAATAGCTTATCTCCATTTTTTACACCAACTATTACAGCAGGATTGATTCTAGGGTATCGTGTGCGGCCGCAGTTAGGGCAGACTAAAGCGCGCTCGGATTTTGAATGCGCATTCTTTGTACCGCATTTTCCACAGAATCTGTTTGCTTCATACCAGTCAATCAAATGGATGGCAGTGTATGCAGCAAAAACATAGTGCTTTGGATAGAGATACTCATTTCTGATTTGTCTCATTGTATAGAACTGAAATCCCTCAGGAAGTGAGGTAGTATCAGTATTGGTATCAGTGTTGTAATAGAAATTTTCTCCATCAATTTCAAAGAAGTATAAAGGCTTTAAATCTATTGAAAAGTCTTTCAGATGTGGGAAAGAAATAGTTTTGCTATCCTCATCCACTTTCAACAGGATTTTTCCGTCGCTATGAATAATAATTAAATCATCTGACTTAGGAATAGCGTCAGTTCTATAGCTATTGTTAAGTTTGCTTGGATATATATCTTGAATCATATGTACCTCCGAAAATTGATTTTGTACAATTTATTATGTGCTTAAACTTGAAAATGTCAATGATATTTTAGTATCACTGTGGTTATGGTAGAATATTATAAATTTGGAATAAACGGTGAAAGATATGATAAAAATTGAAAGTATAGATGATAGCAGAGTAGATATATTTACGAAGTACAATGAAGCTCAGCTGTATCATTATTATGAGCCGAATGGAGGCGTATTCATAGCAGAAACTCCAGAGGTAATAAAGAGGGCACTGGCTAGAGGCGCAGAGCCTATTGCTTTTTTAGTTGAGGAAAAGGCATATGAGTCACAGGTTGTGCAGGAGCTTTTAGCAGACCTTGATGAGGATGTGGATGTGTTTGTGGCAGAGCTTAATGTCATCAACAAAATCACTGGTTTTAACCTTACACGTGGCGTCCTTGCAGCCTGCAAAAGGCCTGATTTGCCTAGTGTTTTCGAAATCCTTCAGTCTTCAAAGCGAGTGGCAATCCTTGAGGATGTTATGAATCCTACAAACGTTGGCGCTATTTTCAGATCTGCTGCCGCATTAGGGTTTGATGGAATCATACTGACACATGACAGCGCAGACCCATTTTACAGAAGAGCTGCTCGTGTTGCTATGGGAACTGTGTTCCAGGTACCATGGACATATTTTGACAAGGGCTCCGATTATGTATCAGCTCTTAAAGGTGAGGGCTATTCAGTTGTATCCATGGCATTAAAGGACAATGCTATATCACTTGCAGAGCCAGTGCTGAAGGAGCAGGAGAAGCTTGCAATCGTATTTGGTACGGAGAGTACCGGAATCAAGCAGGAAACGATTGATGCATCAGATTTCGTTACAATTATTCCTATGTATCACGGCGTGGATTCGCTTAATGTTGCAGCAGCTAGTGCGGTTACATTTTGGGAGTTATGTAAAAGAGATTAATAGATTACAGGAGACTTGAGATATGGCTGGAGTTTTATATGGAATAGGAGTTGGTCCTGGTGATCCAGAACTGCTTACAATAAAGGCCGTAAAGGCAATCAAGGATGCAGATGTCATCTGTTTGCCAAGGGCGGAAAAGGATAAATGCAGAGCATATCAAATCGCTCTTCCAGTGGTTCCAGAGCTGGCGTATAAAAAAGTTATTAGCCTTGATTATGAAATGACAAAGGATGAGGCTAAGCTTAAGGAAATGCACGAAAGCTTTTATAGAAAGTATAAGGAGCTTTTATTTGAGGGGTATAGCCTGGCTTTTTTGACTATAGGTGACCCTACAATATACTCAACCTTTGGCTATATTATGAAGCTTGCTAAAAAGGATGGAATAGAAGTAGAAATAGTTAATGGCATCACTTCTTTTTGTGGTACGGCAGCTGCAGCAGGAATACTTATAAGCGAGGCAGATGAAAATGTGCATATCCTATCGGGCCAAGGCAATCTTGAGGATGAGCTGAAAATGTCTGGCACAAAAATAATAATGAAAAGTGGAAAGAATGTGGCAGCCATAAAGGAAAAACTTGTAGAGATGGAAAATGCCGGAAGTGTTAACGTATATGCGGTAATAGATTGTGGTATGGAAACAGAACAAATCTTTACAAGCGCCATGACTATTCCAGATGATTCTAGATATATGATGACAATTATAGTAAAAGAAAAGTAAGGTGGGTAGGAGAATAAGATGAAATTTGTAGTTCAAAGAGTTAATGAAGCATCTGTAAAAGTAGATGGAAATGTAATAGGACAAATCGGAAAGGGCTTTTTAGTTCTTATTGGTGTAGCAGATTCTGATACAAAAGAAATTGCAGACAAAATGGTAAAGAAGCTTTTGGGGCTTCGTATATTTGATGATGAAAATGACAAGATCAATCTTTCTCTTTCAGATGTGGGAGGGGAGCTTCTTTTAATTTCTCAGTTTACCCTCTATGCTAATTGCAAGAAGGGATATCGCCCATCTTTTACAGATGCTGGCGCACCGGATATGGCAAATGAAATGTATGAATACATCATTGAAAAATGCAAGGAACAGTTCCATGTTGAGACGGGAGAGTTTGGTGCAGATATGAAGGTGTCTTTACAAAACGACGGTCCATTTACAATCATTTTAGATTCGGCAGAAATCTGCTAAATTTTTAGTAATTTATAGGCCTAGAAGGCCTTGACTTGCTATCTGAAATTCTATAGAATACTAAATGTTCGCAGGAATGGCGGAATTGGCAGACGCGCAGGCTTCAGGTGCCTGTGGTAGCAATATCGTGTGGGTTCAAGTCCCATTTCCTGCAGCTTAGCCTCAGTTTTTACTGAGGCTTTTTTAATACAAAAAACGAGCGACACCAATTCGAAATCAACCGATTCCTAACTGGTGCCGCCCCTTAACATCGATCCCAATGGACTATACCTCTCTATCTAATATATTTTAAAAGTAATAATTGTCGCGTGGTTAAAAAATTAATTCTCTGGTGGACCATACCTCCAATCACTAGATTTTGTAGTTACTAAATTAATTCTCTGGTGGACTATACCTCCCTTTCTGCTTTTTTCTCTCTGTTATTTGATAAGTCTATTATACATCCTGGAAAAGAAATTGCAAGATAATATGCGAATTAATAATATATTTGTCAGAAATAAACATTAAAAGATTATGAATTTGTAGAAAATTACATCTTGAAATCTAAGTTAAAACCCGGAAGGCGGGGTGGAGTGGAAAAGAAAAAGGTCCAGTGGACCTTTTTCCCACGGAACCGACCGAATCGCCACTTGTGGCGATGAGACCTTGGACCCCGGGTCCAAGGAACTCATCGGCACATTTAGAAAGATAAACCAGTTGATTGGTTATATATGTATTAGAGAAGAATAAAAAAAGAGTAACCAATCAATTGGTTACTCTTTCTAAAAATGCGGAAGGCGGGACTTGAACCCGCACGCTCGCAATGAGCACAAGATCCTTAGTCTTGCTCGTCTGCCAGTTCCGACACTTCCGCGAACAAGAGATATACTATCAGAGTCTGGCCAACATGTCAACAAAAAAATCACATTTTTCTTGTAAGATTTTTTTAGAGCTAGTATAATGGATTGGAATAAATTGAATTGTGCGTAATTAAGGAGAGGCAACAATGGTATTTTCGATTATTGTAATCATACTGACAGTTCTTTATATTGCAGTTTTGGAGCTGTCTAAAAATATATTATTAGGTTGGGCGATTGGCATACTTGCAGCTATTGCAATGTTAGTAGCAAGGACAATGCTTATAAAAAGAGATTCATATAATATTAAGTCTATCATTATCATGTGGATTATATTTGTGGCCATATTGGCATGTAATTATGTGCTAACTGCGCCACCATACAAAAATGTTCCTGCTGTTGCAAATAAGAATCCTGACGTTACAGATGTTGTATTTGTTGAGCAGGGTGATTTGACTGGTGTATATAATGAGGACCACTCCGTAAAGGTATACGCTGGTATTCCTTATGCAAAAGCACCAGTAGGAGAGCTTCGTTTCAAGGAACCACAGCCGGCAGAAAGTTGGGATGGTGTAAGAGCATGCGATGAATTTGGCCCTATGGCAATGCAGGCTCGTACCAATCCTTTGTATGACAGTTTGTCACACATCCTTGGCTGGCATGACTATAGAGTGCAATTTGGTGATGAGTATCTTGAGGCGATGAGTGAAGATTGCCTTTATCTTAATGTCTTTGCTCCAGAGGAAGCTTCTGATGAGCCACTGCCTGTCATTTTCTATGTTCACGGAGGTAGCCTTTCTACAGGACAGTCTTCATATACAGAGTATCGAGGCGAGGACTTGGCGAAGAGAGGAGTTATTGTTGTAAACTTTGCCTATAGATTAAATGTTTTCGGATACTATGCAGCTGACGATTTGAAAGATGAATCAGCAAACGGGACTACAGGTAATTATGGATTGTTGGATCAGATAGCAGCTCTTCAGTGGGTTTATGATAATATCGAAGCATTTGGTGGTGATCCAAATCAAATTACTATAGCTGGTGAGTCGGCAGGTTCATCTAGTGTCAATGCAATGTGCGTATCACCTCTTACAGATGGATTGTTTAATTATGCTATTGCAGAGTCTAGCGGTATTCTTGCAAGAAAGCCTTTCCATACATTTAGAGATTATAGTGAGGCAGTAAAAGAAGGAGACGCTGTGCGCAAGGAGTTTGGTGTTGCATCATCTGCCGAACTGCGTGATATTCCAGCAGAAGAGCTTGTGAAGACATCAACTGACCAATCCGCTATGACTGTTGATGGTTATGCTATTACAGAGCAGCCTTACCTTACATATGAAAAGGGGCTAAACCATGAAAAGGCATTATTGAATGGCTTCAATGCCAAGGAATCAGATGCATTCTTGTTAACCACAAAAGCTACTAAGGAGAATTATGAAAAGCTGCTGGCAGAGGATTTGGTGTCTTACGCAGGGGACATGGCAAAGGTCGTTCCGGCAGATTCGCCACAGCGTGACCAGCATTTCATTGTTGATGCTATGGGAGATGCTAAGGGTGCTTTAAATATTAGTTATTCTGCGATATGGTTTAGCTACTCTCATTATCTATGGAATAACTATTTGGTGGAGCAGGGTGTTCCTACCTATGAGTATTACTTTACAAAGACAAATGATTCTTTATCTAATTATCATGCAGGCGAGTTGCCTTATGCTTATGGCAATCTTTGGAGACATCCAGGGTTGTATTCTGATGAGGATTATGCTCTGTCGGATATAATGCAACAGTATTGGGTAAACTTCGCCAAGACTGGCAATCCTAATGGCGATGGACTTCCTACATGGGAGATGAGAGATGAGAATCAGTCGAAGCTATTGCAACTTGATACCGAAATCAAGATGATAGACGATCCAAATAGCGAACTATATAAAATAATCGATAAATATCAAGCAACATTTAATTAAATTTATAGAAGAAAAAATAAAAGGGTTATTGTATACTAAATACGAAGGAAACTTTGGGAGAATACAATGACCTTTTTTGATTTGATTTTTATTTTTAGATTGGTACCAACCTTTTTGATTATATATTATATTTTGCCATGCAATTATCGTGCATGGCTTTTATTGGTTGCAAGTATAGGATTTTACTATATTAATGAGCCGGTGTATATTGCTGTAATTTCAGCGGCTACACTGATTAATTATATTTTGGCTAAACTTTTAACTAAGAAAAAATCCAAGATTATACTTGCATTCGGCGTGCTTATAAATGTTTCATGTCTGTGCTTTTTCAAAGGAGCATCTTCATTTGGTTTAAATATAGTTATTCCTCTTGGAGTTAGCTATTACATTTTCAAAATGATATCTTACCTGGTAGATTTATATAAAGGTAAAATTCAAAAGGTTGAGCTCAAAAACATGGCTAACTATTTTTTTATGTTTCCACAGATTATTTCGGGCCCAATTGCTCGATACGACTACGTAGAAAGCAATGTTTCCTGGGTAAAGAATGAAAAGTCTAAAAAAGAGAATTTCTGTGCTATCCTTTTACAAATAGAAGATGGTCTTAAGTATTTTGCCATGGGATTGTTTATGAAGGTGATGATTGCGGATCATCTTTCTGTTCTTTGGAATGATATTAAAACCATTGGCTATGAAAGTATTTCCACTCCTTTGGCTTGGCTTGGAGCATACAGCTATTCGTTTGAATTATATTTTGATTTTTGGGGCTATTCGCTGATGGCGGCAGGCCTAGGTGTGATGCTAGGATTCCCTTTCATTAGCAACTTTAATCAGCCATATTTTTCAAAGTCTATCTCAGAGTTTTATAGAAATTGGCATAGCACACTAGGCGCATGGTTTAGAGATTATGTTTATTTTCCTCTTGGAGGCAATCGCAAGGGCAAGCTTTGGACTGTATTTAACTTATTTGCCGTTTGGGCTCTCACTGGCCTTTGGCATGGTCAAACATACAATTTCTGGATATGGGCAGGAGCAATATTCTTGATTATTACAATAGAGAAGTTTATTCTTAGCAGATTTGAAAAGCTATTTATGGTGGTAGGGCGTATTAATGTAATGGTAATTATTCCTATTACATGGGTTGTATTTGCTATTCATTCCATGAAGGCCCTCAGAATATATATGTTAAGACTTTTCCCTGTGATAGATATTTCAGTTGCAGTAAATAAAAATGATTATCTATATATGCTTCAGGATTACTGGTTATATCTGGTGCTGGCAATTGTTTTTACTATTCCAGCATTAACAGGTTTCTATAAGAAGCATAAGAATAACGTATTTACGATATTTGTTATTTTTGCAATGTTTTGGATAAGCATTTTTAGTTTGGCTAATTCGGCGGGAAATCCATTTATGTATTTAAGATTCTAGGTGATGATATGAAAATAAACAGTATTTTATTGTTACTGCTTACAATTATTAGTGCAATTACTATTGCGATAGTTGGGATTGTTTTTAGAACTACCGTATATACGAAGTACTATACAAATCCTTATGAAACTACTTCTATTGGAGCTGTTTTTCAAGCAGCGTCAGATAACATTTTCCCATGGTCTAAAATAGAAGTGGAAGAAAAGAAGACAGTCACAGTTACTAAGAAAACAAATAAAAAGATTAATAAAATAAAGAAATATGTTTCTGTAGATAACAGTTATTTTGACGATGCGTTATTTATTGGTGATTCAAGAATGGTAGGACTTTCTCAGTATTGTCAGGATATTGATGCCAGAGCTACATTTTATGCAAAGAAATCCCTCTCTATATACAACATCAGGGATGATAAATGGATAGAAACTGAGGATGGTGAGGAAATCAGTTTAGCTGAGGCTTTAGAGACTAATCATTTCTCAAAAATATATATAATGGTTGGCATAAATGAGCTTGGAAGAGGAGATGAACTGGACTTCAGAGAAGCCTACCAAGATGTAATTAATCAGATACAGGCAGCTGAGCCGGATGCTTATATATTCATTAATAGTATCATGCATGTTTCTGGTGAGAAAAATGAGACAGATGAGTTGTACAACAACACCAATATTAATATTAGAAATGATGCTATTAAAACATTAGAAGATAGGCAAAACATCTTTTATCTAAATATCAATGAAGCAGTAGATGATGAGGAAGGAAATCTTGATGCTGAAACTACATCAGATGGAGTTCATTTAAAGGGAGCGTGCTACGAACCATGGCATGAATATTTACTTTCTCACGGTGTGGAATAATACACAAAATAAATGTGCAGAATTTTCAGATTTAGCACGTTAAAGTTAGACACTTTAATTTGCAAAAAAGCGTTGACTATTTAGAGATGCGATGCTATTATAATCAAGTCGTCAGGAACAAGTACTGATGCGCGGAAGTGTCGGAACTGGCAGACGAGCAAGACTAAGGATCTTGTGCTCATTGCGAGCGTGCGGGTTCAAGTCCCGCCTTCCGCATATTTAGAAAGAGTAACCAATTGATTGGTTGCTCTTTTTTTTATTCTTCTCTAATACATATATAACCAATCAACTGGTTACTCTTTCTAAATGTGCCGATGAGTTCCTTGGACCCGGGGTCCAAGGTCTCATCGCCACAAGTGGCGATTCGGTCGGTTCGGTGGGAAAAAGATCCACCGGATCTTTTTCTTTTTCCACCTCACCCCGCCTTCCGTAAGTTGAAAAAACTAAATAATTACAAGTCATATTTGGATTTTTGAGGATAATGTTGTATCCTTTTCTATAAAGAATACAACAAATCACAATTTATAGGAGAGACAACATGAGAGTGGCAATATTGGGTTTAGGTGTAATAGGAACAACATATGCATACGCTTTTCAAAAAGCGGGACATGAAACATTCCACATTTTGAGAGATGGTAAGAAAGAGATACCATCTGCAATCTCTGTTCATTTATTAGATGGGCGATATGAGAATAAAGGTGAAGAAAAAGATGGTATATACAATGTTTTACCTGCAAAAGAAAATGATGAATTTGATTTTATATTTGTTAGTGTAGCAAGTGGGAACCTTGGGAGTGCTTTAGATACTATTCGTAAGAGAAACATTAAAGGAACTATTGTGCTTTTTTGTAATTTTTGGAACAAACGTATAGAAGTGGAACAAATCATAGGGGATTTTAATTACGTTATAGCTTTCCCAACAGCCGGTGGGCATATGGAGAGTGATTGGATTCTTAATTGTGTGTTATTTGATCATATAATGCTTGAGGCTGAAGAAAAGACTAATATCGAAAATTACTCAGATTTAATCACTCTTTTAAATTCAGCTGATATTAAGCAAGAGATACCTTTTGACATGCTTGAGTGGATTTGGATTCATATGGCTATTAATGCGGGAGTGACTTCCACAGCTGGCAGAAATGGCGGACTTGATAATCCTAATAAATTGGCCAAGGATTTAATGAATGATTCTAAAGCACTTAAGCAAGCTGTAAAATCTATTCGCGAAACATTAAAAGTTGTAGAGGCCCGCGGTGTTAATTTGAACCTATATAAAAATGAACTTTTGCCATATAAAATTCCTGCTGGAATTGCTGGAATCGCAATGAAGAAACTGTTTTCATCCAATGAGCTTACCTCACGAATCATGACACTGCACAATGATGTTAATGATATTTTATATGGCTGTAAATGTGTGTATGATGAGGGAAAAAAACAAGGATTAGAACTTCCTATTTTTTATAAAAACATAGAACGCATTATTGCATAGAGAATCGGGATTTGTGTAGGACTCCTTTATAGAGAAAGAATCCCAACAACTTCAAATTTAGGGGCGAATCGATGATAATAAAGCAGCTAGAATACAATGATTGTAAGGGCAAGAAGTACAAAGCCAAGATACTATCTAATGAGTATTTGACCATAGAGCCTGAAGGCGACAGCTTTGACATTAAATGGATAAAGGTAAAAGAACCTCTTGTTAAAGAGTTAGAAGATGATATGTTATCGGAATGGCTGGATAATCCAGTGGCATATGGAGCTTTTGATTCAAATGGCAAACTCATTGGTTTTGTTGAGGGCTTTTTAGAAGAATGGAATAATCGATATCGCATTACTAACATCTGCGTTTTCGATTTAGATGCGAGGGAAAAAGGTATTGGCGGTAAGCTTTTAGATGTAATTATTGATGAGGCAATAAAAAGTAGAGCTAGAATGGTAGTGTTGGAGACTCAAAGTTACAATTCTAAAGCGATTACATTTTATAAGAAACATGGATTTGAGATAATCGGATTTGATCGATATGCTTATTCTAACCATGATCCGGAAAATCATGATATGAGAATAGAAATGGGAAGAAAACTATAAATCGGAATTTCTCGGGGAGGATATAATATGAATATAGTAATATATGGTTCTCAATATGGTACAGCAAAGCGATATGCTGAAGAATTATCAAATCGTCTTGGATTTGAGTTGAAATCATATGAGGAAGTGGCAGACGTCAATTTATACGATACAATTGTTTATGTTGGTGCATTATATGCTGGCGGAGTACTGGGGATGAAAAAGACATTTAAAGGCATGAAGGATAGCGATAGGCATACGATAGTAATTGCTACTGTGGGACTTGCAGATCCAACAGACAAGACGAATACGGACACTATAAAGAAGGGCATGAAGAATCAACTGCCAACAGAAGTATATGATAAAGCTTCTATTTTCCATTTGAGAGGTGGAATAGATTATTCAAAGTTAGGATTTAAGCACAAAACCATGATGGGAATGTTATATAAAAAAGCTGTAACACTGCCGGAAGAGAAGAAAACTTCTGAAGTAAGGGCAATGATAGAAACCTATAATAAACAGGTGGATTTTGTGGATTTAATCACGATAGAGCCAATTGTCAAAGCATGTTTTGAAATATAATTCCAGTTTGTTGAGAGGGAGGTTTTAAATGTCTTCAAGTAAAGATTATTTGGAATTCACTTTAGACCAGCTATCATCACTTGATGAAATTTCATACAAGGCAATGATGGGGGAATATATCATTTATTATCGGGGTAAGATTATCGGCGGAATCTATAATGATAGATTTCTTGAATAAGCTTTTGAATTCTATGGTTGATGAATTGCCTGCTCCAAAGAAAAAGAAATAAGCAAATCGGCAGTTTATATGGGAGAACATATGGAAATAGTATATAAAAAGCTTACTGCAACAGAACTTGAAACATTTATAAAAATGCGTATAAATCAGTTACGAGAAGAGGGCGCAAAAGAAGATATCGACCTAGAGCCTTCATTGAGGGATTATTACAGTAGGCATATGAATGATGGAACTTTTGTATCATGGCTGGCGCTAGATGGAGATAGAATCATTGGAACCAGTGGGATGTCATTTGTAGAAAAACCACCATATTTTGGATGCCCATCAGGAAGAATTGGATTATTGTCGAGTATGTATACAAATCCAGATTACAGAAGGCAAGGAATAGCAAAAGAGCTTCTTGATAGAGTTGTAAATGAAGCCAGAGAATATGGTTGTGGCACAGTGCAAATTACTGCTTCTGATATGGGAGTGAAGCTATATACAGCATACGGATTCGTACATAACAATAATTTTATGCAGTATAAATTATAAAAAGGCAGGGTCTTCAATGAGTAAAGTAAGTAAACAATTTCTAATTTATACATTTATTATAATGGGAATATGTTGGGGAACTTGCATGATATGTAGTTTAAATGGTCTTTCATTACAGAATGACTACTTTTTATATATCCCATACATGCTAGGTGGATGGTCACCAACAATTGCTTCATACATTGTCTTAAAGAAAAATGGTAGAGTAGAAAATTTTAAGGATTGGTTGAAAAATGTGTTTGATTTCAAACATGGGTTAAAAGCATATTTGCTTGTGATACTTTTGGCTGTTGTATACGTATTTCCTCAGTGTATAGTCTCCGGTTATGAGAAAGGTGAGCCTATATACATAATGATTCTAGCCATACCTTTAATGCTGCTTGGTGGAGGTCTTGAAGAAGCAGGATGGCGCTACATTCTTCAACCTGAACTAGAAGAGAAATGTCCTTATGTTTTATCAACTATCATTGTGACCATAATATGGTGGTTATGGCATTTTCCATTGTTCCATATAGATGGTGTGGGGCAGCAAGGGCATAGCTATATTGCCTTTGGATTAGGCGTGCTTGGAATGGCTTTTGCATTAGCGTGTATTAGGAAATGCACAAATAGCGTTTGGTTATGTGTACTTTTGCATTGTATCGTTAATGCTTCTGGGGCAAGTTTTAAAATCAATGATACTGTTATAGGCAATGCTGTTATGTCAGGGATTATGATTGTAATCACACTGGCTATTGTTTATTTAAATGATAAAAAACTTATTCGTTAAATCGAAATTTATAGGAGGCTTGAAGTGGGTTATACAGACAACAAGGTAAAGGTTACAGTAGTAGAAAGTCATTGTCCAAAGTACAAAGTTGGAGATGTTATTCGTTTTATAGGCAGTGACCTTGATAAAGATAACAGTGATAATGTTTGCATGGTTGCAATGCAGGCGATATATCCTTTCATTTATGCTTTTAGAAGAGGCGGTAATTTAAAAAATGGCCCTTATCAATGTATTGATTGCGGAGAGACTGTAGTATTTAATATTGAAATTGAATCATAAAATCGGGATTTAGAATGGAATTTATGGAACGAGTATTGTTAAGAGAACTGGGGTTTAAAACCAGGAACGAGGCGCTTGCTTTTCTTAAGAGACTCTGGCGGCAAGAAAAAGCAGCTTGTCCTATATGTGGCAACGAGATGGAGCAACTGCATAAGAAAGCAAAGAAAAGCGATTGCGATTGGCAATGTAAGAATTGCAATAAGACATATAAAACAATGTATTTGCTTGATGAAATCAATGAGCAGATGCCGGAGTGATAAATTCAAATTTATAGAGGAGAATCTTCAGTTATTAAAAATCTGTTTACTGAGTATTCCAAAATAAAAAGAGCGGAGGAAGAATTGTTATGAATTGTCCTAATTGTGGTAAAGAAATGAGACCGGGAATTGTCAGGGCAAATCCGCTACGAGATAATAAAGTTTTTTGGTATCCTGAGAATTATAAAATAAAATCGATTATTAATGAGGAACCAGTAGCTCTTTCTTTACAGGCGGAAGGTTACTATTGTGATGAGTGTATGACTGCGTTTGCAAGTTTTCAGAAAAAAGAATACGGAAATTTTGAACGTTTATTTTACAAGATATTTGATAAGGAGTATTAGAGTTAATAATAAAGACAACTTAGAAATCTAGACATTTATAGCATTATATTAAATAAATATCCTACATATTTGTTAAAAATGTCCATTAATAATTAGGATATTAGTCTCGATATCTAAGTGTAAGAATTTTTACTAGGCTAGGGAAGCGCTTATTTCAACGGAATGAAGTTGAGATAGGTGCTTTTTTTAGTTATCTACAACCCGCTCGGACCTTTCTGGAGAGCGGAGCAGCTTTGACTGACAGATGAGCTGCAGAAAGGAGTTTTATGGCAGAATATTTAGCAGAAAGCAATTATCTATTTCAGAGTAGCATTTCAAGTAGTTATCTTTATTTTTCTAATTTTGCAAATAAAGATACAAGCTTCGGAAATGCTTTGAAAACAACGTCAGATGAACAATTGAATACCCAGGAACTAACAGATGGGAGGAAAAATAAGGGAAATAGCTACACTCGCATTGTATCTGCAACAGTGATGAATAGTGAGTTGCGAACAACTACAGGTGAAATACTTGGTTCAAAAGATATTTTGGTAATGCTCATGGAGAGCTATAAGAAAATCCATGAGAAGGATGATGAAGATGGCGACTGGCGCAAAATGACAGATGAAGAATGGGAAAAGCTCTTGGCGAGAGTTGATGCTGATATTGATGATATGGTAGAACGCGTCAAAGAGGAAACCGAGGCGGCTAAGGAAGAACGAGCTAAAGCAGAATTAGAAAAAGAAGCAGAGCTGTTATAAATTGCAGGTGATTGCAGCAGTGACACTTAATGTGTCCTGCTGCTATTTTTTTAGCTCAAATAAATACAGGCCATGTTTGGAATTTTGGGGATAATATAGTATGCTTTGTAGTAACCTATGCAACTCAAGCGTATTTTTTGATTTTGGGATGCATGTTTGGTCATTTACTGAGAAAGAATCAATTAATTCTAGTTTATAGGTACAACAAATGATTAAGACAAAGCGTTTATTATTAAGACGAGTAAGAAAAGAGGATTGGAAGGCAATTCAGAGAATATGGAAAGATGAGACCGTTTCTCCATATGCTCAGTATGATAATATAAAAGAACTTGATGATTTATCTGTTACCAATAGAATTGCAAGATGGGGGCGCGAAGCAGAATATTATAATCACATTTTCTTTGCAGTCTGTTTACAAGACGAAATTATTGGATACATTTCCTGCAATCGATGCGTTGATGCTTATGAAATAGGATATTGTTTTCATTCAAAATATCATGGACAGGGCTATGCAAAGGAAAGTGTTTTAGGTGTAATTGCTTATCTGCTTATAAAGATTCAGATGGAAAAGATATTTATTTTGATGGTGGAATATTTGAATTACAGCTTGGATGGAAGGGGTAAATGTATGAAAATTGAACATGTAGCAATGTACGTTAACGATATGGAGAAGGCCAGAGATTTCTTTGTTAAATATCTTGATGGAAAATCTAATGATGGCTATCACAATGTAAAAACGGATTTCCGCTCTTACTTCATTTCTTTCGATGATGGGGCAAGATTGGAAATAATGAACAAACCGGATATGGCCGATGACGAGAAAGCCTTGAATCGTACAGGACTTATCCATATAGCTTTCTCTGTGGGAAGCAAAGAACGAGTAGATGAACTGACACATAGTCTTAGTGCTGATGGATTTGAGGTTGTAAGCGGACCAAGAACAACTGGAGATGGCTATTATGAAAGCTGCATTATTGCTATAGAAGGAAATCAGATAGAAATAACGATTTAATCCCATTTTATAAAAATAAAAAAAGGATATCCTTTTTTTGCGTGTAATATGTTTTTTAGAGGTGTCGTTTTATGCAAAAAAAGGGGGACAAAATGGGCACAATTCGAGAGATGATTGAGCAGATGGAGAGGGAAACTCTTAGCCCTTATGCCACACTCAATGAAAATTCACGTGGCCGAGAAAAAGACGAGCCACAGTGTGATATCAGACCTCTGTTTCAGAGGGATAGAGATAGAATTCTTCACAGTAAGGCGTTTCGCCGTTTGAAGAATAAGACACAGGTCTTTCTTACTCCTCAGGGTGATCATTACAGAACAAGATTATCTCATACTCTAGAAGTTTCACAGAATGCCAGAACTATTGCAAAGGCTTTACGTCTCAATGAGGATTTGGTTGAAGCTATTGCATTAGGGCATGATTTAGGACACACACCATTTGGACATGCTGGCGAGGCTCAGCTAAATGCAATGTGTTCTACTGGTTTTGTGCACTCAGAGCAGAGCGTGCGCATTGTTGAAAAGCTTGAAAAAGGCGGTCAGGGACTTAACCTTACTTGGGAAGTCAGAGACGGAATCCGCAATCATCAGACCAGCGGACATCCAGCTACACCAGAAGGCCAAATCGTTCGCCTTTCAGACAAGATTGCATATGTAAACAGCGATATAGATGATGCCATTCGTGCACACATCCTCACAGAAGAAAGTATTCCAATGGAGATTCGCAAGACTCTCGGTATGACTTCAGCAGTCAGATTGGATACTCTTATTCACGACGTTATTATCGAAAGCACTGACAGTCCTGTTATAAAGATGTCTCCTGAAATCGAGCAGGCTATGGCAGAGCTTCGCAAATTCATGTTTGCAAATGTTTACAAGGATTCTGTGGCAAAGACAGAAGAGGTTAAGGCAAAGCGAATGATTCGTGAGTTGTATGAGTATTACACAGAACATTTCGAAGAATTGCCTACTCGCTATCGCGCCATGGAGGATGAGGGCGAAAGCCAGGAAAGAATTATTTGCGATTACATCTCTGGAATGACCGATCAGTATTGCATTACAAAGTTTAATGAATACTTCATGCCAAAAGCATGGGTCGTTGACGGATTCTAATATTATATTTTAGGGAGAATACATGCCTTATTATTCAGATGAAATCGTCGAGGAAGTCAGAACTAGAACTGACATAGTCGATGTTATTTCTCAATATGTTAACCTTCAAAAAAAGGGCAGCCAGTATTTTGGACTTTGTCCCTTTCATAATGAAAAAACAGGCTCATTCTCGGTAAGCCCACAAAAGCAGATGTATTACTGCTTTGGATGTGGAGCCGGAGGAAATGTTTTCAGCTTCCTTATGAACTACGAAAATATGACCTTCAAAGAAGCTATCGAAGAACTTGCTCCTAAGTGTGGCGTCACCCTCCCACAGAGGGAAATGACCTATCAGGAGAGGCAGAGAGCGGATAGACGCAGTCGTTTATTTGAAATAAATAAAGAGGCTGCAGGATATTACTACAAGATGCTTCGCTCCAAAGAAGGCGAGCAGGCCATGGCCTACTTCACCAAGAGAGAGCTTACAGCTGATACACTTCACAAATTCGGTTTGGGATGTACCAGCAAGTATTCAGATTCCCTTTATAAATACCTTAGAGGTAAGGGATACGAGGATGAGATTTTAAAGGATTGTGGTCTTATAACCATCGATGAAAAACGTGGTGGTCACGATAAATTTTGGAATCGTGCTATGTTTCCTATTTTCGATGCCAACGGCAAGGTTGTTGCCTTTGGTGGAAGAGTTATGGGAGACGGCGAGCCAAAATATCTTAACTCTCCTGAGACAGAGATATTCAATAAGTCCAAGACCTTGTTTGGCTTATACTTTGCCAGAAAAACAAGGCGTCAGCAGTTTATTCTGTGTGAAGGCTATATGGATGTTATATCTTTGCATCAGGCAGGATTCGATAATGCAGTTGCCTCACTTGGTACGGCTCTTACAGAAGGCCATGCCGGCATGCTGAAACGATACGTCAAAGACGTTTATCTCAGCTATGATTCCGATGGGGCAGGTCAGAAGGCTGCACTTCGAGCAATCCCAATTCTCAAAAATGCAGGCATTTCATGTAGGGTCATAAATATGTCACCTTACAAGGATCCTGATGAATTCATTAAAGCCTTAGGAGCAGAGGAATACGAAAAACGTATTCAGAATGCGGAAAATAGCTTTATGTATCAGGTGAGAATGCTTGAAAAGAATTACGATTTGACTGATCCTGAGAAAAAGTCCGACTTCCAAAAAGAAGTTGCAAGAATGATTGTTACAGAGTTTCCAACTCAGCTTGAAAGAGAGAACTACACTGAATCAGTGGCGGCTCGTTTCAACATACCTCGCGAAGCTCTTGGCAAATATATTATCGAGCTTGGACAATCTGGAATTACAGCAAAGAACCAGACACAAAGCCGTGATTCCGAACGCCGAAGTACTCCAAAACCAAAGGATGACGGCATGAAGATGTCCCAGCGCCTGCTTCTTACCTGGCTTGTAGAAGATACAAGCATATATGGAAAGATACAGGAGTATGTTACACCGGATGATTTCGAGGAAGGTGTATACAAACAGGTAGCAACAGAGGTATTCAAATACCTTTCAGATGGAAGCACTGTTGATACCGCTCGAATAGTTGATTTATTTATGGAAGACGAGGACAGGCGAGTAGTAGCCGCTCTCTTCAATACAACTGTTGGAGAACTTACAGACAATACGGATCTTAGCAAAGCACTAAAAGAAACTTTGCTTAGAATAAAAAAACATTCACTGGAGCTTGCACAGAAAAATGGAGCAGATTTAAAGAGCTTGGTGGAAGGAAAGAAGAAGCTACAACGACTTGAGCGTTTAGAATTCTCACTATAGAAAGGAATAAAAATGGCAAAAAAGAAAGTTGAAGAACTAATCGAAAACCAGGATTTAGAAGCAGCTGCAGATGCATTTTTAGCAGAAGCAGACGAAGCTGAAGCAGAAGAGTCAGAGTCTGATGACAAGGATGTAAACTTTGCAGACTTAGAAGAGATTTCTGCAGAGGATCTTGAATTTAACGAGCATGATTTCGACAACATTGACGAGACAGCTGATGATGAGGACGTTGATGAGTTCCTTGCATCTGTAGGAGCAAAGACATCAGTTGATAGAGATGATGACGATGATGACGACGATGATGATCTTGATTCATTCGGAAGCGATGAATTAGATTCAAAGGTTACTGAGCTTGTAAAGATTGCAAAGTCTCAGAAGAGCATTATCGAGGACTATGAAATTTCAGAGTTCTTAAAGGATTACAAAATCGATGCAAAGCAGATGGAGCGTATCCTTACATACCTTGATAAGAGAGGTATCGATGTAAACTTCTCTTCAGGTCCATCTGATGCACTTCTTCTTGCTAGTGATGATGAGGATATCGAAGATATCGATATGTCTGTTCCTGATTCAGTAAGCATCGAAGATCCAGTTCGTATGTACCTTAAGGAAATCGGTAAGGTACCACTTCTTTCTGCAGAGGAAGAGGTTGAGCTTGCTCAGAGAATGGAAGATGGAGATCAGGAAGCAAAGAACAAGCTTGCTGAGGCAAACCTTCGTCTTGTTGTTTCTATTGCAAAGCGTTACGTAGGTCGTGGAATGCTTTTCCTTGATCTTATTCAGGAAGGTAACCTTGGTCTTATGAAGGCTGTTGAAAAGTTCGATTATCACAAGGGTTACAAGTTCTCTACTTATGCTACATGGTGGATTAGACAGGCTATCACTCGTGCTATTGCAGACCAGGCTCGTACAATCCGTATCCCTGTACATATGGTTGAAACAATCAACAAACTCATCAGAGTTTCTAGACAGTTACTTCAGGAGTACGGCCGCGAACCAACTCCAGAGGAAATTGCAGCAGCAATGGGCATTACAGTAGATAGAGTACACGAAATCTTAAAGATTTCTCAGGAGCCAGTTTCACTTGAGACTCCTATCGGTGAGGAGGAAGATAGCCACCTTGGTGATTTCCTTCCAGATGAAAATGTTCCAGTACCTGCTGAGGCTGCAACATTCACCCTTTTAAAGGAACAGCTTCACGAAGTTCTTGATACACTTACAGAGCGTGAGCAGAGAGTTCTTATCCTAAGATTTGGTCTTGAGGATGGAAAGGCTCGCACACTTGAGGAAGTAGGTAAGGAATTCAACGTTACTCGTGAGCGTATTAGACAGATTGAGGCAAAGGCCCTTAGAAAGCTTCGTCACCCAAGCCGAAGCAGAAAGCTTAAGGACTACCTTGATCAGTAAAATCATGATTTAATTACAAGGTTTATACATAAATAAATGATAAAATTATCTCCAAGATTACAAATTATATATGACATGGTGCCTAAGTGTGGAACTGTTGTTGATGTGGGCTGTGACCATGGCTATCTTACAATTTCTCTTTTAGAGAATCATATCGTAAACAAAGCAATAGCTATGGACGTTAATAAAGGGCCACTTGAATCAGCGAAGGTTAATGTTGGGCAGGCTAATCTTTTAGACCAGGTCTCCTTCAGATTGTCAGATGGATTGGCCAAGCTTGATGAGGCCGAGGCAGATGTCATATGTATTTGTGGTATGGGTGGTGCTTTAATAAAGAGGATTTTGGATGCTAGGCTCATGGTTGCAAAAAGTGCCAAGGCACTTATTTTGGAACCGCAGTCGGAATACAAGGCTCTTCGTGAGTATCTTGTGGATAACGGCTTTCAATTTCTCGACGAAAGTTTATGTACAGAAGAAGGTAAGATTTATCCAATAATGAAAGTTACATTTTCTGATGAGAACACTGAGCTTTCAGAGGCTGAGCTTGAATATGGACCAATCATTATTGAAAAGTCTCCAGATTTATTACAGTCTCTTTTAGAAAAGAATAAAAGGGAGTATACATCAATCCTCAATAAGCTTGAATCACTTCAAGGCGAAGAAGTCACTGACCCAATACAACATAGAAAAGCGATACTGCTAAATGAGCTTGAGCTTATCAAGCAAGTAGAGCTGAAACGGAGGAAGAGTCATGGCTAAAGTAATTATTAACGGTAAGGAAGAGACTTACGAAGACGGTACAAAGTTATTAGACATTGCAGAAGCTCATCAGGCTGATTATAAGGACGATATTGTCCTTGCTAAGTACAAAGGCAGTCTTACCGAGCTACACATGGCTGTATCTGGTGTCGCAGAGCTAGAATTCTTAACTACAGCAGATAAGGACGGCCGTAGAGCATACCGTAGAAGTGTAGTATTTTTACTTCAGCGCGCTCTTATGGATGTATATCCATTGCCAGCAAATCCATACCTTAGGGTGGAGCATTCCCTGGGACAGGGAGATTTCTGCACTATCGATGGTGTTGGCGAAATTACAGAGGAAAAGCTTGAAGAGCTTAAAAAAGTTATGCTGGATTTAGTTCAGCAGGATATTCCTCTTAAGAAATATTCAATTAAAACTAGCCAGGCAAAGGAATTGTTCCATAGCTTCAATATGAAGGATAAGGAGCAGCTGCTTAAATATCGTACAAGTTCCAATATAAATGTGTATGATTTGGATGGATGTATTGATTATTTCTACGGATACATGGTACCATCTACCAAGTATCTGCAGTATTTTGATTTGATGAAATTTGAGCATGGCTTTATGTTATTATTCCCTAATGCTAACAAGCTTAAGGGAGACTCAAGGACAGTTGCAGAGTTTACTAGTCCAATAAAGCTATTTTCAGTTCAGCAGGCATCATCTGAGTTTGGACGAACAATGGGAGTTCCTACTGTTGGTGCATTAAATGATGCTATAGCAAGTGGCAGAATAAAAGACATTGTCTTATCTCAAGAGGCAATTATGGAGCGTAATATTGGCGAGCTTGCTCGTACAATTGCTTCAAACAAGGATGTTAAGTTTGTTATGATGGCTGGTCCTTCATCATCAGGAAAGACCACATTTTCACACAAGCTTTCTGCTCAGCTTAGAGCTTTAGGCTGCGTGCCTCATCCAGTACCACTTGATGATTTCTATTTAAACCGTGATCAAATGCCTATAGATGAATATGGAGAAAAGGATTTTGAGTCTATCGAAGGCCTTGATATCCCATATTTTAACGAGTGCATGGTTAAGCTTTTGAAGGGCGAAAGAGTTCTTCTTCCAAATTTTAATTTCAAAATTGGAAAAAGAGAGTATAATGATCACTATATGCAGTTAGGAAAAAATGATATACTTGTTATCGAAGGAATTCATGGACTTAACGATCGAATGAGTGCATCACTTCCTGCTGAAAGCAAATACAAGATTTATCTTTCTGCATTAACTCAGCTTTCTATTGATGAACACAATCCACTTTCTACTGCTGATGGTAGATTGATTCGCAGAATTGTGCGAGATTCAAGAACGAGAGCTACATCTGCTGCAGAGACCATAGCAATGTGGGATTCTGTTCGAAGAGGAGAGGAAAAATACATTTTCCCATTCCAGGAGCAGGCTGATCATGTTTTCAATACAGCTTTAATATACGAGATGGCAGTGCTTAAGCTATATGTTGATCCACAGCTATACGCAATTCCGGCAGACCATCCAATGTATCCAGAGGCAAAGCGCCTCATAAAGCTTTTAGATTATTTCCTTCCAATGGCACCAGATGTTATTCCTAATAATTCACTGGTTCGCGAGTTTATTGGAGGAAGTTGTATTCTTTAATAATGTTTATAAAGGGCTAGATGAGTAGTCGCTGTTCTATTGTAATGATAGGAGAGAGGAAAGTCCGGGCTTCACAGGGCAAGGATGCCAGCTAACGGCTGGTGGAGGTAACTCCAAGGATAGTGCAACAGAAATAAACCGCCCATATTATTATGGGTAAGGGTGGAAAGGCGGTGTAAGAGACCACCGTTTCGTTGGTAACAACGAAAGCCATGTAAACCCCATCCGAAGCAAGTTCTAAAAAGTGCGTACGCGGCCCGCCAGCACTAGGTTGAACGCTTGAGGTTATTGGCGACAGTAATCCTAGATAGATGACTACTTTAAAAGACATAACCCGGCTCACAGTCTAACCCTTTTCTTTTTTTCTTATAATTTGTCAGAATGTTGTCATTTTTTACAAATTCCATCTTACAATTTTAAATATTCGTGGGAATAATTCACGAATGTGAATTTTTTGTGTCTAGACAAGGCAAATCGTGCTATAATAAACCTATCGAAACTATATCTTAGGGGAATAGGAGTTATGGAGGTACTTGTTGTAATGGTTTAGAAGGATGGTGTAAAATGGAATATCAGGTAGGCGATTATTTAGTTCATGAGGGCAGTGGTGTTTGTCAGATTGAAGATATTGATGACATGGAACTTATGGGCAAAGGTTCTCGCAAAACTTATTACTGCATGTCGCCTGTATTTAAGGCAGGGGCAAAGGTATTTACTCCAATTAGTGGCTCAACAGTTAGGTTACGTCCAGTAGCAAAGCAGGAGACTTTTACTAGAATTCTTGAAAACATTGACAACATTGAGTGCATTGAGGAGCCAAACGAAAGAGCTCTTCAGGAAAAATTTAAAGAAGTGATGGGTGAGTTTACACCAGAGTCTTTGGCTCAGGTTGTAAAGACAGTACTTATCAGAAAGTGGCAGAGAATTGCTGCTGGCAAAAAGGTAATGGCCCTTGATGAAAAGACACTTTCAGTCGCAGGTCGCAAGCTTTACGAGGAAATGGCTTTTTCGATGGGCAAGGATATTACATTTGCTCAGAATCTTTTTGAGGAAGCTGTCAAAACACACACCGCAAATTCTGTATTAATAGGTGCATAATATATGATAGCTTACAAAGCAATTACAGAACATATTAAAAATAATAATGGTCTTGTTACAGCTCTTAATGTGCTGGACAAGGCCATTACTTATATTACAGTCTTGCTGTATGCAGGATATCTTGTTTACGGGGCGTTCTTTGAACCTTCAGGAGATTACAATATTTTGTATAGAAGTATTCTAATTCCTGGGGTTTCTTTTGTTATCGTTTCTCTCTTTAGAAAAATCATTAGTGCCCCAAGACCATACGAAGTATATGATTTTGTCCCAGCTTTAAATAAAGATACAAAGGGAAAGAGCTTTCCAAGTAGACATGTATTCTCTATTTTCATGGTAGCTTTTACAATCATGCAGTCATCGGTGGCATTAGCAGTGTTTGTGATTATCCTTGGATTAGCGCTTGCAGTAATAAGAGTTATTGGCGGTGTGCATTTCATTAAGGATGTAATTGCAGGTTTTGCGATTGCTCTCATAATTGCAGTTAGTTGTTATGGTATTTTATGTGGCGTTTTTGGCCTCATTATGCTACCATTTTAATTAGGATTATATTGTAGGAGCAATTATATTATATGAAAAAAAGTGCAAAGAAAGCCTTAGCTGTGCTATTTAGCGTTCTTGGCACAGTCCTCGGCTTATATATTGGAGGCTATTGGCTATTTGTTCGGCCAGTTTATTGGCTAGTTACAGGTTTTACTGGTGGTACCCTTACAGCCGGCAATTTAATAATAAACGTTATCAAGATATTTATTGCATCCACCATTGGAGGAGGTATTTGGTGTGTATGTGATATTATTGCAGGGCATTTTAGGGACGATCCTAGAGATGATTGATTTTTGGGGATTATTGCAGCGCTAGCTGTTGATAATAAATCATGAAACTTAAATGATTGGGGGTAAAATGTAATGACTGGAAACGTAATTGTGGGACAATCAGGCGGACCGACCGCCGCAATCAACTCTTCATTAGCAGGAGTGTTCAGAACAGCAAAAGACCGTGGTGCTGGCAAAGTATACGGCATGCTCCACGGAATCAAAGGTTTGATGGAAGAGGATTATATCGATCTTTCTGATTTCATCAAAAACGACTTGGATGTTGAGCTTTTAAAGCGAACTCCAGCTGCGTATCTTGGTTCATGTCGCTTCAAACTTCCTGAAATTCACAAAGACATGGCAACCTACGAAAAAATATTTTCAATTCTTAACAAGCTCGAAATTGAGGCGTTAATTTACATTGGTGGTAATGATTCTATGGATACCATCAAGAAGCTCTCTGATTACGCCATTCTTACAGGTTCCGAAATTAGATTTATAGGATGTCCTAAGACTATCGATAATGATTTAGCACTTACTGACCATACACCTGGATTTGGTAGTGCTGCTAAATATATTGGTACATCAGTTAAAGAGATTATCCGCGATGGCCACTGCCTTGAATATGACAAGGGTCTTGTTACAATTGTGGAAATCATGGGACGTAATGCTGGTTGGCTTACAGGCGCATCTATTCTTGCAAAAGGAGAGGATTGCGAGGGACCAGATTTAATTTATTTACCAGAAGTACCTTTTGACCTTAATAAGTTTAAGGAAAGAGTTGTAAAACTTCTTAAAACACAGTCATCAGTAGTTGTATGTATTTCAGAAGGTATTCATACAAAAGAAGGAAAATATGTATGTGAGCTAGGTGATAATGTTGAATTCGTAGATGCATTTAATCACAAACAGCTTACAGGAACAGCTGCTTATCTTTGCAATTTTATTGGAAGGGAGCTTGGCTGCAAGACTAGAGCTATTGAGCTTTCTACACTTCAGAGAGCTGGCTCACATTTAGCTTCACGCGTAGATATTCTTGAAGCATATCAGGTTGGTGGTGCTGCCGTTCTTGCTGCAGATGAGGGGGACACAGGCAAGATGGTTACACTTACACGTCATTCAGATGATCCTTATCAGTGTGGTACAGAGGTTAAGGATGTTCACAAGATTGCTAATGACGAAAAGCTTGTACCTAGAAATTGGATTACACATGATGGCACATATGTAACAGAAGCCTTTATTACATATGTTAGACCACTGATACAAGGGGATGTATCACCTATCATGGTAGATGGTATTCCAAGACATATTTACAGACCGGTTAAAAAATAGTTAATGAGGGGTATGGAGGAGAAAAATGCAGGTATTTCATGGAACAATAATCACTTGTGATGAAAACAATACAATTGCTAATTACTTGGTTGAAAGGGAAGGACGTATTGCTTATATTGGCAACACATTACCAACTCAGTATGAGGTGGTTCCTCCTATCGAGTTAGGCAAAAATGTTGCTTTGCCTGCATTTGTGGATACCCATACACATTATTCCGGCTTTTCTGTATTGCATAAGATGTTTCCAATAAATGATACTGATTCCAATGCAAAGATATTGGAGCAGTTGGAGAAATATGCAAAAGAATCAAGAGAGAGTATAATCGTAGGCTTTGGTGCAACAGAGTTTTCTGTTTCAGAAGGATATTTGATTCTTAGAGAACAGATGGATACGGCTTGTCCTGAAAAGGCCGCATTTATCATAAAACATGATGCCCATTCAGGTGTTGCTAATAGTCTTTTTATTGAGGCTGTTAAGTCTAGGGCAGAAAATCTTAGAGGATTCAATCCTGTTACAGGAGAATTGAAACAGGAAGCTTTTGCTGCCGCCTGCGAATTTGTAACTCATGGCCTATCTACCAAAAAAGTCATTGATTCTATGATGGAGACAGCAGATTTCCTTGCAAGCAGAGGCGTTGGATTGATTTGCTCAGCTAGTGGATTAGGATTTATTCGCGACTATGATTTTGATATGGAGCGTTCAGTAGCAAAGGGCCTTGATAATGGTATGCAATTGCGCGTTGCACATCAGTGTTCAAATGTGGATAAGATTACTAAAAAAGATGTGAATCGTGTAGTATTTGCAGATTTGGATGGTACTTTCGCTAATCTAGATGCAGCCTTAATGGATGACTATGCTACTGTAAAAAATAAAGGCGTTTCATATTATGACGATGTGGATGTTCAAAAATTCTGTATTAATGCCAACAGAGCAGGCTACCAAATAGCTTTACATGCAGTTGGTGATGCTGCCTTTGAACAGGCGGTAAATGCCATTGCATTGGCACTGGAGGATTATCCACGATACGACCACAGACACATCATTTTACATGGTTCACTTCCAACAGAGCGCGCCTTAAAGACCTGCAAGAGATACAACATTATGATTTCAGCTAGGCCTTCTATGTTGTCGCATATCTCTGGAGTTGATGAATTTGTTAAAGAGATGCTGTCGGATGAGAGATTTTCAAGAATTAATCCGCTTAAGACAATCAATGACTTGGGAATAAAGGTGTGCTTCAATTCAGACGCACCAGCATCTGATCCAAATCCAATTATGTGGATTCATGATGCTTGTAACAACAGAAATCCAGAAGAGTCTGTGTCTGTTTTTGATGCCCTTAGAATGGCTACATATAATGGAGCCTACTCTTTATTTGACGAGAAAGAGAGAGGGTCATTGGAGATGGGCAAAAGCTGTGATATAGTTATTCTTGATTCAAATCCATACGAGGTTCCAGTGGAAGAATTAAAGAATATTAGTGTTGCAGAATTATATTTGAAGGGAAAGCCATACCAGAGATCTAGAATGGGATCTATGGCAACCATGCTACGTGGTATGTTCCCTCAATAATCACTAGGAGTAATAATGTCATTATCATTAATAATTGGTAACTCGGGTAGTGGTAAATCCACTACCCTTTATAAAAGAATAATAAAAGAAGCTATGGCAAATAAAGACAAGAATTTTCTTGTTATAGTTCCAGAGCAGTACACTATGTCCACCCAAAGACTTCTTGTTTCTATGCACCCTAACAAGTGCATTATGAACATCGATGTTTTATCCTTTAATCGATTGGCATACAGAGTGTTTGAAGAGCTTGGGGCTGGCGTAAACGCTGTTTTGGATGATACAGGAAAATCTCTTGTAATTCGCAAGCTGATAAACTCAAATATCAATGACATAAAGACTTTAAGGAATAATATAACAAGAATCAGCTATATTACTCAGGTAAAGTCTTTGATTTCAGAGCTTACTCAGTACAATATCACTCCAGATAAGCTTAAGGAGATGATTGATACACCTGCAATGTCAGAAAGCTTCAAAAGAAAAGCCTCGGATTTGTTAGTATTGTACGAGGCTTTTTTAGATTTTATAAATGGTAAATACGTTACCACTGAGTCTATTTTATCTACGTTAAATGATATGTTGGATAGCTCAGAAATAGTAAACGGTTCAACGGTTGTATTAGATGGATTTACGGGCTTCACCCCAATCCAGTATCAGCTTGTGGAACATATGCTTGCAATATGCGATGAGGTAGCAGTTACAATTACAGCAGACGAAGATACACCTCTTTTAGAAAACCTTGCAGATGATGAGTTGTTTTCAATGTCATCTGAATTTGCAATAAGAATGAACAAAATCGCCAAGAGAGCTGGCGTAACAATAAATAAACCTACCTATATTTCCAGGGAAAATGGCTGGCTTTCAGACAATGAGATACTCAGCCATCTTGAAAAGAATATTTTCAGGGCGAAGCCACAGAAATACGCAGGTAAGGAACAGCCAAACAGTAATATAGTACTAACTAGTCTCAGAAGTCAGCGTGATGAACTACAGTATGTTGCTATAGAAATTAATAAACTAATCCGAGAGGGAATGCATTACAAGGATATTGCCGTTGTTGCACCTAACCTGGAGGAATATAGATATTTAGTTTCGGGGATATGGAACAATTATGATATCCCTCACTTTGTTGATGCCAAAACAGAAATCTTATTCCATCCGATGACAGAAGCAATAGATGCTTTGTTTGATATTTTCGATAATGACTTCAGAAGAGAAGATGTATTTAGATTCTTAAGAACCAATCTTACAGACTTAACATTTGAGGAAATGGATTACCTGGAGAACTATCTTATTTCTACGGGAATCCGTGGCAAGAAAAAGTATTTTCATCCTTTTGCAATTCGTTCTAATTCATATTCCAAGGATGAGGATTTACTTAGGGTAAATGAAATTAGAGAAAAGTTTATTGCCCCTTTCAAGGCATTTGATAATCAAATTTCTAAAAAATGTTCAGTAAGAACAATTGCTACTGCTTTATACGAGATTATTTGCTACTTTGATTTTGAAGGACAAATTAAAACAAGAGAAAAATTATACGAAGATGGCAATCAGCCAGTTAAGGCGAAAGAGTATAGCCAGATTTATCCGGTTATAATGGATATCCTTGATAAGTTGGTGGGAATTCTTGGGGATGAAGAAATGGATTTGGAAGAATTCCATGATATTTTTGAAGCGGGCCTATCGGCAGCCTCAATTGGTGTAATTCCTCCTGCCAATGATAGCGTGATTTTAGGAGATATTGAGCGTACACGTTTGTCAAATATCAAGGTGTTGTTTTGTATAGGAGCATCTGATGATGCTATTCCAAAGAAGGTGGAGAATGGAGGTATCCTTTCTCAGCTAGAAAGAGAACAGCTTCTAGCCCAAGGTTTTGAGCTGGCTCCATCAGATAGGCAAAAGTCCTTTAGACAGCGATTCTATCTATATCTGATGCTTACAAAGCCAAATGAGAAGCTTTATATTACAATGCCAAGAGTAGATTCTGCTGGTAAAGCTGTAAATCCATCTTATCTAATGGATTTATTAAGAAATATGTTCGAAGATTTGTCCTTAAAGGAGATAGAGAGCTTTGACATAGAGGATAGACTGCTATCAAAGAAAAGCTCATTGGAGTACATGATTGAGCTTGTAAATAAAGCTGCTACCTTTGGTTTAGATGCGCTGTCTAATCAGGAGAAAGCTGTATTAGAAGAGCTTTTAAACTGGGCAAAGGAAGATAGTTCAGATGATCTGGAAATTCTCTTAAACGGAGCCTTTTTCCAACATAAGCGAGAAGACTTTTCCGATGATATTATGTTAGCTGTCAATGAGGCTTTAAATGCAGACGAGACCATTAAAGGTTCAGTATCCAGATTTGAGTTATACAATGAATGCAGCTATAAATATTTCCTTACATACATTATGAAGCTTCAGGAGAGAGAGAAGTTTGAATTATCCAGCATCGATATGGGTAACTTTTATCATGAAGCGATTCAAAGATACTCTGATAGCTTAAAGGCAGATAATAAAACCTTTAAGGGAGTAACAGAGGAAGAACGAGAAGCATATATTGAGACAGCTATCTCCCAAACCTTCCAGTCTATGGCAAAGGTTGCAACTCTGGAGGATTCAACTCAAAGATACATAGTAGAATCCATGAAAGCGACTCTAAGACATGTGGTAGAGATAATTACAACACAGGTATCAAGAGGAGAATTTGAGCCTGAGCTTTTCGAGGAAAAGATTCAATCTGAAATAATCAATCCTGTAAGTGGCGAAGTTGTTGCAAACTTAAATGGTAAGGTCGACAGAATCGATATGACAGATGGTGACGACAGAGCGGTAAGAATTATCGATTATAAATCAAGCGGTCATAAGCTTGATTTGGATGAGTGCTATTATGGCCTATCAATGCAGCTGCCTATTTATATGGGAGTTGTTTTAGATAAGCTTAAGGACAAATATCCAAATTCTACTATGCATCCATCAGCTATGCTCTATTATGAAATGGCTAATAAATTCCTGGAGCTTAGCAGTAGTGGAGAAAACTTTAAAGAAAAACAGTTAAAGCTTAGCAGAATGGAAGGTATCCTTTCATCCGAGCCAGAGGATTTGGCTGCAAATGATAGCACAGTTGGAATAGAGGATTGGCAGACAAAAGAATCATCTATTGTTCCATTCGGTGTAAAAAAGGACGGCGAGCTTTTAGCTTCTGCTAATGCAATCAGCCGAGATGATATGAAAACAGTTATAGATTATGCAGCTTTATCGGCAGCAAAGACTGCTGAGGGTATAATCAATGGCCAGTTTGAACCATCGCCTGCAAAGCTTGGAACACAGATAGATGCTTGTAGATACTGTGGTTTTAAAAGTGTTTGTCACTTTGATGAAAACGAGCCAGGATATCAGGCTAGAAATTTGGAAAAGCGAAAAAGTAAGTCTGATGTATTGGAGTTAATGAAGGAAGAATTAGGAGACAAGGATAGTGGCACTAACTAAAGAACAGCTATTAGTGAAGGATACGAGAGGCAAGAACATGCTTGTTAGCGCTGCCGCAGGTAGTGGAAAAACCTTCGTATTAGTTGAACGAATAATATCTGAAATTCTTGATGAAAAAAATGGAATAGATGTGGATGAAATTCTGGTTGTTACATTCACTACTGCAGCTGCTGCGGAAATGAAAGATAGAATCCGACGTGCCATTGATAAAGCCATTGCAAATAATGGTGCGGACGCTAGAATCAGGGCACAGGCCACTCTTATACATAACGCCCATATTAGAACCATAGACAGCTTCTGTAGCTGGGTTGTAAAAAACTATTTCTATGAAATCGATATGGACCCAGCCTTTAGAATAGGAACATCGGGCGAGCTCAAAATGCTTTGCGATGAGGTGTTCAGTGATCTTTTGTCAAAGTATTTGGAAGCGGATGATGAAGATTTTAAACTTTTGGCAGACGCTTATATTTCGGGAAGAAGAACAGACACTCTAAAGGAAATGGTCTTTGCAATACATGATAAAGCTACTAGTTTTGCCTGGGTAGACGAATGGTACGACAATGCGTTAAATCTTTACAATATTGGTAGCGTAGAAGAATTAGAAAATTCCCAGTTGGTAAAACAGATTATCGCATATACGGATTTGTATGTAAGTGGACTAATAGATTCAGTTGCAAAGCTTTTGGATTTATATGATTCCGATTGTGATTCTAAGGATAAACACATCTTCTCAAAGGAATTGGCACAGCTTAGAGGTATAGCCGAGGCTACCACTTTCAAAGACAAATATAGTGCTGTTATGGGTGCTGATTTTTCAGAAAGATTTGGAAGCAAAGGCACATCTTTAAATGAGGATGATTTAGCTAGAGCGAAAGCGCTTAGAGCAAAATACAAAGATGTGGTAGGCAAATTAAAGGAATCATACTATTCATCCAGCTTGGAAGATATGTTTTCTGATTTGATGTATGTGAAAAAACAGGCATCAGCATTAATCAGATTTACAAAAGAATACACGAAAAGCTTAAACAAAATAAAAGCAAAGAAAAATATATACGACTTTAATGATATTGAACACATGGCCCTTGAAATCCTTAGAAATAAGGACTCTAAAGAACATGAAAAAAGATCTGTTGCAGTTGAGCTGTCACAGCATTTCAAAGAGGTCATGGTAGATGAGTATCAGGATTCCAACGAGTTACAGGAACAGATTCTTACTGCTATCAGCAATGGAAGCAATTATTTCACAGTAGGTGATGTTAAGCAGTCTATCTATGCTTTTAGACAAGCTAGCCCACAGTTGTTTATTGATAAGCTTTACACTTATCCAACTGATGATACTGGCAATGATATCCGAATTGATTTGGATAACAACTTTAGAAGTAGATGGCAAGTTCTTGATTTTTGTAATCAGGTATTTGAGCCTCTTATGCAGATGGACGTTGGCGGGGTTGCCTATGATGAGAAGGCGGCTTTAAAGCTTGGAGATAAAAGCTTTCCTGGTGAAGCAAAGGATTATGAATCAGAGATTATAATTGCAACTCAGAATTCTGATTCAATGCAAGAGCTCAATATCGAAAATGGAGATGAGCTTGAGGCACTTGTTGTAGCAAAGCGCATTAAAGAGTTGATGGCATCAGGCTTCCAGGTCAGTGGAAAAAACGATGAGGGACGATATCTTAGAGACATGCGTTTATCAGATGTTGTTATTCTCATGAGAGGTACAAAAGGCCATGCTGACAAATACATTTCCACATTAAAAGATTATGGCATACCAGCATATGTTGCTGAGGAGACTGGATTTTTTGATAGAGAGGAAATTGAGACAGTATTATCAATGCTTACTATTATCGATAATCCTTTTAATGATATTCCCCTTGCGGCAGTACTTCATTCTCAGATGTTTGGTTTTTCTTCTGAAAGACTTGCCCAAATTAGAACAATTAACACTGAGGAATCTTTATATGGATGCCTCCTTGAGTGGGACAAGACAAAGTCCACAAAGGATGTTTCTGAGTTCCTTGATACATTAAACTATTTCAGAGAGCAGGCTATAGATACACCTATACATGAAATAATAGAAAACATCCTGGAATATACCAAATATGGAATGTATTGCAAGGCACTTCCTAACGGCAAGATGGCTTCTGCAAACCTGGATAAACTAGTGGATGAGGCTGTCAATTTTGAGAGTACCAGCTTCAAAGGTTTGTCTCGATTTGTAAGCTATATTGAAAGCCTTAGAACATATGATGAGGATTTAGGACTTGCTAAGACAGTTGGTGAAAATGATGAGGCTGTCAAAATAATGACTATTCACAAAAGTAAGGGTTTGGAATTCCCTGTAGTATTTGTTTGTGGATGTGGCCGTGGATTTAGAAGTGACACAAGCAATTTTTCATATGATGCAACACTTGGTGTGGCATTGAATTATCGAAATCCTGAAACAAGGATTACCTACAAGACACCATTTTTTAATCTGATTCATGCAAAAGCTGCAGCTGAGGAAAGAGGAGAATACTTACGAATTCTCTACGTAGCATTTACTAGAGCTGTTGATAAACTGATTATTACTGGTGCAATAAAACCATCAAAAGATAAAAGCGTTGTTGATAAGTTAGAAGAGTTTAGTGGGGATGGAAGTAAGCTCAGCTTCCCTACTAAGATAGGAGTATCCACAAGTATAGAACTGATTATTCGTGCTTTGAATGCATCTGGAAGAGATTACAACAGACGTATTATAGATTGTCAGGAATTGTTCATTGATCAGGTTGAAAAGGGAATTGTAAAGGAACAGGTAAAGAAAGCCATTGAAAGCATTGTCCAGTCAGGCAGTACTGCGGATAACACTATCGCAAATACGTTATCATTTAAATACAATGGCCTTGCAGATAGCAAATATAAAAGCAAGTATTCTGTTTCTGAAATCAAACATCAGGCAATGGAAAATACGTTCAAGTTCAATGAAGATGCAGCACCTGCATTTATTCAAAATGAAGAGGAAAGCTACATACCTCAGTTCATGCGTACCGTTACGGAAGGAAACGACAAAGAAAGCAAGGTTCCTTCAGGCGCTTTATATGGAACTGCCATGCATAGATTTATGGAATGCTTTGATTTTGCCAGAGACGATTACCAGTCAAGCTTTGATGAGCAACTGAAATATATGGAGGCGACTAAGAGCTTATCAGATGATGAATTTGCAAGAATCAATCATAGAAAGCTTCAGGTATTCTTAAACGACGACTTGTCTGATCGTATGTCAAAGGCAGCTATGAATGGAAAGCTTTACAAAGAAAAGCCTTTTGTTTTTGGAAGCGATGCAAAGGAATTGTTTGATGATGAAGATGTTACAGATGAGATGATTTTAGTACAGGGAATTATTGATGTCTTCTTTGAAGAGGATGATGGAATAATTCTTATGGACTATAAGACTGATAAGGTGGACGAAGACAAGGACTTAGTGCTAAGATATGAAAAGCAATTAAAGCTATACAAAGATGCAATAGAGCATGCTTACGATGTTCCTGTTAAGGAAGTGCTCATTTATTCATTTGCACTTGAAAGGAGTATAAATATATGTACGACAAATTAGTAGTTGAAACATTTTTGGAGAAACAGTTACAGTTGTTTCCTGAAAAGGTAGCTGAGTCTTACGATGAGGCAGTAGAGTTTTTAGAGGACGTATGTGCCACAGTCTGCAAGAATAAAAAAGAGGTACTTGAATATCTTGAAGACGAAATGGATATCACAGGCATGAGTGAAGAGGAAATCTTATCAGCCGAAGAAGTATTTTCTATTTCTGATGGAAGATATCTTGTTGTAGAGGGTTAATATGAAGTTTTATAAGAAGTTATTACCTATTGCATTTGCGATATGTCTAGCGGTTAATTTTACTGGTTGTACAGTAGGAGACAAAGTAGTTTATTTCGACACATCTAGTGGATACAACACTGTATTTAAAATCGGAGATTTTAAATGCTCCAAAAAAGAAGCTCTTGTTTATCTATTAAACGAGAAAAACATTTACGGATCTGTAGATGGGGTAAATCTTTGGTCAGAGGATTATGATACTGATACAATGACAAGCTCAATAAAAGATTTAACAATGGAGCATTTAACAAGGGTATACATTTTAAATGTATATGCAAGTGAGCAGGAAATTGAGCTTACAGAATCAGAAAAGAAGGCTTGTTCTGACGCAGCAGAAGAGTACTACAAATCATTAAATTCAACAGAAAAAAGTTTTACAAAAGCAAAGAAAAAAGATATCGAAAAAATGTATATGCGATATGCTTTAGCTTCTAAAGTATACGAGGAATTAATGAACTCTGTTGATGAGGAAGTATCCGAAGATGAGGCCCGCGTTATGGAAGCTTTTGTACTGTATGTTTCAGATGAATCTACAGCAGAGACTATCCAGGGAATGATAGATTACGGTTACACATTTGAGAGACTTGCATCAACATACACAGAGCTTGATTCTTATCAGGTTACCTTCGCAAGAGGAGAGTATCCTGAGGAAGTTGATGATGTAGTTTTCAATCTTGATACAGATGAAGTTTCTTCAGCAATTGCTGCTGATGGTGGTTACTATTTCTTCCAGTGTTTGGACAAGTATAACGAAGAGTTATCAGAAGAAAACAAAACTGTAATCATCGAGAACCGCCGTAAGCAAGTGCTTGAAGACATCGTTTCTGATTTAGAAGATAGATATTTCTCTGACATGAATACAAAGCTTTGGGAGTCTATAGATTTTCCAGAGGATTCTTCGGAATTAACAAGTGATAGTTTTTTTAAAACATTAAACGACCATTTTTAGATAATTCAAAATATATACAACTTTCTATATATAATTGCAATTTGTACTAAAAAGAATTGATAATTTATATTTTATTAGTGATTTGGTAGAAAATTAATTGAATGTACTAGCAATTGCGTGAGTAAATGACTATAATATAGGGCATATAAAAAATAATAATTGTTTGCTCATATAGGAGGGTGAAAAAATGGTAACAAATGCAAAGGTTACAGTTGATGATGTAAAGAAGTCAGCTGCATCTGCTGCTACAACTGTAAAGACTGCAGCAGCAAGCGCTAGTGAAGCAACTAAGAAAGCAGTTGCAGAAGTTAAAAAGGAAGCTACAGCAGCTAAAAAGACAGCTACAAAAGCTAAGGCAACAGCAACAAAGAAAGCTACAGCAGCTAAGAAGACAGCTACAAAGACTGTTAAGAAAGCAACAGCTAAGGCTAAAAAAACAGTAGTAACAACAGCTGTTGTTCAGTATCAGGATCGTGAATTTACAGAAGCTGAGTGCATCAAGAAAGCACAGGCTCAGTTTAAGAAGGATTATAAGAAGGAGACTCTTGAAGAGCTCAACATCTATATCAAGCCAGAGGAGCGCAAGATTTATTATGTAGCAAACAAGGATCGCGTTGGTTCAGTAGATCTTTAATCCTTAATATTTTTTATGTCGTAGCACAAAGCTGTATCGTATATACGATGCAGCTTTTTTATGGTCATGCTACGTGGAGGAATGATGAAAAAAAGTTTATTCACAGTGGCCTATTGGGTATTAATAGATATCCTTTTTCTGGCCATTATAGGAGTGTTTACTACACATCCTATTAATTGGGTTATCGCCATTTTAATTGTGGGGCTATGCAGTGTTTTTAGCATTGTAAAATCTATTAAAGATACAGGCTATATAAAACAGACCCTTGCTCTGCCAGAAAACAATCATAAACCGGTGTATGATTACATTCGTGCTCTTGCGGTATTATTTATTATGTTTGTTCATGTGCTGGCTATGGATTGGCCATATGCATCAGGCATGGCAGGAACACCTTTATATGAGGTTTTAAATCTAATTAGATGTATTTCCGGGGTAGGAGGCAACTGCCTATTTTTAATGATATCAGGTGCATTACTTTTAAGGTTTAAGGATGAAAATCTTCTTACATTTTATGGAAGGAGATTTACCAAGATAATAGTGCCACTTGTAATTTATTACTTTTATTATTTATGGGAGTATAATGCGCAGCGCTATACATCATTTACAACTGCAATTTATAAAATAATTACTGCAGATTATTCAAAGGCAAATGTACATCATTTTTGGCTTATATATGTAATCATCTCTTTGTATGTGTTGGTACCGTTTTTACGATACATGCTTAAAGAGATGCCATACAAAAAATTGACAGCATTGATAATGGTTTTATACATATATTTTGTTCTTACAAAAGTTATTATCAATGAAAATGCCATGCCTATGAATTTTACATTCTGGCTTTTGATTTTCTTGATAGGGTATTGGTATAGCTTGGATGAGTCACGTAAATACGATAGCATTGCAATGATTGCTGGTGTGGTTGCACTTATATTATTTGAAGTGGCGATTCATTTGAACCCACCAATGTCAGATGATTTAGCGGCTCATTATCCATATATGATAGTTGCATCTGTAGGCATAATGGCTATCTTCTTTAAATTGGGGGATAAGCTAAAAAATGTATATCTGATAAGATTGATTAGCCAGTATAGCTATGGCATTATTTTAGGACACATGTTGGTGCTGGTTTTTGCAGTGAGAAAATATTGTTATACATTTACAAGCTCACTAATGCATAAGGGCATGGGATTCTTGTTTCTTTCACTGGCTACATTAATAGGTTCTGTTATAATTGCCTACTTCATAGACAACATTACGGTTAAACCTATATCAGCAATTTTTGATATTAAAAAGAGAAAATAGTTAACATAATGGCTTTGACATATATCACACGTTTGACATATGTTAAAGCTATTTTTATGCCTGATTTAGGTGAATAATGCACAAAAATAATTCTAACAATTTGACCTATTTTTACAAAATGAACACTTTAGGGCTTAAATTGTATGTCAACCGATTGACATAGTATATGTTGAATGCTAATATCCAATTTGTAAACAACACACGAACCTATTTGAAGGAGGGTTAATTGTAATGAAGAAGAAGTTATTATCACTTATAGTGGTAGCTGCAATGTCAGCTTCACTAGTTGCTTGTGGTAGCACAGAGGGTGGTTCATCTGACGGTGCTTCAGGCTCAGGCGTATCAATCACAGTACTTAATTCAAAGACTGAGATTCAGACACAGTTCGAAGAAATGGCTGAAGCTTATGAGGAGGCTACTGGCGTACACGTAGAGGTATACAACGCTGATACTGATACAACAGTTGCATCTCAGGTAGCAACAAAGTATGCATCAAACGATCCATACACACTTACAATGGTTGATGCAAAAGATATTTATTCACTTGCTGATGATTATGCATATGATCTTTCAAATGAAGATTGGGCTAGTCACACAACACTTGGTATTACAGTAAACGACAAGCTTGCTGGTTTCCCAGTTTGTGTAGAGGCTAGAGGTATTATCTACAACGCAGATGCAATTGAAGCAATCACAGGCGAAACATTTGATCCATCATCAGTTGCAACACTTGATGATTTCCAGGCTCTTTTAGATGAGCTTAAGGCTGGCGGAATGGAGACTCCAGTTGGTGTCCTTTCTGAGTACTGGTCACTTGGTGCACATTACTTCGCAGAAGTATATGAGCAGCAGGAAGATCCAGATGCATTCGTTAACTCATTATTAGCTGGCGAAGCTGATCTTGGAAGCAACGAAAAGTTCAACGAGCTTATGGATACATTCGATACATTAATCGCTTACAACTATGCTAAGGGTTCAGCAGCAAACGCTGACCGTGAAGAGTCATCTATGATGCTCGCACAGGGCGACATCGCATTCATGTTTGGTGGTAACTGGGATTGGTCAGTAATCAACCAGTACGATTACACAGAGAACATGGGAATCATGCCAGTACCTGAGAACACATCTGATGACACAAATACAAAGCTTGTTGGTGGCGGTTCTAAGTACTTCTTTGTAGATAGCTCAGATGCTACAAGCGATGAGCAGAGACAGGCAGCACTTGACTTCCTTAACTGGTTAGTAAGTGATCCTGAAGGAAATGCATTCCTTACAGAGCAGTGTGCACTTGTTCCAGCATTCGACAACATCGATGCTTCAGCACTTGACCCACTTTCATTATCAGTTAAGTCTTATGCAGATGCAGGAAAGCTTATTCCTAACTACAACTACTTACCAGATGATCACATGACAGTAGTTGGTCAGGAAATCATGCAGAAGTATTTGGATGAGGCTATGACAAGAGACGAATTGGTTACAGCAGTAGAAGAGTACTTCAAGACAGCAACACCAATCGAACACTAAAATCATATTGATTGTTAATAAGGGGCCTTGGACTCCAAGGTCCCACTTTTTTTTGAAAGGGATAGAATTATGAAAACAAATACAATGAGCTATAAAATAAAGCAGTATTTGCTTTTTGCAGGTATATCAACAGTTATATTTGCCTGCGTGGTAATCATACCTTTCATTTATGGTTTATACTTAACACTTACCAGCTGGGATGGTGTTTCTCGTAACAAACCATTTGTGGGTATTCAAAATTACATTAACGCATTTGCGGATTCAGGTTATTGGGTTTCATTAGGACGCACATTTATTTATTCAGCAATTGCAGTTATTCTTGTAAATGCTGTAGCTTTTATCATTGCCTATATGGTAACAAGCGGAATTAAAGGGCAGAATTTTTTCAGAGCAGGTTTCTTCGTACCAAACTTGATTGGTGGTATCGTACTTGGTTACGTTTGGAAATTTGTTTTCAATAAAGCTTTTGTAGCATTGGGAAGCTTTATTTCATCAGGCAATGCTAAGTCACTCCTTGCAACAGAAAATGGGGCGATAGCAGCACTTATTATAGTTTCTGTATGGCAATATGCAGGCTATATGATGCTTATCTATGTTGCAGGATTTATGAGTGTTTCAGAAGATGTTATTGAGGCGGCTAAAATTGATGGCTGTACAGGAACACAGTCAATCATTCACATATCTATTCCACTTATGACAGCGTCATTTGTACAGTGTCTGTTCCTTACAATCACCAGATGTTTCATGGTTTATGATGTAAACCTTTCTTTGACAAACGGTGATCCATACGGTAGCTCAGCTCTTGCAGCTATGCACGTATACAATCAGGCATTCATTAACAAAAACTATGGTACAGGCCAGGCTGAGGCTTTAATCTTGTTTGTTATCTGTGCAGTAATTGGTGGAATTCAAGTTTACGTTGGTAAGAAAGGGGAGGTGCAGGCATAATGGAAAATGAAGTAGCAGCTCGTAATAAAAAAATCAAACATGCCATTATGATTATCGTACTTACGTTATTATTTATTGCATTCGTATTCCCTTTCATAATGGTTATCATGAACGTTTTCAAGGTTAAGGCTGATATTACAGCAAATCCACTTGCTCTTATTGGTAAGCATGGATTTACACTTGAGAACTTCCCAAATGCTATCAAGAAAATGAATTTCTTCAAAGTATTTGGAAACTCATTGTTCGTAACAATTCTTTCTACAATAGGAACTATCATTCTTTCATCTATGACTGCTTATCTTATTGTTAGAAATAATTGGAAGGCTAACAAGATTTTATTTGTACTTATGATTGCATCAATGGTTATTCCTTTCCAGGTGCTCATGGTACCTCTTGTTTCCCTATATGGTGGAATTTTTGGTATTTTAAATCATAGAGTTACATTAATTTTTATGCATATTGGTTTTTCACTTTCTATGGCAACATTTATGTTCCATGGAAGTATTCACACAAATGTACCTATTTCGTTGGAAGAAGCAGCTACAATTGATGGATGTAACAAGTGGCAGATTTTCTCACAAATCGTATTTCCGATATTGAAGCCAACAATTGCAACAGTAGCAATTATTGATGCGATGGCATTCTGGAACGATTATTTGCTTCCATCACTTGTACTCGGTAGAAAGGAATTATATACTATTCCTATCGCTACGAAGGTATTCTATGGGCAGTTTTCTACAGACACAGGATTAATTATGGCAGCACTTTTGCTTGCTATGTTACCTATCCTCATTCTTTATATTTTCTTACAGAGATATATTGTTGAGGGAATAACAGCGGGGGCTGTTAAATAGGCAATTATAATGCTGCGTCTTCCCGTAGAAGTATAAGGGGGTTACAATGGCAACATTAAAAGATGTGGCAGCAGAATGCGGACTGACTGTCACCACGGTATCGAGAGTATTAAACAACAGAGGTTATATTAGCGACGAAACTCGAAAAAAGGTTTATGAAGCTATGGCTAAGCTTAACTATAGACCGAATGAGGTAGCAAGATCTCTATCGAAAAAAACAACTAATACTATCGGAGTCATTGTTCCTCATATTAGACATCCATACTTTGCAGAGATGATAAGTAACATCGAAAATGCTGCTAGTAAGCATGGTTACAAGATTATTTTGTGCAACTCCAAGGGGAGAAACAATAAGGAAAAAGAGTATTTGGATATGTGCACGAGCAATAGGGTTGCAGGAATCATTCTTTTCTCTGGAAGTGTGGCAGTACAGGAATTTACGGACAGCAATATAGCACTTGTTACAGTTGAGCGTTTTGTTGAAAATGGAACAGCAGCTGTAGAGTGCGACAATAAACAAGGGGGAGAACTTGCAGCTCAGCATTTAATTGACTGCGGTTGCAAGAGACTTCTACACGTCAGTGGTATTTTGAATAATTCCATGCCAGCTGATGACAGAGCCCTAGGGTTCATAGAAGTCTGTGAAAAGAACGGAGTATATTATAAGGTTGTTGCTACGAATATGGGGCAATATAACAGCCTTGATTATCATGATATGCTGGAAGGTGCATTGGAATACGACGAAGAAATCGATGGGGTCTTTGCCAGTTCAGATTTGATTGCTTCTCAGATTTTGCAGGTCTGTTCCAAGCTTGGCAAGCGTGTACCTGAGGATATCAAAATAGTTGGATTTGATGATGTTATGATTTCTCAAATCACAAATCCACCAATCTCTACCATTCACCAGCCAATAAAAGAAATGGCTGAGGCGGCTGTTGATATGGTAATTACAGCGTCTGAAGGCAAGACTGTTCCTAAGCGAACATTGCTTCCAGTTACGCTTGTAAAGAGAGAAAGTACATAATATTTCAGCTCACATCAGGGTTTGATGTGGGCTGTTTTTTTGTTTTAAATATTCTATAATATCTCTAGTTAATTGAAAGGAAGTTATATTATGAGTGAAGAATTAATGGAGATGTTAGCAGAGTCTCTTAATGCAAATGAATTTGTAAAATATAATCATATCGTTATGGACGATATTGAGTTGACAGGTGCCACTGCACATATTGATATTGTTCCAGAAACACTTAATGTTCTTGGAATTGCCCATGGCGGAGCACATTTCACTTTGGCAGATACTTGCGCTGGCTACACAGCAAGAGCAGATGGGCGCCAGTATGTCACACAGCAGTCCAACTATTATTTCCTTAAAGGCGCCAAATCTGGACGTATTACAGCCAAAGGAAAGGTTGTAAAGCGTACTCGTAAGTTCTGTATCATTGATGTAGAAGTGACAGATGACAACGGCGAATTAGTTAGCAAAGGAACCTTCGATTATTACTGTGTTGCAGATCACCAGTAATGGGTTTAAATGTACTAAAAATACCAAATGAGAGCTCGTTATAAAACAGATTTATAACGGGCTCTCATTTTCTTTAGGAGCTAGAAGTATTGAATTTACAACGATTCTCTAATATAATTCCTAACAACTTAACAGAAGGCAATTGTAAAGGGAGAGAAGCATATGGCAAATGTAAGGAGTGTTTCTAATGATGAACTGGCAAAGATTAAAGAATTCATAGAAACAATAAAATTTGGTTCTGTTAGTATAATTATCCAGGATGGAAAAATAGTACAGATTGATAAGAGTGAAAAAATAAGAATTTAATATAGATATTAAATAAACTGACTAGACAACTAGAGGTTTAGAGCATGGTTCCATTAGCTGTGCTTTGGCCTCTAGTTGTTTTTTCATATAAAAAAATATTTTAAGAAAAGGAGACAAACAAATATGGGAAAGTTATTCACATCAGAATCAGTAACAGAAGGACATCCAGACAAAATTGCAGATCAAATTTCTGATGCAATCCTTGACGAGCTACTTGCTCAGGATCCATATTCAAGAGTAGCTGCTGAAACAACAGTTGCTACAGGACTGGCACTTGTTGTAGGCGAGATTACAACAAAAGCTTATGTGGACATTGCAAAAATTGCAAAGGATACAATCAGGGAAATCGGATATGTAAACAATGTGGATGGGTACAACGCAGATTCAATTGCAGTTCTTACATCAATCGACGAACAGTCAGCTGATATCGCACTTGGTGTAGATAAGGCATTTGAATCAAAACAGGAAGGAGTAAAGGAAGATTTTGGAACAGGAGCTGGAGATCAAGGAATCATTTTTGGATATGCGACAGATGAGACACCTGAATATTTACCACCTGCTATTTCGTTTGCTCATCGTCTTACACGTCAGCTTACGAAGGTTCGAAAGAATGGAACACTTCCATACCTTAGACCAGATGGAAAATCTCAGGTGACGGTAGAATTCGATGATGACAATAAAACAGTTAAACGAATTCATACTATTGTAATTTCAACTCAACACGCGGCAAATGTAACTTTAGAAAAGATTAGAGAAGATGTAATTAAATATGTTATTAAGCCAGTTATTCCAGAGGAGCTTTTGGATGAGGACACAATATATTATGTAAATCCTACAGGACGATTTGTAATCGGCGGACCACAGGGAGATGCTGGACTTACAGGTAGAAAGATTATTGTTGACACATACGGCGGCACCGGTCGACATGGTGGCGGTGCTTTCTCAGGAAAAGATCCTACTAAGGTCGACCGCTCCGCAGCATATGCAGCTAGATGGGTGGCTAAAAACCTTGTGGCAGCAGGTGTTGCAAAGCAGGTAGAGGTTGAGCTTGCTTATGCCATTGGCGTAGCAAAGCCTGTATCAATTTCAGTTGATAGTTTTAATACGGGGGTAATCAGTGATGAAAAAATTGCAGAAATTATTGAAAATGTTTTCGATCTTAGACCAGCAGCTATCATCGACGCCCTTAATCTTCGTAGGCCAATCTACAAACAGACTGCTGCTTATGGACATTTCGGCAGGACCGATGTGGACCTTCCATGGGAGCATTTAGATAAAGTCGAGGAGATTAAGAAGGTGTTAGAGCAGCCTGAGTTCAAAATCAATATCAAGGTATTAGAGACAGAGTTTGTTTAGTTCATAGGAGCAACGATTTTGAATAAGAAAAATTATAGATACTTAAGTGTAATAACGGCTATATCAGTACTTGTTGTCTGGTTTGTCATTACTGAGGTGCTATCTATATCTACACTAATATTTCCGTCTCCTAAAAGTGTACTTATTGCATTTGGCGAAGTATTAAAGACAGGATATAAAAATTATTCAATTTGGAGACATATATTAGACAGTCTAAAGAGAATCTTTGAGGCTTTCTTCTGGGCAACTATTATATTTGTTCCATTAGGATTGTTGTGCGGATATAGACCTAGGTTAAGAGCAATAATGGAGCCAATCATTACTTTTATTAGACCATTACCACCACTAGCTTATTATTCAGTAATAGTTTTATGGATGGGAATTGGTGATGAATCAAAAGTAATGCTCTTATTTATTGCAGCAGCACCTCCTATATATGTTTCCTGCGTGGATGGAATTTCCAAAGTTAATGTGGACTATATTAACGCTGCAAAAACTCTAGGAGCCAATAAGTTTCAAATATTTTGGAAAGTAATGTTTTGGGCAGCATTGCCTGATATATTTACAGGCTTGAGAAACTCTATCGCTGGAGCATATGGAACTCTAGTAGCGGCTGAAATGGTTGCGGCAATGAGTGGAATAGGTTGGATGGCACTGGATGCCAGCAAGTATTTGCGAAGCGACATTATTTTTGTAGCGATTATTATCATGGGAATAACAGGATTATTACTAGATTCAGTTTTAAAGCTCATTGATAAGAAAGTGATTTTTTGGAAAGGAAAAGAGTGATTATGAAGAATACAAAGAAGAAATTAGCGGCAATAGCAATTTTTGGATTAACTTTACAGGTTTTAACAGGATGTGGAAAGACAGCACAGGTTGAGCAAACTGCTGATGCTGAAGTTAATATTGAAGCTCAGTCAAATCTTGGAGTAGATCCTATTTCAGGAGAAAAATATCCTGATGAAATAAAGATAGCTATTCTTAATGGAAGTTCTATAGATGCAATAGCAATTGCTGAAGGATTTTACAGTGAATTTGAAGCAAACACTGGTGTAAAGACAACGGTACTTTATTTTGAATCAGGTCGCGATGTTAATAACGCGTATGCTTCAGCATCTGTTGATGTTGCCACATTTGGATCATCACCAATTTCATTAGGAACAACAAATGAACTTGGATATGAGGTGGTTTATATAAATGCAACAATCGGTACAGCAGAATCTCTTGCAGTTTCTTCGGACATCAAAACACCAGAGGATCTAAGCGGGAAGGTAATAGCTACACCATTTGCATCAACTTCTCACTATAGCTTATTAAACTATCTTGAGCAGCAGGGAATTGGAGATGTAGACGTAATTGATTTGCAACCACAGGATATTTTGGCGGCATGGCAAAGAGGTGATATTGATGGAGCTTATGTTTGGACTCCAGTTTTAGGAGAGATTGAGGCTACAGGAAATGTACTTGTATCAAGCGCAGACCTTGCAGAGGATGGAATCATTACTGCAGATTTAACAACAGCCAATAAAGAATTTGCTAAGAAATATCCAACACTTGTTACCGGTTTTGTAGAAATTCAGACTAAAGCATATGACATTATTGCAAACAAAAGAGATGTAGCGGTTAAGGATTTAGTTGCTAATTTACAGATATCAGAAGAAGAAGCTAATAATCAATTGGATGGTTCAGTATGGATTGCACCATCTGAGCAGGTAAGTGAAAGATTCCTTGGCAAAACAGGAGAGAAGAGTGGACTTGCAGAAACTATTAAAAAGACTGCAGAGTTTCATGTAACACAGGGCAACTTAGATAGTGCAAAAGAACTTGATTTCTACAGAGCAGATGTTGACTCTACCTTTATTGAAAACATTCTTAATAAATAACAAAGAGGTGCGTATATGAGTAATTATGGAATTGATGATGTTTATGAGCCAGAAGGAGAACTTATTTCTGTAAAAAACGTATCCTTTAGATATGATTCCATAGATAATCGCTCTGAAAATGATGCTATATTTGAGGATTTAAACTTCAATATTTATAGTGGTGAATTTATATGTGTAATGGGCGAGAGTGGCTGCGGGAAAAGTACTCTATTAAATATACTTGCCGGATTTGAAAAGCCATCTTCAGGACAAGTATTTCTAGAAGATAAAGAACTAGCTGGCATAGATAAAGATAGAGGAGTAGTTTTCCAAAAGCCATCTCTATACGGCTGGTATTCTGTTAGAAAAAATATTGAGTTTGGACCTAAAGTTAATAATGTGCCTAAGAACATTATTGATGAAAAGGTTAATTATCTTTTAGATAGAGTGGGGCTTTCAGGTAAGGGAGAAAAGAAAGTCTTTGAGTTATCAGGCGGCATGAAACAACGAGCTGCTATAGCTAGAGCACTAATTAATGAGCCAAAGATACTATTAATGGATGAGCCTTTTGGTGCTCTAGACGCATTAACCCGAGAAGAGATGCAAAAACTGATACGAGAAATTTGGTATACCACAAAAAATACTATTTTCTTTATTACACACGACGTAGATGAAGTGTTACAGCTCGCAACTAGAGTCATTGTATTAGGCAAGAATCCAGGAAGAATTGTTGCAGACTTGCCCCTAAATTTTTCTAGAGATCTTATTGAAGAAAAATCAAATAAAAGAGTTTATACAGAAGAGTATTTTAAATATCGAGAAAAGCTTCTTAGCTTAATTAGTATAAGAGATACAAGACCTATTGAAACAATTATATAGTGAAAGGATATATGTATGGCAAAGGAATTAAATAGTTTTGAAAAAGAATTATACGATGAGATAAAGATTAAAAATCAAATATTAGTCGATGGAGTGAGATTTAATCCTGATATATTCAAAAATATTGAGCTAGGAACAAAATATACTGAGCAGGTCAATATTCTATTTGCGGCTGATCATCATGCACATACAGGTATTGATTTCCCTGCGTGCATTATCACTCCAAAGGGAAAATATAGAATCGAGCTCAGATGGGTTCAGTCCAGTCCTTACACACTTACATATGAGGGTAATCAGTTTCAAATCAGACATGTATATGATGGCGTAGTCTTAGAAAATGTAACCTTCTCAAGAAGAGCTGCTTATTATAGCAAAAAGACTTCAGACGGAGCTTTAATGCGAACAGTAGCAGGGGATTATGGATATGGTCATATGTTTATCTCATATAGTAATGAGTGTTCACTGAAGGATAAGGGCAGAGATTGCCTTTTCTGCAATATTAATGAGACTAAGGCATTGTATGGTGAAGCACAATGCATCAATTGGAAGACACCAAATCAGATTGCTGAAACTGTGAAGGAAGGCTATAAGGACGGCTTTAACAAACTGACTATCAGTGGAGGATTTATTCCAGAAAGACGTGAAGTAGATTATTACATTGATGCAGCTGAAGCTATAATCGATGCAACAGGTCTTGAGGATTTTAATGGAACAGCATGTGTTGGTGCACCGAAAGATTTAGATGTATTTGCAAAATACAAGGATGCAGGATTTAGAACAATTGCTACAAATCTTGAGATTTGGGATAGAAATATCTTTAATGTTATTTGCCCAGGAAAAGCAATCGAATGCGGCGGACAAGACAATTGGCTTAAAGCACTTGATGAAGAACTTAATGTATTTGGCAAATTTAGAGTTCGCTCTACCTTTGTTTCTGGATTAGAGCCAAAGGAATCATTGCTTGAAGGTATTGAGCAGTTGGTTTCAAAAGGTGTTGTCGCACTTGCATCTCAGTGGAATGTTAACGTTGGTTCTTCACTAGTAGGACATAGAACACCAGAGGCTAATTGGCACTGGGAGGTATTTGAAAGAGTTGTGGATATCTATCGAAAATACGGACTCACATGGGAATATTTAAACGATGCCACTGCGGAACCAGATACTGTTGCTCATGATTTGCTTAGATTGTATGAGGGCGTTTCAACAGAAAGTTTACCTAAGGCAAAGCTTGGCGTAGAAGATGATAGTGTTTTGAGTGAATATGAAGGGGGAAAGAGTGTAGTTGCTTAGTCACTACACTTTAAGTATTAGCATGGCTAAACATGTATTAGTGACAGGAGGAACAAAAGGAATTGGTTATCAAACTGCAAAATTATTTAGTCAGAAGGGATACAAGGTAACAGTTGTTGCTAGGGATTTTTCAAAGTTTGATATTCCAGAGGTCACAAAAATAGAATTTAATCTGGAAAATATTTCTGATATTCAAAATCTGGTTGATGAGATAGGGGATATTGATATTCTGATTAATAATGCAGGAATTGATCGTCCTTATTTTTATGACAATTATCCTACTGAAGAAGTGGATAAGATAATTAATATTAACCTAAAGGCACCGGTAGAGCTGATATCTAAATTTGCGCCTTCCTTAATTAAGAATAAAGGTCGAGTGGTAAATGTAGGTTCTCAGTCCTGCCAGATAGGTCATAAGGATATCTGGTATGGAATAACTAAGGCAGGAATTGATAATGCTACAAAAAGCTTGGCCAGTGTTTTGGGCGATAAAGGTGTAGTTATTAATTCTGTTGCACCAGGGCCTGTAGATACAGGTTTTATAGAAACATCCATTTATAGAGACAGGTTTGAAAAGCTTAAGGACAGAACAATTCTTAAGCGCTATGCAAGAACAGAAGAAGTTGCAGAAACAATCTTTTGGCTGGCAACAGAATCTCCAGAATATATTAATGGAGAGACAATCAATATTAATAACGGCGCCCAAAGGATTAAACAAGATTAATAGAATACCATACATTTAGGAGGAAAATATGGCAGGAAAAATAGGTAAGCACATTGCTATATATGGAAAAGGTGGCATCGGAAAATCAACCACCACATCCAATATAAGTGCAGCTCTTGCAGAGGCTGGTTACAGAGTAATTCAAATTGGATGTGATCCGAAAAGTGATTCTACAAATACACTTAGAGGAAATAACTATCTTCCAACAGTACTGGATAGTCTAAGAGAAGGAAATAAGATTCATTTGGATGATATTTCTGTTAAAGGATTTGGTGGAGTGCTTTGTATTGAATCAGGCGGACCAGTTCCAGGAGTAGGTTGTGCAGGGCGTGGTATCAATGCGGCTGTAAATTTATTGCAGGAGCTAAATCTATTTGAGGAATTTAAGCCTGATTATGTTTTATACGACGTATTAGGTGATGTTGTTTGCGGCGGTTTTGCAGTTCCTATCAGAGATGGAATTACTGACAGAGCATATGTTGTTTCTTCTTCTGATTTTATGGCATTGTATGCAGCAAATAACCTTTTCAAGGCAATTAATAAATATGCTCCTACCGGTGGTGCTAAGCTTGGTGGAGTTATTGCAAACAGCATGAAGCCAGGCTATCACAGAGAGATAGTTGATGACTTTGTGGCAAAGACAGGCACAAGCATTGCCGGCTATGTAAATCGTTCACTTGATGTTCAGCAATCTGAGCTTTATGGAAAGACAGTTATCGAGGCAAAACCAAACAGTGCCCAGGCAGATATTTATAGAAATCTTGCAAAGTATATTGCTGAAAATGAAGATCTGGTGGTACCAAATCCTCTTGGTTCAGCAGAACTTAGAGATTGGGCTAGGTCCTGGGGAGACCGTATATACGATATTGAAAATGGTGTTGTAAATGGAGTGGCTGAGGCTATTTAGCATTTAGGTAAGGAGGAGATTTTATGAGTTTTTTGGAAGATAGAAAAGCCCTTACCAGAGAAAAAAGATTAAGTGCATTAAGTCATTTTCACGGAACACTTGAAGGTCTTATTGATGAAACCTCAGGCACGGAAATCAAACAACGAGTAAGGACTTATTCTCAAATCCATGTGGATGAAACTATATATGCATTTGATGTGTTATCTAAGATTGAGGATGCTGCAATAATTGTGAATGGTGCAATTGGCTGCGGAAATATTGGACTTACTCAAATTGACGAAGCTTTTGGGTGGTACAGTACAAATTTGGTGGAAAGGGACACCATCTTAGGAGGTGAAGACAAGCTTAGAGAAGCAGTTATCAGAGCCTATGAGGAACAACATCCTAAAGCTGTTTTTATTATAGGAACACCTGTGGTTGCTATTAATAATGACGATGTGAATTCCATTATTTTAGAGCTGGAAGATGAAATAGGGATTCCTATTATAAGCATCTATACAGATGGATTTAAATCAAAAACACCAGTAACCGGTTACGACATTGTGACTCATAGCTTGTTAAAGTATTTGATTGATAAAAATCCAGAGGAAACGGAACCATTCATTAACGTCATCTCATTTTCAGAGAGCATTGAAGATATTGCTGCAATAGCAAAAATCCTTAAGGCATTGGATATTAAATATCAGGTCTTGCCAAGGTTTTCTAGCATAGATGAAATCAAAGCGGCATCTAAAGCTAAAGCAACTGTTGTATTAAATCCAGAAGAAGGTGGATATTTAGCCAGAGAATTAGAGGAAGTATACGATGTTCCTTACATAGTTACTGAAGCACCAGTTGGATTTAGAGGTACAAAAGCATTTTTGCTAAAGTTGGCTGCGTATCTAAAGGTTGAGGATAAAGCAAGTAAATATGTTGATGAAGTAGAAACGGAATTAACAAGAAGCATTTCAAAGCATCTTTTGGATGGCAAAAAGATATTTATTGATGCATCACTAAGTAGAATTCCTGCATACGCAAGATTGTTTACAAATCTTGGTGGAGAAGTGGTTGGATTTGGAGCACCTTTTGTTGATTTAGAGAATAGAAATCAGTTATCTAAATTACGTTTTCTTTCAAAAGGAATAACAGCGGTGATTGGTAATGGTCAGTATTTTGAGAAGGCAAATGCAATAGCAAAGGGAGAAGTTGATATATATGTTAGCGAATTTCAGGGAAGCTCATTTGCTTCTGATGAAGGCGCTACAGTTGTATCCACCAGAAATAAATCCATTTACGGATTTGACGGAGTTTATGTATTGTATGACTCATTTGTCAAAGCAATACGACTCTCGGGAAAGTTGCAAGGTGTAGATAAAGGCAACTACAAGATTAGTTGGAAAAGCAAAAGTGGCAACTGGTATGTGAAGCAGGAGGTAAGCTAGTTATGTCAAATGTAATCAAAAATCCTAGAAATGGATGTGCACTTCATGGAGCTTTGCAGACAGTTCAAGAGATTAACGGAGCGGTACCAGTTGTGCATGCAAATGCTGGTTGTGGTGTAGTTAATTATCTAGCTAATCAAAGGTTTTCTGGAGGAGCCTCATCTTATTCAGGCTTTTCTATTCCAGGTACTGCAGCACAAGAAAGACATGTAATTTTTGGAGGCGCATCGAGGCTTCGCGAGCAAATCAAAAACACTATTAAGATTCAAAAAGGAGATTTATATGTAATTCTCAATAGCTGTGAATCTGCAATGGTGGGCGATGATGTAGATGCAATGACAAGAGAAATTGTTGAGCAAGGAGAACCAGTTGTTGACACGCTGGTAGCTGGATTTAATGGTGGGCCTCACTATGGATATGAGCAGGTTTTGGGAGATATTTTTAAATCCATATATGAAGTCAAAAAAAGTGGTTTAAAAAGAGAATCAAATCTTGTAAACATTTTTGGAATTGTTCCCCAAAAGGATCCTTATTGGCAGGGGAATCTAAATGAGTTGCAAAGAATCCTTACAGGTTTAGGAATAAAATCCAATGTATTTTTTGGAACAGAAGGTGGTGTTGCTGACTTCGTAAATGCGAAAAATGCATCGGCATCTATCGTATTTTCCAAGTGGGGAGAACTGCCAGCAAAAATCTTAAATGAAAAGTTTGATATCCCTGTAATATACAGATCATCACTGCCGATTGGCACAGAGAAAGTCCAGGATTTAGCGGAAGCTATTAATAAAGTGATTAGCTTAGATGAATCACTGGTAAAAGATTTCTTGGAAAAAGAAGAACATACTGAAAAGAGTCTGATTTTTAGAGTTAGGGATGAAATATTTGAATTGGGACTTTCGAAAAATGCTGTAATTATAGGAGATGAAGAACAGGTAATTAGACTTGGAAGTTTTTTGAAGGACAGATTAGGAGTTGTTATTTCTTCGGTAGTGCTAATTGATTCCTTGAAAAAGGATGAAGCACATGAAACAAATGATGAAGAAGTACTTAGAACTATATCTGAAAACATTTATAAGGGAGCTGATCAAAAAGAGATTGATGAAATAGTTAGTTCTAGTGATGTGGAGGTTATTTTCGGAAGTTCTCTTGAAAAAGGAATAGCAGAGAAATTAAATCTACCACTTGTTGAAGTTTCGTATCCAATTGCTGATAAGTTAATTCTAAATAGGACTGATGCGGGGGTTAATGGCGTAATTAGTCTTTTGGAAAACTATATTACAGTTGTAAAGCAATATGATGAAAGAAAAAAAGAACTTGCATCATCTATTATTAAAGAAGTAAAAGGAGGAGAATCATGGCGCGAGCTATCACAAAAGAAGAACTTTTTAAGACAATCGAACTTGATAACAGAATTACCAACGAGGGAGTATATATCAGCCCAGAGGTAGCTTCAACACTTGATTTTGATAATCAGGTACAAGAGCAGATGTGATTTGTACTTCTAGCATTTACCCTAAATATTATTAGTAGAGTTTCATTTGCATATGCAACATTTCCTACGCTAGGCAAATGGGCCGTTTATATTGCAAATCCTCTTAGCGTACTTATGGGAGCTATAACTATAATGACGGTGTATAGGTATCAAAAGAATACACCACTTGATTCTATACTTCTAAGGAGTTATAATAAAATTACTTCCACAGAAGTATAGGAGAGAAAATGAATAAAATCACTTTATATCATGGCTCAGATAAAATTATATCTGAGCCTAAATGCAATTTAGGGAAAAAATATAATGACTACGGCCAAGGCTTATATTGTACGAAACATATAGAGCTTGCAAAAGAGTGGGCTGTGGATGAAGGCAGAGATGGCTTTGTTAACATCTATGAAATAGATTTAGCAGGATTAAAAGTACTTGATTTAAATAGCGATAGTTACAGTATTTTACATTGGCTGACAGTTTTACTTGAGCATAGAAATATTAGTGTTAATACTCCAGTTGCGATAGATGGCTTGGAGTATTTGAAAGAGCATTATCATGTAGCCTTAGATGATTACGATGTAATAATCGGCTATCGAGCTGATGATTCATATTTCTCTTTTGCAAGGGCTTTTATATCAAATTCTATTAGTGTATCTCAGCTTCAGCAGGCAATGTATTTAGGTGAATTAGGAATACAATATTTCATTAAAAGTGAAAAAGCATTTTCAAAGCTCAAATTTATTGAAGCTATTCCAGTTGATTCAGCGGAGTATTATTCAAATAAAGTTTTAAGAGATTCCAATGCACGAAAAAACTATAAGAAAATTACAGAATCTGTTGATAAAAATGGAACATTCTTATTAGATCTTATGCGAAAGGGGTAAGGTTATGATATATTCGTATAATCAGTTATATTTGAATGATGCTATGAATAATATGGCCGAAGCATTTGAAATAGCAGCTCATATTTACAAATTAAATTTAGATTACTTTTTACAGATTTTTATAATTTCTGGTATTGCATCACAGTTTGAAAAAGGAAATCCTAAATATATAGCAGGTAAATCTGGAGCAGAATTAGTGGCAGATGCTGTAATACTTACAAATGCTTCCGAGGTTAAAATGCCAGAAACATCTTTTATAAATATATCTGAGGAATATTGGACTGGTTGGGTGACTGCTTATTATCAGTGGATTTCAGGTAAGACCTTTAAAGAGATTCAGCAAATAATTAGTATGTCTGAATTAAAAAATAAATATAACCCTTATCATGAAATGGATGAGATGCAGATAGTAGATTATATTCAATCAAAGGCAGATAAAACTAATGCTGTTAATCGTCTTCAGATGTATCGAAAGAAGTTAGGCTTATCTCAAAGTGAACTAGCTACTGAAGCAGATGTTAATCTAAGAACATTGCAACAATACGAAATTGGAGCAAAAGATATACACAAAGCATCGGTATCAACCATTGCTTCCCTTGCCAGGGTATTAAAATGTGATATGAAAAATCTTTTATGATAGTTTAGATAAGAAAATGAGAGCTCGTTATAAAACAGATTTATAACGGGCTCTCATTTTCTTTAGGAGCTAGAAGTATTGAATTTACAGGGTTTGTAGCATATAATCCTATCAACCTAGTAGATAAGTAGTTTGAAAGGAGAAAATAATATGGCGGATATAACAGTAGGAAGAAATCAAGTGAAAAATGATGATATTGTTACAACATCAAAATCTCAGATTTCGGATTTGTGGAAGAAAGAGGATTGGTTGACAATTTGGATTGGAGCAATCCTCATCGCAGTAGCAGCAATAGCTGTACTTACGGGAGCTTTTGATTTTAGTGCAGCTAAGTTTTCAACATGGGGAAACGGAGTGAGTGTAGTTGAACAGCTTTCTACAGGAAGTTTTTGGATTTCATTAGTTCGAACATTTCTTGTTACAGGAGCACTTTTTACTGCTGGAGTTAAGCTAAAGGGTGAATCAGTAAAGGATTATATTCCAGCATATTCTGTATTATTTATTCTGGCAATTCTTGTTAGATTTATTTCAGCAGAGTATACACTCAACAGATATTTAGAGTGGGCTTTCTGGGCACTTATTGTTGGTCTTGTTATCTCAAATACAATTGGAGTTCCACAATGGCTTAAGCCAGCAGTGCAGACAGAATACTATATTAAGGCCGGTCTTGTAATAATGGGATTTTCTGTATTGTTTTCTAACATCATCAACTTCGGACTGTACGGTCTTGGCATAGCATGGATAGTTACTCCAGTTGTCATTATCTTTATGTGGTTTTTTGGAACAAAGGTATTAAAGATTGACAATAAGCCATTAGTTATCACACTTGCGACTGCAACATCTGTTTGCGGTACATCAGCAGCAATAGCAGCAGGTGCATCATCAAAGGCAAAGAAAACAGATCTTTCTCTTGCAGTTTCAATTTCAATAATCTTTACAGTAATCATGATGGTGTTCGAGCCAATTTTGATAAAGGCTACAGGCCTTGGAGAGCTTATGGGAGGTGCTCTTATCGGCGGAACAATTGACTCAACAGGAGCTGTTACAGTGGCAGGAACTGCACTTGGAGAAACTGCACAGACAGCAGCAGTACTTGTAAAATCTATTCAAAATATTCTTATTGGATTTATCGCATTTGCGGTAGCAATTTTCTTCTCTACAAGAGTGGAAAATGGAGATGGAAAAACAAATGTTTCGGCAGCAGAGATTTGGTATAGACTTCCAAAATTTATCTTGGGCTTCTTTGCAGCATCACTTATTGCATCATTCATTTTCCTTCCTGCAGTAGGTAGTGAATCTGTTTCAAGTATTAATGGTGTCCTTGATCAATATAAGAACTGGGCATTTGTTCTTGCATTTACAAGCATTGGACTAGATACAAACTTCAGAGAAATTAAGGAACAGTTTAGGGGAGGAAAGCCACTGGTTCTTTATATAGTAGGACAGTTGTTTAATATTCTTCTTACATTTATAGCAGTATATTTACTTCTTTCTGGAAAAATTTTCCCTATTCCAGTATTGAACTAACCTTTTAGGAGATGATAAATATGAAATCTACATTGAAAAAACTTATAAAAATAATAGGAATCATATTTATGATAGGAGTGGTAGCTGTAGTGCTATATATTATGGCAAATGGCATTGGACTAATTGATAGTTTGGACTTTGGCGCAGGTGCATATTATTATGCTGACATTCCACAGTTTTCAAAGTATGTAAATGGGGAGCATTTTAAATCAGCTTTTCCAATGTGGATTCATATTGTTTTATTTTTAATCTGGGGTGTAGCAATGTATAAGTTATGGAGTTGGCTAGATAAAAAGCTATAATCATATAGAGAAGGTTGTGCTATGGATAATATAAATGATTTCAAAAGTTGGATTATATTTTTGATAATAGTAATTATTACTGTGGTGTCCAACGTGTATACCTGTAAAAGTAATGGATTGAAAGAAATTGACAAATCATCAAAAAGAAAATAGTATAGTATAGCCTATCAATTTGATAGGAGAACTTCAAAGCAGATGTTATAACATCTGCTTTTGTGTTGTTTAATGAGGTATTTTATGAGAGAAATCACATTTGAACAGCTTACAAAGCTTGATAAAGATAAATACATGCTGGTTGATACCAGAAATGAAGGAAGCCTTAAGTATGGTATGATTCCTGATGCTATCAGTATCACCCATGAATTATTTGAAGTTGATTTAGATAGCGTAATGTCCAAGCTAGATAAAACAAAGCAGATTGTTTTATATTGCACAAGAGGTCAGGTTTCAATAGATGATGCAGGTCTTCTTACAGAGCAGGGCTTTGATGCTGTCAGCCTTAAGGGTGGATATAACAGCTACCTTTCATACATGATGGATAAGCAAAACTCTGAGGCAGACGACGAGCTTAATGAGCAGAGAGCAGAAATCGAAAAAAGCATTAGAAAGAAGTTCCACAAGAGCTTATTCTCCCCATTTGCCAGAGCTTGCAAGGAGTATGAGCTTATAAAAGAAGGAGACCATATCGCTGTTTGTATTTCAGGTGGTAAGGATTCAATGCTGATGGCAAAGCTTTTCCAGGAAATCCAAAGGCATCAAAAGGTCAACTTTGATCTGACTTTCCTTGTAATGGACCCTGGATACAGTGAGGTAAATCGTCGCCTCATTGAGAGCAACGCAAAGCTTATGGGAATACCAATTGTTATTTACGAGAGCGATATTTTCGATGCCGTAGATACTGTTGAAAAGAACCCATGCTACTTGTGTGCTAGAATGCGCCGAGGCCACTTATATTCAAAGGCAAAGGAATTAGGCTGCAACAAAATCGCCCTTGGTCATCACTACGACGATGTTATCGAAACAATCCTTATGGGAATGCTTTACGGAGCTCAGATTCAGACAATGATGCCAAAGCTTCATTCCACAAACTTTGAAGGCATGGAATTGATTCGCCCGCTTTATCTTGTTAGACAGGATGATATTATTGCATGGCAAAGATACAATGGATTGCATTTCCTTCAATGTGCATGTCATTTCACAGAGACATGTGACAGCTGCTCAGTAGATGGTACAAGTGCTTCAAAGCGTCTTGAAACAAGAAATCTTATTGCAGAGCTAAAGAAGGTTAATCCTTATGTAGAGTCAAATATCTTCAGAAGTGTTGAGAATGTAAATCTTGCTACAGTAATAGCTTACAAGCAGGATGGAGTAAAGCATCACTTCCTAGATGACTATGATAAATAAAATAGTACGTAAATACGGTAGTTTTAAGAGTAAAGAGCTAGCTATAAATATGATTTATAGCTAGCTCTAATTTTATTTAGGAACTAGCTATATTGAAGTAGAATCCAGCATCTGTTATTATCCTATCAACCTACTAAGTGAGTAGGTGGATGTAGGAGGATGTATAAATGTCTAATGTATTATTATCTCCTCAGGAGGAGAGGATTGGAAAAAATAAGGGAAAAGTAAAATTATTAGGTCGCGAACAACGTATATACGATAGCTTTCAAAATTCAAAGTCTGTTGTAGATGTTCAAAGAGCTAAATATTTTACAGAGTCTTTTAAAGAAACAGAAGGCCAGGCATTATCTTTAAGATGGGCCAAGGCTTTATACAACATAGCAGAAAAGATTGATGTAGTAATAGATGAAGATCAGCTAATAGTAGGACGAGGCGGTAAAGTTGGTAAATACGGAATAATATATCCTGAGCTTGATGGCTGTTTCCTTAGACAGTTTGTAAAGCAGGCAAGCAGCAGAGTGGAGTCTCCATTCGAAATTGATGAAGAGGATATAAAAGTAATTGAAAATGAAATCGCACCTTATTGGGAAGGCAAAACTTATTATGAGGATTTTGCACATGCAATGCCAAAGGATGTACTTAAGATTACATATGATCCAAAGGATTTGTTCTCTTCAAGATTTATTCTGAATGAATCCTCGTCAATGCGTTCGGCATTACAGTGGGTTCACGATTATAAAAAAGGAATTGATTTAGGATTTGAAGCTATTAAGGCAGAAGCCAAGACAGCCCTTGAGAACTTAGATGAGTTTGATCCAAAGGATACAGTTGATAAAGCTGAGTTTTATGAAAGCATCATCATCGTAAGTGATGCCATTATTCTGTGGGCAAAGCGACATGGTGATGAAGCTAAAAGACTTGCTGAAATCGAATCAAGTCAGAAAAGAAAGCAGGAGCTTTTGGAAATTGCAAGAATCTGTTACAAGGTGCCAGCAAAACCTGCAGAAACATTCCATGAGGCATTACAGGCACAGTGGTTTATTCAGATGTTCTCTCGTCTTGAACAAAAGACAGGAGCAACAATTTCCAATGGACGTATGGATCAGTACCTATATCCATACTATGAAAAGGATTTAAAGGAAGGCAGAATTACACCTGAAAAAGCAAAGGAATTATTCAGATGCGTATGGCTTGCTATGGCTCAGTATCAGGATTTGTTTGTGAGTCCTGCAGGTGTTAAATTCCATGAAGGATATGCTCACTGGGAAGCAGTAACAATCGGTGGTGTGGATGAAGATGGATATGATGCAACAAATGATTTGTCATATCTTTTACTGGAGGATAAGAGAGAGTTCCAATTAAACTATCCGGATTTAGCAGCTCGTGTGCACGCTGGTTCACCTGAGAGATTTCTTAAGGAAATCGCAATTACCATAAAGGATGGCTCAGGTTTTCCAAAGCTTATTAACGATGAGGAAATTATTCCTATCCTTGTATCGAAGGGAGCGGATTTTGCATCAGCTAACGATTATGCGGTATCAGGCTGTACAGAAGTAAGAATGCCAAATCTTGATACATTTACAACTCCATGCCCTTTCATTAATCTGGCGGCTATTTTAGAGCTGACATTGTACAACGGAAGAATGGCAAAGTATGGAGATGAGCTGTTAACAATAGAGACAGGTGATGTAACCACATTTAAGTCATATGAGGATTTGGAAAATGCATTTGTTGCTCAGGAGAGATATCTTTTAAAGCAGGCTCTCAGACAGCAATTTGTGGCAAACAGAACACGTCCAAAGCATTTTGCTTCTCCACTTGGATCTTCACTTCACAAGCTTTGTATGAAAGCAGGCAAGGATTTGCATAGTGAAAAGATAGATGGCGGATTTGATGCAGGCTTCTTTGATTTTATAGGATTTGGAACCGTTGCTGATTCATTGGCTGCTATAAAAAAATGTGTTTATGAAGATGAAACTATTAGCTGGAGTGATTTACTTCAGGCCCTCAAGGACAATTTTGACGGGGCAGAGCCTATAAGACAGCGTTTATTGAATGCACCTAAGTATGGCAACGATGACGAATACGTCGATTCCATTGCAAAAAGAATTGATAAAGAGGCTGTAAGCTTTGTAAATCAATATGCAAAAAATATAGGAATCTATATGGACTTAAGATATGTATCTCAGTCAGTTAATGTACCATTCGGAACTGTTGTTGGGGCAACTCCAAATGGCCGATTTGCAGGTACTGCATTATCTGATGGTTCGTCAGCTTCCCAGGGAGCAGATGAGCATGGACCTACAGCTGTATTGTTGTCAAACTATCGTACGAAGAATACAAACTATAACAATCGAGCAGCTAGATTGCTCAATATCAAGCTGACACCAGCAAGTGTGGCAGGAGATATTGGAACCAGGAAACTAGTTCAGTTTATAAAGAGCTGGAGAGATTTAAAGCTTTGGCATTTACAGTTCAACATTATAAACAAAGAGACATTGCTTGACGCAAAGGCACATCCAGAAAACTATCGAAGCTTGCTGGTCAGAGTGGCAGGCTATAGCGCATACTTTGTTGAATTGTCGCCAAATCTACAGGACGATGTTGTTAATAGAACTGCACATGATGAGATAGCATAGTTATGAATGAAACAAAGGGATTAATATTTAATATTCAAAGGTTTTCAGTTCACGACGGCCCAGGAATAAGGACCGTCGTTTTTGAAAAGGGATGTCCTTTAAGGTGTAAATGGTGTGCTAATCCTGAATCGCAGATTCCTACACCTCAATTGGCATGGACAAAAAGCAAGTGCATAGGATGTGGCGAGTGCAGTAGATCAAATTTAAAGTGCAGTCCATATTTTTCAGAGGACGAACTGTATTGGGATAATTTAGATGATGGGGATGCAGCTGCCATAGATAAAGTCTGCCCATCGAAGGCGCTACATGTCATAGGTTATGAGACAACTGTTTCTGAGGTGATAAAGCAGATTGATCGTGATTCTATCTTTTATGGTGACGAGGAAGGCGGTTTAACAATCAGCGGCGGCGAACCTTTAATGCAGCCTAAGTTTACATATCAGCTTCTTAGAGAAGCAAAGAAAAATGGAATCAACACAGCAATTGAAACTACTGGTTTTGGGACAACTGCAGATTTCATAAAAATAGCAGGGAAACTGGATTATTTATTGATGGATATAAAGACGCTGGATGACAATATGCACAGAAAGGTTACAGGTGTTAGCAACGAAGTAATCCTGGATAACTTTAATACCATATCAAGAGCATATCCAGATTTGCCTATTCAGGTTAGAACACCAGTTATTCCGGGAGTAAATGATACAGAAGAGGCTATTGGAAGTATTGCAGATTTTATCCGTTGCAAGAACAACGTTAGGTATGAGCTTTTAAAATATCATCGTCTAGGAGAGAGCAAGTATGCTTCCTTACATAGAATGTATCCTATGGGAGATGTAGAACTGTCTGAGGAGACATTTAGAAGGTTAAAGCAGTTTGAGTTCAACAATATAAGCTCACAGTTAGAGGATGAGGGATGGCAAAAAGGGCTTGGAATTTAATAGGTTGCTTTTTTTTCGGCCTATTTAATTAAATAATTTAATCAATTCTAGAATGAAAGGGAAAAGGTGAGGAATATGAAGAAAAAATTATTAGGACTTTTACTAGCAACATCGGTGGTGGCAGCCAGCTTTGCAGGCTGTGGCAATGAATCATCATCTACAAGTGCAAGCGCAGCATCTGCTACAGATGAAGCCACAATCCCAGAGGATATCTCAGGTGAAATCACTTTTGTAAGTGCCAATGACCAAACAGGTGCTTTAGATGAGATGATTGAATCATTTAATAAAGTATATCCAAACGTTGTTGTAAATCATGAAAGTCTCCCAGGAGCAAGTGATGATATTAAAGAAAGTCTTATGACATCTCTTGCAGCAGGAGATTCAAGCCCTGATGTATTTGAGTGTGACATCATTTGGGTTTCACAGTTTGCAGCAGCTGGATGGCTTGCAGATGTGACAGAAGATATTGAACCAATTGCAGATCAGTACCTAGGTGGACCACTTTCAACTGTTTACTACAACGACCGAGCATATGCATATCCAGATTACACAGATGTTGGATTGCTTTATTACAGATCAGACATCATTGATACACCTCCAACAACATGGGACGAGTTGGTGGAGCTTTCAAATGAATACGTTGGCAAAGACGGAATTGAATATGGATATTTATTCCAAATGTTCCAGGGCGAGCCTACAAGCTGCAACATGCTTGAGCTCATCAAACAAAATGGTGGACAGGACTTAGTAAATGGAGAGTTTAAGCTTAATAGCTCAAATTCAGTAGAGTCACTTGAATTTGTAGAAGAGCTTATCTCTTCAGGAGTTTCACCAGAAGGTGTGCTTACTCACAAGCCAGCAGATTCAAGAGCAATCTTTGAAGAAGGAAATGCATTATTTATGCGTAACTGGACAAGTGCTTATGCACTTACTCAGACAGAGGAAGGCAGCCAGGTAGTTGGCAAGGTAGGTGTAGCTGCACTTCCTACAGGACCAAATGGCTCTTCATCATCAGGAACTCTTGGTGGATGGGCATTTGCAGTTAATGCATATTCAGAGCAGACAGAGGCTGCAAAGGCATTTGCTGAATATATGTCTAGCTACGAGGCACAGAAGATTTCAGCTCTCAAGAGAGGAACTTTCCCAGTAGTTTCAGATGTTTACGATGACGAAGAGGTTCTTAGCGAGCAGCCATATATAGCAGCTGTAAAGGATGCAGCTGATGCAGCAGAACCAAGACCACAGGTAAGAGATTACTCTACAGTATCAACTCTCTTTGCTGAGTATATTCACAAAGCACTTACAGGAGAGCTTAGCAACGAAGAAGCGCTTGAAACATTGGATACAAAACTAAACGAGGCATTAGCAGAAATGCAATAAGGAAATAGATTTATGACTAAGACTATAAAAGAAAACTTAATTGGATATTTGAGTATAGCTCCAGCAATTCTATTAATAGGAGGAGTTGGAATTATACCAATACTGATTACATTTACATACAGTTTTCAATATAGGGTTCTAACGGATCCGTTAAATATACATTTTGTAGGACTAGATAATTATATAAAGCTTTTGACGGATCCCTCCTTCTGGGAGGTGTTTAAAAACACTGCAGTGTTTGCAATTTTATCTATGACAGTGGAATTGTTCGTTGGTCTTACAGCAGCATTATTTATGAATAGTGCAAAACGATATGTAGGAATAATAAGAACTATTATATTGATACCTTGGGCAATTCCAGGAATTATCATTGCTTACATGTTTTCATTTATGTTTAATGATCAGCTTAGTGTAATAAATGTAATTCTAGAAGGTCTTGGATTGATAGACAATCCTATTACATTTCTTGCAAACAAGCATTGGGCAATGTTTGTAGTTGTAGTTGCTGATACATGGAAACAGTTCCCATACATAGCACTAATGCTCTTAGCAGGACTTCAAACTATCCCTAAGGAGCTATACGAATCTGCAAGTGTGGATGGAGCTGGAACAATACAGCAATTTTTCAAAATAACATTGCCAAACTTGAAAGGGATTATTCTTATAGTTCTTTTATTTAGAACAATGGGAGCTATCAGAATCTTTGATATTATCTATGGAATTACAGGTGGTGGACCTGCAAATTCTACAGCAACTTTATTATACAAGGCATACAAGTATATTTTCGGAGATATGAATTTTGGACTTGGTTCAGCGATGTCTACCATTATCACATTATTGATAATGATACTTAGCTTTGTATATATTAGAACACTTAAAACGGAGGACTAGATGAAATCAAAATCAGCAATTATAGGTAAGAAGATATTTTATATAGTTGGCTTGCTGGTGTTTATGATAATTATCGTATTTCCGTTTTACTGGCAGGTAATAACATCCATAAAAGATCCGGCAGATATTACTAAGATGCCTACAGAGCTATGGCCAAGTAGATTTTCATTAGATTTATATAAAAGTGTTTTTGTAAATCATCATCTTCAGGTGTACTTGCTAAACAGCATTATTGTTGCTGTAGGCGCCATGTTTCTAACAGTTGTTGTGGCATTTCCAGCAGCTTATGCATTTGTCAGATTCAAGTTTAAATTTAAGAAATTCTGGCAAAACATAATACTTCTTGCAAATATGTTTCCTTTGATAGCAATAGTAACGCCTATGTTTATTATTTTTAGACAGTTACATCTATTAAATACATATCTTGGATTAATACTTCCAAGCGTAATACTTACATTACCAATGGCAATATGGACTTTAATAGCATTCATAAAGACACTGCCATTTGAGCTTGAGGAAGCAGCGAAGATTGATGGAGCAAGAAGAAGAGATGTAATCTTGAAAGTAGTATTGCCGCTATCATTTCCGGGATTATTTACTACAGCAATCATTGCATTTATATCTGCTTGGAATGAGTTTATGTTTGCACTTGTACTTGTTACAAAAGACGAAATGAGAACTGTTCCGATTGCAATCTCAATGTTCCCAGGAGAATACTCAGTCCCTTGGGGGGATATGTCAGCAGCATCAATCGTTGCAACAATTCCAATTATTATTGTGGTTCTTATATGCCAAAAGAGGATTATTTCAGGTCTTACATCAGGAGCAATAAAGGGATAATACACAATTTTGCATTGATATAAATTTCTTTTATAGCTAGTTCTAATTTTATTTAGGAACTAGCTATATTGAAGTGAAAGTCAGCATCTGTTATTATCCTATCAACCTAGTAGGTAATAAGACAATGAGAGGGGGAATTACATGAATTTTAATACTAGACTTCTCCATGAGGGAGTGAAAAAACAGCCTAATGGAGCAACATTTCCTCCTATATTTCAAAGTAGTGCTTTCGCACAAGAATCAGCAGAGGATTTAGCAGGAATTTTTGAAAACAAAAAGATGGGATATTGTTACACTCGAGTGGCAAATCCTACAATCACAGCTTTTGAGGAACGAATAACAAAGCTGGAAGGCGGAATGGCTTCCGTTGCCTGTGCGTCGGGAATGGCGGCACTTTCTATGGCACTTCTCAATATCCTAAAAGCAGGAGATGAAGTGATATCCAGCGCCAGCTTATACGGAGGCACAATCGATTTATTTAGAGATATAGAAGCGTTTGGCATTAATACCAAATATGTAGAAAACAATAACTGGGATGAAATAGAGGCGGCTTTTAGCGACCGTACCAAGGTGGTATTTGCAGAGACCATCGGGAATCCCTGTTTGGACGTAACTAATATTGATAGACTTGCTGAAATAGCACATGCCCATGGAGTACCGTTAATAGTTGATAATACTACTGCAACACCATATTTGATTCGAGCGATAGAGCATGGGGCTGATATTGTTGTTAATTCATCTTCAAAATACATAAACGGAAGCAGCAATTCTATAAGCGGTGTGCTTACAGATAGCGGACATTTTAAATGGGACAAGGAAAAATATTCTATTTTAGGAGAATATTTAAAATTCGGACCAATGGCATATATTGCTAAATTAAGAAACGGACTATATAGAAATATAGGAACCTGTCTTTCTCCATTTAATGCATATTTAAATGTAATCGGTCTTGAGACACTGGGGCTTAGAATGGAAAAGCAGTGCAGCAATGCATTTTTACTTGCAAAGTGGATAGAGGAAACATATCCAGATGTGATTGTTAATTATCCGGGGCTTAAATCTAGTAAATGGAACGATATCGCAAATACGATATTAGACAAAGGTTACGGCGCAATTCTTACTATTAGAGTTGGCAGCAAGGAAAGAGCTTTTGAAATCATGAACAACCTGACAATTCCTTATATATTGTCCAACATAGGAGATACCAAAACACTGGTTGTTCATCCTGCATCAACTATTTCATTGCATAGCACTGAAAAAGAATTGGAAGATGCTGGTGTATATGATGATTTAATTCGTATAAGCGTAGGTATAGAGGATGTTGAAGATCTTATTGAAGACTTCAGAAATGCAATATAAAAGGAGTAGAGATGGCAGAAAAAATTGATTACAAGGCTTTGAAGGCTGGCGGCTTCATGAGTCAAAAACAAAAAGGATATGGTTCTTTAAGACTTGCTGTTGTTGGTGGAAATCTTGATGCAAGTGCAATCAAAACAGTTGCGGAAGTAGCTGAAAAATATGGACATGGTTATGTTCATATGACAAGTCGTCAAGGTATTGAGATTCCATTTATTCACGTAAATGATTTGGAAAAAGTAAAGGAAGAATTACAAGAGGGCGGTGTATACACAGGTGTATGTGGCCCAAGAGTACGTACTATCACAGCGTGTCAGGGCTCTGAAATCTGTCCAAGTGGATGTATAGATACATATACATTGGCCCAGGAGCTTAATGATAGATATTTTGGTAGAGAGTTACCTCACAAGTTTAAGTTTGGCGTAACTGGATGCCAAAACAACTGTCTTAAGGCAGAGGAAAATGATGTGGGTGTAAAGGGCGGCATGACCGTAGAATACAAGGAAGATGCTTGTATTTCCTGTGGCGTTTGCGTAAAGGCTTGCCGAGAAGGTGCACTTACTATGAAGGACGGCAAGGTTGAAATCGACAATGCAAAGTGTAATCACTGCGCGCGTTGCGTAAAGAGTTGTCCTACAGATGCATGGGTAGGCACACCAGGATATATCGTATCCTTCGGTGGAACATTTGGTAACAAGATTCATAAGGCAGAGGAGTTGGTTCCAATCATCCGTGATAAGGAAACACTTTTCCGTGTAACAGATGCTGCAATCGACTACTTCGAAGCTAACGCAAAACCATCAGAACGTTTCCGCGCAACCCTTACTCGCCTGGGCGACGAAGGCTTACGCGAGGTGCTGGATAAGGCTTATCAGGGTAAGTAAACTATTAGATGAGGCAGTAGGCTGCAAGCTCTTAGATTTCTCAAGCGAGACGTGTTGTCGAGCGGAGAAATACTAAGGCTTGTAGCCGTAACTGCCGGATTGGAGGTTTAGTATGAGTGAATTATTAGAATATGATGAGGCGGTAGATATCACAGATAAGGTTTGTCCGTTGACTTTTGTTACTGCCAAGGTCGCAATCGAAGAGCTTGATGACGGTCAGGTGCTAGCTGTCCGCATGAATGATGGCGAGCCAGTACAAAACGTGCCTCGTTCATTTAAAGAGGATGGCCACCAAATTTTAAAGCTTAATGACAATGAGGATGGAACATATACATTGTTTGTAAGAAAAGTGGAGGAGTAAGTATGGCTACAAGAATTTATACAGATGATTTTGAATCAAAGGTACTTGAAAGTGACGTGCCAGTTGTAGTGGATTTTTATTCTGATTCATGCATTACATGCAAAAAGTTGGCTCCAACTCTTTGTGATATTGAAGAGGAGTACGAGGGCAAGCTTAATGTGTTCAAGGTTAATACAAACTATGATACAAAGCTTGTTGAAGAGTATGAAATTAAGGCGAATCCCACACTTATTCTTTTTAAAGAGGGAAAGGCTGTTGGCAAACAGGTAGGTCCAAGAGAGTACGATGAGCTAGTTGAATGGTTAGAAGACTATATTTAATTTATTGGAGGATAATGAAATGACAATCACAGTTGCAGGTGAAAAGAAAGAATATAAGGATGGTTTGACATTACCAGAGCTTATTGAAATTGAGGATGTGGAAACTCCTCAATATGTTACAGTTTCAATCAATGATGAGTTTGTTCCAACAGAAGAGAAAGAGTCTACTATTCTAAAAGAAGGCGATTCAGTTGAGTTTCTTTACTTCATGGGAGGTGGCTGTTAATGGCAATGACAGATGACCAGATTGAACGCTACAGTCGCCACATCATCCTTAAAGAAGTAGGAGCAAAGGGACAGAAAAAACTTTTAAATGCCAGTGTTCTAATTATCGGGGCAGGTGGTCTGGGTGCACCAGCAGCGATGTATCTTGCCGCAGCAGGTGTAGGTAAAATTGGTATCGTAGATGCGGATGAAGTTGATTTATCAAATCTTCAGCGTCAAATTATCCATAGTACTGCAGATATTGGTAAGCCAAAGGTGAAATCTGCAAAGGAAACTATGAACGCCATGAATCCTGATGTTGAAGTGAAAACCTATCATAAGTTTGTGGATTCAACAAACATTCGCGAACTAATTCGTGAATACGATTTTGTTATTGACGGTACTGATAATTTCCCAGCAAAGTTTCTTATAAATGATGCGTGTGTTATGGAAAAGAAACCATTTAGTCATGCAGGCATCATTCGCTTTAAAGGACAGCTTATGACTTATGTCCCTGGGGAAGGACCATGCTATCGATGTGTCTTTAAAAATCCACCACCAAAAGATGCAGTACCAACCTGCAAACAGGCGGGAGTTATTGGTGCAATGGGCGGCGTGATCGGTTCGCTTCAGGCAATGGAAGCAATCAAATATATTGTTGGTGTTGGTGATTTATTAACAGGAAAGCTTCTAACATACGATGCTGTAAACCAGGACTTCAGAAAGATTAAGCTTCCACATGATACAAGCAAATGTCCTGTTTGTGGTGCTAATCCAACAATCACAGAGCTTATTGATTATGAGCAGGAAGTATGTGAGGAAACAGCAGGTAGATTCGAGGTTAAAAATGAAAATAATTAGAATGGATTCTCATTTATATGATGAAATGATAGAATATGCAAAAAAGAATTTACCTGAGGAGGCATGTGGTTTAATTGCCGGTACAGAGAGTGATGATGGTATCAGCATTAAGGAGGTCTATTATTTAGAAAACATCGAGCATGCTTCTGATCATTTTACACTTGATCCCAAGGATCAGATGAAAGCTATTAAAGACATGCGAGCAAAAGATTTAAAACCACTGGGCAATTGGCATTCCCATCCTGAATCACCATCTAGACCTTCTAGGGAGGATATCAAATTAGCATATGACTCAAAGGCTAGTTATATGATTTTATCATTAATGGCAAATTATCCAGTGCTCAACAGTTTTCATATTGAAAATGGAGAAGTTGAAAAAGAGGATTTAAGAATATACACACAAGAATACTATTACTAGGAGAATAATTATGAAACTAACATCAAGAGAAATATCATTTGTAGGATTATTTGCAGCACTTATTGCAGTTGGAGCATTTATTAAAATAGATATACCACTTCCTTTATACACAATGCATTTCACATTCCAGTGGTTGTTTGTGCTTTTGGCAGGATTTATTTTAGGAAAGAAGTTGGGCGCACTTAGCGTTTTAACATATATTTTGGTTGGATTAGCTGGAGTTCCAGTGTTTGCTGCAGGCGGTGGAATAGGATATGTTTTACGTCCAGGCTTTGGCTTTTTGTTAGGCTTTATTCTTGCAGCATACTTAATAGGCTTATATACAGAAAAGCTACAATCAAAAAAACTATTATATCTTATTGTACCAGCTTCAATTGGTCTTATTGCATATTATAGTGTAGGTGCGGTATATTTTTACTTAATAAAGAATTTATATGTTGGTGAGGCCGTATCATTCGCAGTTGTTGTTGTGCAGTATTGTCTTATAACAATCATTCCAGATTTTATTCTTTGCGTAATGGCAGCTAGTTTGTCTGCTCAGCTAATTCCAGCATTTAAAAAGATTGTATTACTAAATGCGCAGGAGCAATAATGAATATTAAAATTGGAACTCGTGGCTCAAAGCTAGCCTTAGCACAGTCAAATTACGTATTAGAAAAGTTAAAAGAAAGATTTCCTGAAAATGATTATGAATTAGTAGTAATCAAAACAACAGGAGATTTGGATCAAAATAGACCCTTGGATGCATTGGGCTCCAAGGGAATTTTTACAGATGAGATTGAAAAGGCACTTTTATCTGGAGAGATTCAGTTGGCGGTCCATTCGATGAAGGATATGCCAGATACTTTGAAGGAAGGGCTTATCTTTGCAGACCCTTGGGACAGGGAGGATGCAAGAGATGTATTGATTCTGAATGATTCTAAATCATTGGATGAACTTCCATCGGGAGCTAATGTTGCAACAGGTAGCAAGCGACGCTCGTATCAGCTTCTTGCACTTAGGCCAGATATCAATATCTTCCCAATAAGAGGAAATATAGACACTAGAATCAGAAAGCTCAGAGAGGGACTTCCTGATGGAACAAAGCTTGATGGAATTGTACTTGCAGCAGCGGGATTAAAACGTTTAGGTTTGGAATCGGAAATATCTCAGTATGTAAGTATACAAGACATGATTCCCGCACCAGCTCAAGGCACACTGGCTATTGAACTAAAAGCAGATAATGAAGAGCTTTTGAAGATGGTTAACTCTTTCTCGGATGAAGTAATACGAAATATCACATATTTAGAGCGAGGATTTCTAAAGAAAATAGGTGGCGATTGCCATTTACCAATAGGGGCATATGCTAGTGTTACGGATACAGGCTATGAGCTTAGGGCTTTGTTTGGCACAGAGGATGGAAGCAAAATAGCAGAGACTGTTGTGTCAGGAGAAAAAGCTACAGAAGAAATGATTGATAAGGCTGTAAGAGATATAAAAAGACAGCTGGAGGAATAGAATGTCAGAACTAAACAAAGTAGTTTTGGTTGGAGCAGGTCCAGGTGAGTGGGGCCTGCTTACTTTAAAAGGAGCAGAATACTTAAAAAGAGCAGACTGTGTTATTTACGACAGACTCCTTAATAAAAAGTTTCTGGAAATGACACCTGATGGGTGTGAGAAGATTTTTGTTGGAAAAGAAAATCATAATCATACCATGAAGCAGGAGAATATAAATGAGCTATTATATGAGAAATCTAAAGAGTATAACCTTGTCGTTCGCCTAAAAGGTGGTGACAGTTATGTTTTTGGAAGAGGAGGAGAAGAAGCTTTATACCTTTTAGAGAGAGGTGTAGATGTTGAGGTGGTTTCTGGTGTAACGTCACCTATAGCAGCTCTTTCTGCAGCAGGCATTCCAATTACACATAGAGGATTGGCAAAAGGCTTTCAGGTTATAACGGCTCACAGTAGAAAAGATGAGGCTGCGGATATTGATTACAGTCAGCTTCTGGAGGAGGATGTTACCCTTGTATTTTTGATGGGGTTATCACATGTTGGTGAAATAGCAGAAGGGCTAATTAATGCCGGACGTTCTCCGAAGACTCCAGCGGCAGTTATTTCTAATGCTACCACTAATAAGCAAAAGAAATGTGTTGGGACTTTAGCTGATATATCGGATTTGGTTGAAAAGGCTAATCTTGTTTCCCCATCTATAATTGTGGTGGGAGATGTGGTTGCTATGTCAGATAGACTGTCTTTATTTGAAAAGCGCCCATTATTTGGCAAAAGGTATTTTCTCCCAAAGATTATAGGATTTAATTACGGTTTCGGTGAGAAGTTTTCGTATGAGAAAACTAATAAGTTGGAAGAGCAGCTGATACAATTAGGCGCTCAAGTTTACACTGTAGATAGTGGAAAGATTGTTCCATTAGAAATTGATCTAGGTTTCTTAGAATTAACTCAGCCAAGTGATTACATTGTGTTTACCAGTGCAAATGGTGTAAAGGCTTTCTTTTATAATTTATATGAGGTTTGCCAAAAAGACATCAGAAGTATTGGTCCTGTTAAAATAGCTGCCATAGGAGCAAAAACTGCGTCGGCTCTAGAATCTTTTGGGGTGAGAGCAGATGTGATATCAGAAGCACAAAATGGCAAAGATTTGGCTCTGAAAATAAGCGAAAAAATAGTAAGTGGCGGTAGAGTATACTGGCTGTGCGCTTCAAATATGTCAGAGGATTTCGAGGCAAATCTTGATAATAGAATTCCATTAAACAAGATTCCTGTATATAAAAACGAAAAGCTTGAAGTCTCTATTACTGATAGTGACTTAGAAGAAATATCATCCTATGATGGTGCAGTGTTTACAAGCGCCAGTAATGCATTGTTTGGAGCTGAAGTTTTAGGAGATAAGATGCCACAGCACATTTTTGCAATAGGAAATGCATGTAAACGTGCCATAGCAGCTAGGTATGACAACATCTCGGTAGCAGAGATTTCTTCTTATGAAGGACTACTTGATTTGATAAAAAATTATACTATTAGCACTCATTGTATATGAGTGCTAATTTTTTATTGACTTTGATTTTTCCCCGTATTATCATACTCATTAGTGAATAAGTGCAGTAACTAACAAGCTATAATATTTCTTAAGCGAAGCATTCTTCTGCTGAGCGTAGAAATCATTATGCTTGTTAGTGTAACTGCACGTAGGTTAACAAAGGAGTGATTAAAATGGGTAACAAAAAAGGTAGTTTATCAATTACAAGTGAAAATATTTTTCCAGTGATCAAAAAGTGGCTATACTCAGATCACGACATTTTTTATAGAGAGCTTATTTCAAACGGATGTGATGCTATCACAAAGCTTAAAAAGCTTGATATGATGGGTGAGTACTCACTTCCTCTTGATTATAAGGCAAAGATTCAGGTTATCGTAAGCCCTGAGGACAAGACACTTACATTCATTGATAATGGTCTTGGTATGACAGCTGATGAAGTAGATGAGTATATCAATCAAATTGCTTTCTCTGGCGCTACAGATTTCCTTGAGAAATATAAGGACAAGGCTGATTCAGATCAGATTATTGGTCACTTTGGTCTTGGATTCTATTCTGCATTTATGGTAGCTGATGAAGTACACATCGATACACTTTCATACAAGGATGGCGCTACAGCAGTTCATTGGGAATGCGATGGCGGCACAGAATTCGAAATGGGCGATGGTGATTGGGACCAGGTAGGTACTAAAATCACATTATTCTTAAACGAAGATTGCCTCGAGTTTGCTAATGAATACAGAGCTCGCGAGGTCATCGAAAAGTACTGTTCATTCATGCCTACAGAGATTTTCCTTTCAAAGAAGGATGCTCCAGAAGAGTATGAGACAATCGATGCAGCTGACAAGCTCGATACAGATAAAGTTATTGAAGAAATCCATGAGGATGCTAAATTCGAAGAGAAGGAAAAGGAAGACGGCACCAAGGAGCAGGTAGAGGTTTCTCCTGCAAAGGACAAGCTTAAGATTGTAAAGCGTCCAGTTGCATTGAATGAGACACATCCACTTTGGACAAAGAATCCATCTGAATGTACAGAGGAAGAATATAAGGCATTTTATCGTGATGTATTCCATGATTACAAAGAGCCACTTTTCTGGATTCACCTCAACATGGATTATCCATTTAACCTTAAGGGTATTTTATACTTCCCTAAGATTAACACTGAGTATGATTCAATCGAAGGTACAATCAAGCTCTACAACAATCAGGTATTCATCGCTGATAACATCAAAGAAGTTATTCCTGAGTTCTTAATGCTTTTAAAGGGTGTTATTGATTGTCCAGACCTTCCACTTAATGTATCACGTTCTGCACTTCAGAATGATGGATTCGTTACAAAGATTTCTGAGTACATTACTAAAAAGGTTGCTGATAAGCTTACTGGTATGTGCAAAACAGAAAAAGAATCTTATGAGAAATATTGGGATGATATTGCTCCATTCATCAAGTTTGGCTGCTTAAAGGATAATAAGTTCTGCGATAAGATGAACGACTACATCCTCTTCAAGGATATCAATGATAAATACATCACTCTTCCAGAGCTACTTGTTAAGGAAGAGGAAAAAGCCACTGATGAAAATGGCGAAAAGGTAGAAGCAGAAGTTGTTGATGAAACAAAGGATGCTGATGATAATAAAGAGCCAGAGGATACAAGAAAGACTGTATACTATGTAACAGATGTTGCACAGCAGGGCCAGTATATCAATATGTTCAAAGAGCAGGGTATGAATGCTGTAATCCTTGATCATGCAATAGATACTTCATTTATTACTCAGCTTGAGCAGAGAAATGAAAACTACAAGTTCTGCAGAATCGATGCTGATGTTACAGATTCTATGGTTGAGGAAACATCTGAGGACGAGCTTAAGTCTGAAACAGAGACACTTACAGATGTATTTAGAAAAGCTCTCAACAACGAAGGCCTTGAAGTAAAGGTTGAAAAGTTCAAGAACAAGGATCTTTCTTCTATGATTACAGTATCAGAAGAGAGCCGTCGTATGCAGGATATGATGAAAATGTACGCTATGGGCGGCATGGATATGAGCATGTTTGGTTCAGCTTCTGAGACACTTGTACTTAATGCAAACAATGACTTAGTTAAGTACATCCTTAATAACAAGGATTCAGAGAATGTTCCTACATTTGCAGCTCAGCTTTATGATTTAGCAAAGATTGCAAATGCACCACTTTCACCAGAAGCTATGACAGAGTTTGTTGCAAGATCTAATAAGATCATGATGTTATTAACAAAATAGTAGATTGAAAACTTGCATAGATTTATAACGGTAGGCGTATAAGCCTGCCGTTTTTTTAATATTGTAAAATATATTTTGAATTATCACGCAACTCATCCGTATTTGTGTGTAAATTGTGAATAAATCATTGAAAAAATGTGTCAACTTAGTTATTATTAATCTAACACACACAATGCTATGGGGGATAGTTATGGCTTCAACTAGTACAAAGAAATGGTGGAAAAATGCTATAGTTTATCAGATATATCCACGCTCATTTTGTGACAGTAATGGCGATGGAATAGGCGATATTCCGGGCATTATTTCTAAATTACATTATCTAAAAGAATTGGGTATAGACGCCATTTGGCTTAGCCCAGTTTATCGCAGTCCAGGCTATGACAATGGTTATGACATTTCAGATTACAAGGACATCAATCCCGAATTTGGCACAATGGAAGATATGGAAAGGCTCATTAGTCGCGCCAAGAGACTAGGGATTAAGATAATAATGGATTTGGTTATCAATCATACTTCTGATGAGCACGAATGGTTTCAAAAGGCTTTGGCAGGAGATGATAAATATCGAAACTACTATTATTTTAGAGAGGGTGTAGGAAGCGGCTATCCAAACAACTGGGGTTCTTTCTTTGGTGGTCGAGCATGGTCAAAAACCGAAAAGGGTGATTATTACTTACACCTTTTTAGCAAAAAACAACCGGATTTAAATTGGCAAAATCCTGAAGTATTTGATGAGATCACAGATATTATGCGCTTTTGGCTAGACAAAGGGGTAGCTGGATTTAGATGTGATGTAATAAATATTATATATAAAGAATCTTTGGAGAATGGCAAAAAACGTTTTGCTTTAACAGGTAAGGAACACTATCTAAACACTGATGGATGCCATGAATTATTAAAGCGTTTTAACGAGGAAGTGTGGAGCAAATACAAGACATTTATAGTTGGTGAAACTGTTTTTGTAACACCTGATGATGCCAAGCTTTTAAGTGATGAAAATCGTAAAGAGCTTGATGCAGTGTTCTTCTTTGAACACATGGATGTTGATAATTACGGAATAAAATGGTTTAAAAAGGGATTTAAACCAAGCAGACTTATTAAAATCTTGGATAAGTGGCAGACTGCATTGGAGGTCCCAGCCAATTATTTGGAGAACCATGATCAGATTCGTTCTGTTAATCATTTTGGTAACGTAGGTAAATATTGGGAAAAAAGTGCGAAACTATTATGTGGTTTAAATCTTAGCCTTCGAGGAGTTCCTTTTATATACGAGGGTGAGGAAATCGGCATGACAAATGGCGATTTTAAAGGCCTCAGAGAGCTTAAAGATATAGAATCCTACAATATAAATCAGTCATTGAAAAAGATGTTGTTGGTACATTCTATCCGCCGCAAATTGATCCTTCAAACCACTAGGGATAATGCAAGAACTCCAGTGCAGTGGGATGCCAGCGATAATGCAGGTTTTACCACAGGCACGCCTTGGCTAAAAATCAATGCTAATAAATCATTTATTAATGTTGAGACAGAGCTTAGAGATGATAATAGCATCTTAAACTTCTATAAGAGTATGATTGAATTCCGAAAGAATTCAGAGGCACTTCAGGATGGAAATTATAGAAGAGTAGCATCGCCATGTGATGTGTACATTTTTACTAGAGAATCTACACATGAAAGATTATACATTTATTGCAACCTTACCAACTTTAACAAGGCTGTAGAATTCTATGGGGATAATATAGCATTTAGTAATTATGAAGAATCAGAGAGAGAAAACTTCTTCCTAAAGCCATATGAATTTAGAGTAGTTGTTTCGAATATATAAGATTAATAAAAGCCAGCTCATATGAGCTGGCTTTTGCTATATTACTCAGCCTTAGCCAAGTTTTTATTTGCTGTAGAAAGCATAAGCTTAATACGGTTGAGCTGGTTAACTTCAGATGCACCTGGATCGTAGTCGATAGCAACGATATTTGCTTCTGGGTGTTCGTGACGAATACGTTTAATTACACCCTTACCAACTACGTGGTTTGGCAAGCATCCGAAAGGCTGGATACAAACGATGTTGCTTGCACCTGTTTCAATAAGCTCAAGCATTTCACCTGTAAGGAACCATCCCTCACCAGTCTGGTTACCGATTGATACGATTTCCTTTGCGTTTGCTGCAGTATCAGTAATGTATGCTGGAGCAGTAAATCTCTTAGACTTGTTAAACTCATCTCTGGCAGCACTTCTGAGCCATTCAAAGAATTTAATTCCCATGTTGCAATAGAACTTAGTCTTGCGGCTTGCACCAAGGTTTTCTTCCTTAAAGTTTGCATTGTAGAAACTGTAAAGAAGGAAGTCTGTAAGATCTGGAACAACTGCTTCGGCACCTTCCTGCTCAAGTAATTCAGCAAGCTGATTGTTAGCTGCTGGAAGGAACTTAACAAGGATTTCTCCTACGATACCAACACGAGCTTTCTTAAGACCTTCGATGATAGGAAGGTTATCGAAATCACGAATCATTTCGCGACACATTCTCTTAAACTTGCCATGAGAGAGTATCTTTGTGTTAGATACAAACTCTACAACCTTCTTTCTCCACTTATCGTGAAGCTCGTTTGTTGAGCCAGGAACTGCTTCATAAGGACGTACTCTATAAACACAGCGAAGTAAGATATCGCCAAAAGTAAGAGCGTAAAGTCCGTGCTGGATAAGGCTTGGTGTAAGCTTGAATCCAGGGTTTGGCTCGAATCCATTAAGGTTTAATGAAATAACTGGTACATCAGGATATCCTGCCTTTGCAAGAGCTCTACGAATGAATCCGATGTAGTTTGATGCACGGCATCCACCACCTGTCTGAGAGATGAGAAGTGCTGTGCGGCTCATATCAAACTCGCCTGTATCGATAGCAGCCATAAGCTGACCGATTACCATAAGTGAAGGGTAGCAAGCATCGTTGTTTACATACTTAAGTCCCACATCTACACATGTACGTGTAGGAATATCAGGAATCACCAGGTTGTAACCAGCTGCATTGAATGCAGGCTCAATCAAATCAAAGTGGATTGGCGACATCTGTGGGCAGAGGATTGTGTAATTCTTCTTCATTTCCTCCGTAAATACGATACGGTTATAGTTTGCAGGTACGATTTCACGTTCCTGTTTTTTCTTTTTCTTAACACGAAGTGCAGCAAGAAGAGAACGAACTCTGATACGTGCGGCACCAAGGTTGTTAACCTCATCAATCTTAAGGCAAGTGTAAATCTTACCAGACTGAGTAAGGATATCAGCTACCTGATCAGTTGTAACGGCATCAAGACCACAACCAAATGAGTTGAGCTGGATTAAATCAAGGTTGTCGTGCTTTTTAACATAGTTGGCAGCTGAGTACATACGTGAGTGGAACATCCACTGGTCCATAACGATAAGAGGACGCTCAACCTCACCAAGGTCTGAAATAGAATCCTCAGTAAGTACTGCAATGCCATAGCTGTTGATAAGCTCTGGAATACCGTGGTTAATCTCTGGGTCTACGTGGTATGGACGTCCTGCAAGAACGATACCATGCTTTCCTGTCTCTTCTAGATACTTAAGAACTTCCTGTCCCTTTGCATACATATCATTTCTGAAATGCTCCTGCTCAAGCCATGCAGCATGTGCAGCGGCCTTTACTTCGCTAGCTGAGATATCAAACTCTTCCTTGAATACTTTCTCAAGCTGAGTTGTAAGAATCTCTTCTGAAGAGAATGCCATAAATGGATTTAAGAAACGAACCTTGCCAGTTGTTATTTCATCTACATTGTTCTTAATATTTTCAGCATAAGATGTAACGATAGGACAGTTGTAGTGATTGTTTGAATCAGGAAACTCATTTCTCTCGTATGGAATACATGGATAGTAAATGAAATCCACATTGCCTTCGTTAATAAGCCACTGAACATGACCGTGTGCCATCTTTGCTGGGTAGCACTCTGACTCTGATGGGATTGACTCGATACCCATTTCGTAAACCTTACGGTTTGAACGAGGAGAGAGAACTACTCTGAATTTCAGAGCCTTGAAGAATGTAGCCCAGAATGGGTAATTCTCATATAGGTTAAGGACACGTGGAATACCAACTGTACCTCGAGTTGCCTCTTCCTCTGAAAGTGGCTCGTAATCAAATAATCTGTTGTATTTGTATTCGTAAAGGTTAGGGATGTTCTCTTTATTCTTAACACCGCCTGCACCCTTTTCGCATCTGTTACCTGTGATGAATGAACGTCCGCCTGAGAATCTATTGATTGTAAGTAAGCAGTGGTTCACACAACCCTGGCAACGAGTAAGCTTTGTATCAAATGTAAGATTGTTAATCTCATCAATGCCAAGTGTAGTTGTAGTAGGATTTTCTTCGTAACGTTCCTTAGCGATAAGGGCACAACCAAAGGCACCCATGATACCTGCAATATCAGGACGAACTACATTTACACCTGCTACCTTTTCAAGGGAACGAAGAACAGCATCATTGTAGAATGTACCACCCTGAACAACGATGTTCTTGCCGAGCTCTGAAGCATCAGAAAGCTTGATAACCTTGAAGAGTGCGTTCTTTATAACTGAGTAAGCAAGACCTGAAGAAATATCTGCAACTGAAGCGCCTTCCTTCTGTGCCTGCTTTACCTTTGAATTCATAAATACGGTACAACGTGTACCAAGGTCGATTGGGTTGAGAGCAAAGAGAGCTTCCTCTGCAAAATCCTGAACTGTGAAATCAAGGGATTTTGCGAAAGTCTCGATGAATGATCCACAACCAGAAGAACATGCTTCGTTAAGTTGTACGCTATCAACTACGCCATTCTTGATACGGATGCATTTCATATCCTGTCCACCAATATCAAGGATGCAGTCTACCTCTGGATTGAAGAAGGCAGCAGCATAGTAGTGGGCAATAGTCTCTACTTCGCCATCATCAAGCTGTAAAGCAGCCTTGAGTAATGCTTCACCATAACCTGTAGAGCATGAGTGTACGATATGTGTATCCTCAGGCATGATAGAGTAAATCTCTTTTAAAGCTTTAAGTGAAGTAGCAAGTGGGCTACCGTTATTACTTGAGTAGAATGAGTAAAGAAGTGTGCCATCATCACCTACAACAGCAAGCTTTGTAGTTGTTGAACCAGCATCGATACCAAGGTAAACATTACCATGATAATTAGCTAAATCGCCCTTCTTAACCTCAGCCTTAGCGTGTCTGTCCTTGAAGGCTCTGAAATCGTCCTCGCCCTCGAATAAAGGCTCTAGTCTGGCAACCTCAAAGTCCATCTTTATTCCCTGTGAAAGCTTATCGATAAGCTCGTCCATAGGTACGTTCTGATCTTCCTTTGAGTTAAGTGCAGAACCAATAGCAGCAAAAAGATGAGAGTTATCAAGCAAGATAGCATGCTCATCATCTAATTTAAGTGTACGAATAAATGCTTCTCTGAGCTGGTCCAAGAAGTGAAGAGGACCACCGAGGAATGCAACGTGGCCGCGAATTGGCTTACCACATGCAAGACCTGAGATAGTCTGGTTAACTACTGCCTGGAAAATAGAAGCAGATAAGTCTTCTTTTGAAGCACCTTCATTGATAAGTGGCTGAATATCTGTCTTTGCAAATACACCGCAACGTGCAGCGATTGGATAGATAGCTTTGTAGTCCTTAGCATATGTATTAAGGCCTGTAGCATCTGTCTGAAGCAAAGAAGCCATCTGATCGATGAAAGAACCTGTACCACCAGCACAGATACCGTTCATACGCTGCTCAACATTACCATTTTCGAAATAAATGATTTTAGCATCCTCGCCACCAAGCTCGATTGCTACATCTGTCTGTGGAGCATAGTGAGTGAGGGAAGTAGAAACAGCTATAACTTCCTGTACAAATTCAACACCAAGGTGCTTAGCAAGAGTAAGTCCGCCTGAGCCAGTAATCATTGGACGAACTTGAATCTGACCAAGCTTAGACTTGGCTTGAGTTAATAAATCAGTGAGAGTTTGCTGAATGTTAGCAAAGTGTCTCTGATAATCAGAAAATAAAAGATTGTTATCATCGTCAAGCACCGCAATTTTAACTGTTGTGGAGCCTATATCGATGCCTAATTTGAATAATTTGTTTTCCATATAATAATAATTCTTTCTTATTAATATAATATTTTTGCAACATTACGTATTATAAATGTAGATAAGCAAATATACAATAAACAAAATCTTAAAAATGTTATTCGATTAAAAGACAATTATATTTTATACAATCAAAAATTTATAAAAATTTTTCTTTACAAATGAATAATGCTGTTGTAATATTTCAGAGTAATTGAGCGTATTTTTTTTAGGAAAGGTTTTTCCAAAAAAAAAACGCTTTTTTTATTTTGGAGGGAGCATGTCAAATCTATCAGTAGAAGATATCATCGATTTCGTTGAAGAAAACGACGTAAAATTTATACGTCTAGCCTTTTGTGACCTATACGGTACACAAAAAAACATATCTATAATGCCACAGGAGTTGAGACACGCCTTTGAAGAAGGCGTGAATTTCGACTCCTTTCTTATTTTAGGCTACCATGATGGGGATAGTCAGGATTTATTCCTTAAACCAGATCCTGATACACTTCATATTTTGCCTTGGCGTCCACAATCAGGACGAGTTGTTCGTATGTATTGTGATGTAGTGCTTGCAGATGGCACACCATTTACTTACGATTATCGCAATTTCTTAAAAGAAACCCTTAATGAATGTGAGAAAGCAGGATTTAGTACTCGTATGGGTCTTAAATCTGAGTTTTATCTATTTAAAACAGATGAAGATGGAAATCCAACTAAAGAACCATTTGATAATGGTGGATATCTTGATGTTGCGCCAAGTGATAAAGGGGAAAACATTCGAAGAGAAATTTGTCTTACCTTGGAAGAAATGGGAATCATCCCACAAACATCTCATCATGAGAGGGGGCCAGGTCAAAATGAGATTGATTTCATGTCTGCCGATGTTCTTACAACAGCTGACAATCTTGTGACCTACAAAAACGTAGTAGAAAACATTGCAGCTAGAAATGGTGTTTATGCATCATTTGATCCACTTCCATTGGAAGATGCACCTGGTAATGGTTTACATATCAAGATGGCAAATTACAAAGGGAATGTAAATCTCCAAACATCTGATGAGGATTTCTCAGAAAGCTTTATGGCAGGTATTCTTAATAGAATGAGGGATATTACTTTATTCCTTAACTGTAGAAGAGATTCCTATAACAGATTTGGAATGGCTGAGGCGCCTAAGTATATTACATGGTCTTCGCAAAACAACTCTAGATTATTTAGAGTTCCTGAAATTAATGGCAAGAGAGATCATTTTATACTTCGTTCTCCAGATTCTTGTATCAATCCATATTTAGCAAGTGCAATTATTTTACAGGCCGGTCTTGCAGGAATCAAAAATAAGGAAAAGCTTCCACCTGCATTAGAAGTCAATTCTAGATTTTTAACCGAAGATAGATCTGCTTATTTGGAAATGCTACCACTTTCCATTGAGGAAGCTATCGAGTGCGCTGAGAATAGTGAGTTTATCACTAAGTCATCTTTCAGCGATGTGGCTCAGCGATATATTGACATCATAAAATCTTATATTTAATTTGGAGAGGTTTTATGGAAAGGGCATTGATTGTCTGCAACAACGAAAAAGGAACTCTGTTTTACAAATCCTTTCTTAAAGAGAATGGAATTGTAGATGTGGTTGCAACTGACAATGGACCTCGGGCAAAAAGAGCTATTTTGGACTACGATTTTGATATATGTATTATCAATGGTCCTATAGATAATAGTTCTGGTGAAGACTTAGCAATTGATATTGCTGAAAAAAATAATTGCCAGGTTATATTGTTTGTTAAAGCAGAATTTATTGACGAAGTTGCAGAACACGTTGAAGATTACGGTATTATAACTGTTTCAAAGCCTATAAATAAGCAATTATTTTGGCAGGCATTGAAACTTGCCAGAGTTGCACAGAGGCGTATTAGCATGGCTCATAAGGAAAGTGCAAAACTGGAACAAAAGTTAGAGGATATGAAAATCATATCTAGGGCGAAGCTGCTTCTGATTGTTAATAGTGATGTTTCAGAAGAGGAAGCTCATAAAATTATAGAGAAACAAGCAATGGACATGAGAAAATCTCGCGTCGAAATTGCTAAAGATATTATAAAGAAATACGAAGGAGTTTAAGATGACAAAGCATGTATTTGTTACAGGTGGTGTAGTATCAGGTTTAGGAAAAGGTATTACAGCAGCGTCATTAGGACGTTTATTAAAAATGAGAGGCTATAAGGTTGCTTCACAAAAACTTGATCCTTATATGAATGTTGATCCAGGTACAATGAGCCCATATCAGCATGGTGAGGTTTTCGTTACAGATGATGGAGCGGAGACAGATCTTGATCTTGGACATTACGAGCGCTTTATTGATGAAAGCCTTAACAAATATTCAAATCTTACTTCAGGAAAAGTATATTGGAATGTTCTTAATCGCGAGCGTAAAGGTGAGTATTTAGGCCAGACTGTTCAGGTTATTCCACACATTACTGAGGAAATTAAGAGATTTATCTACATGGGTGCAGAAACATCTGATTGTGATGTTTTGATTACAGAAATTGGTGGAACAACAGGCGATATAGAGTCACAGCCTTTCCTCGAGGCTATCCGCCAGGTATCTCTTGAAAAAGGACGTGAAAACTGCTTATTTATTCATGTAACTTTAGTTCCATGGCTTTCAGGCTCAGAAGAACATAAATCAAAGCCAACACAGCATTCAGTTAAGGAGCTACAGTCTCTTGGTATTTCGCCAAATATTATTGTTTGCCGTGTTGATCATCCACTTGAGCAGTCTATTAAGGATAAGATTTCGCTATTCTGTAATGTAAAGAAGGACTGCGTAATTGAGAATGATACCCTTGATTGCTTATATGAAGCACCTCTTATGATGCACAAGTATGGTCTTGATGATGTGGTATGTCGTGAACTTGGTTTAGAAAATCATTCTCCAGAGATTGAAGAATGGGAAAAAATGGTAGATAATATAAAAGGCTTGAAGAAGGTGACAAAAATTGCTATTGTTGGTAAGTACGTTGCACTTCATGATGCTTATTTATCAGTTCGCGAAGCATTATACCACGGCGGATATGCAAACAGTGCTCACGTTGAAATCGAATGGGTTGATTCTGAAACAATCACAAAAGACAATGTAAAAGATGTTTTAGGTGGTGTTGATGGAATTCTTGTACCAGGAGGATTTGGCGATAGAGGAGTAGAAGGAAAGATAGCTGCTTGCCAGTTCGCACGTGAAAATGATATTCCTTATCTTGGCATTTGCTTAGGTATGCAGGTTGCTGCAATTGAGTTTGCAAGAAATGTTTGCGGTCTTGAGGATGCCAATTCTCGTGAGTTTAATAGCACAGGAAAGAATTGCGTAATCGACCTTATGGAAGAGCAGATGGCTGTTCTTAGAAAGGGCGGAACAATGCGCCTTGGAGCATATCCTTGTGCAGTTCAAAAAAATACTAAATTATATGAAGCATATGGTTCAGAAAATATTTCTGAGCGCCATAGACATAGATTCGAGTTTAATAATCAATACCGTGAGCTTATGACAGAAAAAGGTCTCACAATTTCAGGTACTTCACCTAATGATGAAGTTGTTGAAGCAATTGAAGTTTCAGCAAACAAATTCCATGTAGGTGTACAATTCCATCCTGAGTTTAAGAGCCGCCCAAATAAGCCACATCCATTGTTTGCTGCGTTTATCAAAGCAAGCTTGAAGTAGTTCCCTATAAATTTTTTATATAAAGGAGAAAAAAATGTTAGAGAAAAGATTTAAACTCAAAGAGAACAACACTTCTGTAAGGACAGAAATCATCGCTGGTCTCACCACATTCATGACAATGGCTTATATCATTGCCTTGAATCCAAACCTTCTTACTGGTTACGGTGCAGGCGGTCAGGCACTTTGGAATGGTGTATTCCTTGCCACATGTATTTCATCAGCGGTCGCTATGTTTGTTATGGCTTTCCTTGCAAATAAGCCTTTCTGTCTTGCTCCAGGTATGGGACTTAACTCATTCATGGCTATTGTAATCGGCAACCTTGTTGCTATGACTGGTATGGGATATGTAGAGTCATTCCAGGCAATGCTTTGCATCATTCTTATCGAAGGTATTGTATTCTTTATCCTTTCACTTCTCAATATTCGTGAAAAGATTGTAGATGCAATTCCACTTGGCATTCGTCTTGGTATTTCACCAGCTATTGGACTTATGCTTCTTAACATTGGTTTTGGTTCAAATGTTTACATTGCAGATTCAAACTTCAATCAGTATTTTGCAATGAAAGATTTCTTCGGAGCTCTTACAGCTTCATACGCTAAGCAGACAATGACAGATGCTTACCCAGTAATGGTTCTTTCTGTTATTACAATGTTTGTTGGTTTATTTATTATTGTAGTTCTTGCATCAAAGGGCGTTAAGGCTTCAGTTATTATTGGTATGCTTGCTGCATCAGTAATTTACTGGATTGGCGATTTCTTCGTACTTGGCCAGAATCCTTTTGCATCACTTGCAACAGCATCATTTGTTCCTGCATTTGGTGATATGGCTACAACAACACTCTTTAAGTTTAATTTTGCTGGTCTAACTCAGATGGGGTGGTTTACAGCAGTAACGCTTGTTATCACATTCTGTATCATTGATATGTTCGATACAATTGGAACATTAGTAGGTACAGCTTCTCGTGCAGGTATGGTTGATAGAGAAGGCAATATGCCAAACATGAAGGAAGCTCTTCTTTCAGATTCTATCGGAACACTTTTCGGTGCTTGCACAGGTACATCAACAGTTACAACATTTATCGAGTCAGCTTCAGGAGTTGAGGCAGGAGGACGTACAGGTCTTACAGCACTTACATGCGGTATTGCATTCCTTCTTTGCATTTTCCTTGCACCTATCGCAGCAATCATTCCAGCAGCTGCAACATCAGCAGCACTCATCTATGTTGGTGTTCTTATGATGACAGGTCTTAAGAAGGTAAACTTTGATGACCTTTCAGTATGTGTACCAGTTACTATCATGCTTATTGCTATGCCTATTTCAGGTTCAATCGGACATGGTATTGGTCTTGCAATGATTTCTTACACAGTAATCAAGGTATTCACAGGCAAGGCAAAGGAAGTATCTGCTCTTACATATGTAATCTCAGTACTTTTCCTTATCAAGTTCTTCTTAGCAGTATAAGAAGAATATAGACATTCAAAAGCTAGCTCTAATTACAGAGCTAGCTTTTTTTATTGAAAGTGAATATCAGAGTTTCTATTGACTAACTATAGGGAATGTGGAGTATTATGTAAATAGATTTTGCACAATTGAAAGGAGAGGACTAATGGCAAATATATTTGGGGATAATACTAAGAAACTCGGTTTTGGTTTAATGCGTTTACCAAGATTAGATCCAAATAAAGAGGATTCAATTGATGTAGAGACTCTTAAAAAGATGGTTGATACCTTTATTGAAAGAGGATTTACATATTTTGATACTGCTTGGATGTATTGCGGATTTAAGTCTGAAAATGCCACAAAAGAAGCATTGGTAGATAGATATCCTAGAGATAAATTTACTCTTGCTGATAAACTTCATGCTGGATTCTTCAATAAAGCAGAAGAGATGGATGAAATTTTCAACAAGCAATTGGAAAAGACTGGTGTTTCATATTTTGATTATTACCTTATCCACGATGTAGGAGAGGGACATTATAAAAAATACACAGAGCTTGGCAGTTTTGAATGGCTAGCTAAGAAAAAAGAAGCGGGCCTTGTTAAGCATATGGGCTTTTCTTATCACGATAGAGCTGAGCTTTTAGATAGGATTCTCACAGAGCATCCAGAGGTTGAATTTGTCCAGCTTCAGATAAACTACCTTGATTGGGAAAGCGAAGCTATTCAATCAAGAAAATGCTACGAGGTTTGTGTAAAGCATAATAAGCCAGTAGTTGTTATGGAGCCGGTCAAAGGCGGTACTTTGGCAAATGTACCTGATGCAGTAACGGATTTGTTTAAGAATTACGATGCAAATGCTTCAATTCCATCATGGGCTATTCGTTTTGCAGCGTCTCTTCCAAATGTAAAGATGGTTCTTTCTGGAATGGGAAGTGAGCAGATGCTTCTTGATAACACAGGCTATATGGCTGATTTCAAACCTCTTACAGAGGAAGAGCAGAAGCTTGTGTTTATGGCAAGAGATATTATTAACGGTGCTATTGCAATTCCATGTACAGCATGTGCTTATTGCGTAGATGGTTGCCCTATGAATATCCCTATTCCAAAGTATTTCTCATTGTATAACGCAGAAAAACAGGAATCAAAGGATAAAGGATTTACTATTCAACGTGAATACTATGAGCGTCTTACTGCTAACTTTGGTAAGGCTAGCGATTGCATCAAATGTGGTAAATGTGAGCATATTTGCCCACAGCATCTTCCTATTAGAAAGAATCTAGAACTTGTAGCTGAAATGTTTGAAAGCTAGAAGTCCATAAATATGTACACACCTTCTGATATTATCTTATACATAAGATGATTCAGGAGGTATTTTTTATGAAAAAGAAACTTGATAAAGAATTAATTGTATCGCTGGCAGCTATTTCGTTTATTGTTGCAGTTGGCATTATTTTCTTCTTATTATTTATATTTGATATCCACATTTCTAGTAGTAATGCAGGCGGAGTAATAGGCTCATTCTCAGGGCTTTCTAGCTCAATATGGCTCTTTTTACTTTGCAGAAATTGTTGACTATGTATTGGGGGTTACCTATAATTAAAGTATCTATATATAGTGTATTTATATTAGTGAAAAAGGCTTTTTCACCGATATGATGTACACTGGGTTTTTAAGGAAGGTAATTGATTATGAATAAATTGTTTAAAAGAGCAGTTAGCTTTGCAGCTATAGCTGTAATGGTTTTTGCGTTTAATATTGTTGCAATGGCACAGGGAACTACCACTATTAATGTTTCTAAAAGTTCTGCATCAGTTGGCGATTCTATTACAGTTTCTATAACCGCCACAGAAAGCGGCACAATCACTGTTAAATACACAGCTAGCATGCTTTCTCTTTCTAGCTGCAGTGTTTCAGGTTACACATCAGAGGGCAATGCAGTTTCTTTCTCTGGCAAATCCGGAGATATCGTATTTTCTGCAGCGGCAGAAGGAACAGCTTCTATTATAGTTTCTTCATCTGCAAATTCAGGTAGCAGTACAACACTTACTATCGGAGGCTCATCAAGCTCTTCATCTACAAGCACAGCTAGTGAATCTACTACAGAAGAAACAACTACAACAGAAGAGACAGTAGAAGAGAATACTGAGACTACAGAAGAAACTACAGAGGAAACTCCAGCAGCTACTACATCTGCAAGCGGAGTAGGTACTCTTAACTCCGACGGTGGATTTGATATCGATGGTGTTGCATATGTTGTTTCAGAGAGATTTTCTGATTCTGATATGCCAGCAGGCTTTTCAAAGACAACTGTTACAATTGGTTCAAGCACATATAGCGAGCCAACAAATGGTAGTCTTACATTGCTTTACTTAAAGCCAGCTGATAACACATCAGGTTCAGGTGTTTTCTATCTTTATAATGCAGAAGCAGGTACTGTTTCACCTTTCTTAATGCTTGGTACAGCAGATAGCTACGTTATTGTTAGTGACAATGGTTCAGCACCTACATCTGCTTTTACAGCAACTACACTTGATGTAAATGGTGGCACAGCTACTGCATACACAATCGATGGAGCAGAGTTTTTCTATGTTTACGGTACAAACCAGGATGGTGCTTCTGGTTGGTTTGTATACGACAGCACATATAAGACTGTTTCAAGAGTTGATGAATCAGCACTTTCTACTTCAGCATCTACTGATACTACCGAAGAGGTAGAGGAAACAGAAACATCTACCGACAATAATTTATATGTAGAAAAACTCAACTTATATCGCAAAATCATCATGGGGCTTATAGTCCTTTGTGTTGTACTATTATTTATTATTATTAATAAAGCTATTAGAGGTCATGGTGACGACGATGATTTCGATGGCGATGTATTTGCTAAGGCGCCTACAAAATCTTCTCGCAGATTGCCTCGTTCTATTGTTTTTGGCGGAAAAGATCGTGGCGAAGAAGATGACGAGTACGACGACGAAGAGTACGAAGAAGAAGAGTACGATGACGATGATGAAGAAGAGTACGATGATTATGATGAAGATGACGAAGATGACGACAGAGATTTCTCTAAGTCAAGATTTGAGTCAGAGTCATACGAGGCTCGTAGAGCATCTAGTCTTAATATGATGGATTTAAATGACCTATAAAAGGAGCAAAAATATGGAATATTCAAGACAAGCAAAACGTGCAATTACAGGGGCATCAAAGCTTTCAAAGTCATTGCAGCATAGCTATGTTGGTACTGAGCATCTCCTTATTTCTATTATTGAGCAGGAGAACTCACTTGCTGCCAAGGTTTTGAATTCTAATGGTGTAGATAAAGCAGCGTTACTTAAGCTTGTGGAGGAGCTTATTTCTCCAGGCGGTGAGATTGCCATTCAGGAAAGAGATGGCTACACACCTAAAATGGAACAATTATTGGAACATGCCAGCGAAGAAGCAGCTAAATGCAATTCTAAGACTATAGGAACAGAGCATCTTTTACTTGCTATGATTCGCATGCAGGATTGCTCTGGTGCACGTCTGCTTAATTCGCTGGATATCAACCCTCACAAACTATTCTCCGAATTAGTTGCCGGTATGGGCGCAGAGGGGGTTGTATACAAAGAAGAGATGCAGGCTATTAACAGCGGTCGCTCTCGCAAAAATGAAGCATCTTATTTAGATCAGTTTTCTAGAGATTTAACAGAGCTTGCTGAAGAAGGAGAACTGGATCCTATAGTTGGTAGAGATTCAGAGATTCAGCGTGTAATTCAAATACTATCTAGACGAGGAAAGAATAATCCTTGTCTTATTGGTGAGCCTGGTGTTGGTAAAACTGCCATTGTTGAAGGCTTAGCAGAAAGAATTGTTGACGGTAATGTTCCTGATTCTGTAAAGGATTTAAGGGTACTTTCCCTTGATTTGTCAGGAATGGTTGCTGGTTCAAAATACCGTGGCGAATTCGAAGAGAGAATAAAAAAGGTTATTGCGGAAGTTATTGAAGAGGGCAATATCCTTTTATTCATAGACGAGATTCATACATTAATAGGCGCTGGTGGAGCTGAAGGTGCTATCGATGCATCTAATATTTTAAAACCAGCTATGGCTCGTGGCGAGATTCAAATTCTTGGAGCTACTACTATTAATGAATATCGTAAATACGTAGAGAAAGATGCTGCATTAGAAAGACGTTTCCAGCCTGTTATGGTAGAAGAACCTTCTACAGAGGAAACAATTGACATTCTTAAAGGTGTAAGACACTTATATGAAGAGCACCACGGGATTACAATTCCGGACGAAGCTGTTGAGGCATGTGTACACCTTTCAGAACGCTATATAGCAGATAGATTCTTGCCAGATAAAGCAATTGATTTGATGGATGAAGCAGCTGCTGCTATTAAGCTTAATGACGTAAAGAAAATTACAAAAGATGACAGTTTAGATAAACAAATTGAACAGCTTTCTGAAGACATGGAGAACGCTATTATTAATGGCGATATTGCTCTTGCTAGTTCAATTAAAAAAGAAAAAGATGAGCTTATCTTAAAGAAGGAAGCGGAGCAAAAGAAGCTTAACAGACGCTCTAAGTCAAAGCCTGTTGTTCTTACAGAAAATGATGTTGCAAAGGTTGTGGCATTATGGACAAAGATTCCTGTTTCTAAATTAACAGAACAGGAGTCAGTTCGACTTCGTAAAATCGAAAGCATTTTACATAAGCGTGTCGTAGGTCAAGAAGAGGCCGTTTCTGCAGTTGCTAGAGCAGTTCGTAGAGGTAGAGTGGGACTTAAAGAAAAGGGCAGACCAATTGGTTCGTTCTTATTCCTTGGCCCAACAGGTGTTGGTAAAACAGAAATTTCAAAAGCCTTGGCAGAGGCTGTATTTGGCAACGAATCATCTATGATTAGAGTTGATATGAGTGAATATATGGAGAAGCATTCAGTCTCAAAGATGATTGGATCACCTCCAGGATATGTTGGCTATGAGGAAGGCGGCCAGCTATCAGAAAAGGTTCGTCGCAATCCATATTCAGTAATCCTTTTTGATGAGATTGAAAAGGCACATCCTGATGTATTCAATGTTCTTTTACAGATTTTGGATGATGGCCATGTTACAGATTCTCAGGGACGAAAGGTAGACTTTAAGAATACTATTATTATCATGACAAGTAATGCTGGCGCGCAGGCGATTATAGAGCCTAAAAAGCTCGGTTTTGCATCAAAAGAGGATGCTAGCAAAGACTACGAGTTTATGAAGAATGGTGTAATGGAAGAGGTAAAGAGAATCTTTAAGCCAGAATTCTTGAATCGTATTGATGAAACAATCGTATTTAGAGCCCTTACAAAGGATGATATGAAAGAAATTGCTGGTTTGCAGGTTAAACAATTTATTGTTAGATGCAAAGAGCAGATGGATATTACAGTTACAATTCCAGCATCAGTTAAGACTTGGATTGTAGATAAAGCATTTGATCCTAAATATGGCGCTCGTCCAATTCGTAGAAAGATACAGACGGCTCTTGAGGATGTAATGGCAGAGGATATTTTAGCAGGCAAAATAAAGCCATCTGATTCAGTAAAAGCAAAGGTTAAAAAAGACGTAGTGGTTTTTGAAAAATGCTAATAATAATTTGTGGGTCTTGTTGTTAAAATGATATTCCTTTGTTATAATCAGAATAAGACAATCTGCAGGTAAGCAGTGGCTACAGGAGGAATAAAAATGGCTGTGATTAGTGAGTTGATTCGCAGTGAAGCAGACGGAACTATCAGCTTTGGGGATTATACATTAGCTGATAAGAAGAAGCTCGAAGACTACAAGCACGACGGAGATTTGTACAAGGTTAAGACATTTTCAGATATCACTAAGTTAGAACGTAATGGGATGTTTGTTTATGAATCTGTACCTGGTACAGCTGTAGAAAAGTTCAATTGTACTTCTGATTCTGTTTCGTTTACAGTTGAGGGCAAAGAAGATGCAATGATTACTTTGGAGCTTGAACCAGAGACTAGCTATGATATTACTGTTAATGGCGCAAGTGCAGGTCAGATGAAGACCAATCTTGGCGGTAAGCTTAATCTTTCAGTTGAGCTTGATCCAGGAGTTGCAGTAACAGTTCAGGTTAGTAGAGTTTAATACCGTAATTTAAACTATTATCTTCCCACAAATAAATGTGGGAAGATTTTTTTATTTATAGAAGGAGATATATTATGGCAAATAAAAAGGTTTCAGTATTCTTCTGCCAGGAATGTGGGAATGAAACATCAAAGTGGGCTGGAAAATGCCCATCATGTGGTGCGTGGAATTCTTTAGTAGAAGAGGTCATAGATAAGACATCTGTTAAAAGTAGAGCAAAAGTATCGGATGTTAAGCCAACAAAGATTATCGATGTTACTGCCTCTAATGAACAGAGAATATCTACAAATATCGAGGAGTTTAACCGCGTATTAGGCGGTGGAATTGTTCCTGGTTCTATGGTTTTAGTTGGCGGAGATCCTGGTATTGGAAAGTCGACACTTTTGCTTCAGACATGTCAAAAGCTTTGTTTGTCTGGTGTAAATGTCATGTATGTTTCTGGTGAGGAATCATTGCAGCAAATAAAAATAAGGGCAGATAGAATTGGCAAGTTTAACGATAAGCTGGATTTATTATGTGAAACAAATCTAGATACTATAAAAGCTGTAGTTGAAAGAGAGATGCCTACAGTTCTTATCATCGATTCTATTCAAACAATGTTTAATGAGTCAGTGGGTTCGGCTCCAGGCTCAGTTTCACAGGTTAGAGAATCGACTAGCGTCTTAATGGAGATAGCCAAAGGAAAAGGAATAGCTGTCTTCATAGTCGGACATGTTACAAAAGAGGGTACTGTTGCAGGGCCTAGAGTTCTTGAACATATGGTAGATACTGTTTTGTATTTTGAAGGAGATAGACACGCCTCTTACAGAATACTTCGTGGAGTTAAGAATAGATTTGGATCTACCAATGAAATAGGCGTTTTTGAAATGAGGGACACCGGCTTAGAACAGGTTAAGAATCCTTCTGCTGTTATGCTGGATGGAAGACCAGAAAATGCTACGGGTTCTATAGTTACATGCTCAATGGAGGGTACAAGACCAATTCTTGTGGAAATACAGTCATTAGTCAGCAAAACTGCTTTTGAAATTCCTAGAAGAATGGCTACAGGATGCGATTACAATAGGGTTAATCTGTTAGTTGCGGTACTTGAAAGAATGAGAGATGCTAAGGCTAACAGATCATGTGGTATATTCTTAGGAAGATCAGACGTTTATGTGAATATAGCCGGTGGAATTAGAATTAATGAACCAGCAATCGATTTAGCTATAGCACTTGCTATATATTCTAGTGAAAAGGATATACCTGTTGACGAAGGAACGATAGTATTTGGTGAGATAGGTTTGTCAGGCGAAGTTAGATCTGTGTCAATGGCAGAGCAGCGAGTTAACGAAGCTAAGAAGCTTGGATTTAAGAGGGTAATAATGCCTATGTCAAATATACCTTCTGTGAAAAATATTGATGGGATTATAGTTGTTGGCGTATCAAATATAAAAGAGGCAGTTGATGCTATATCTCGATAATGAAGGTGCTTATATGACCTATATATGGGCGTCAAAATAGAATTGATAAAATAATTGGTACAATTCACACAATTATGAGCGTTTGAGTTAAATAGATTTACTTTAAAAAAACACAGAAATTCTGTTGACACGCCCTATTTTAGGTGATATTATAATCGAGCACTGAGGGAAACGAAGTGCTGAATGAAATAAGGAATTGAAAGAATTGTATAAACAATTTTGATTTCCTAAATAGTTCACAAAATAAATAAAAAAGTTGTTGACAAAAAGACAGCATCGTGATAATATAAACGAGTTGCTGCTGAGGGCAACAACAAAGCGAAGATTGATAACTGAACAGTGAAACAAACCTTGAATTAATACAGTTTTGTATAAAACATGTATCCTTGAAATTCATTTAAGTTTCTTAATGAAACGAAACCTTTATAGTAAACAAGTCAGTTTTATACTGATTCGGAATTAAATTCTTTTAAACATGAGAGTTTGATCCTGGCTCAGGATGAACGCTGGCGGCGTGCTTAACACATGCAAGTCGAACGAAGCAACTTATTACGATCTCTTCGGGGTGACGATTTGTTGACTGAGTGGCGGACGGGTGAGTAACGCGTGGGTAACCTACCTTGTACAGGGGGGCAACAGTTGGAAACGACTGCTAATACCGCATAAGCGCACAGCTTCGCATGAAGCAGTGTGAAAAGTTTTTTCGGTACAAGATGGACCCGCGTCTGATTAGCTAGTTGGTGAGGTAACGGCCCACCAAGGCGACGATCAGTAGCCGACCTGAGAGG